>JAISKT010000253.1 GCA_031261295.1 Candidatus Symbiothrix sp. | reverse complement strand
CAGGACGTGCATCACCACGCGCTTCACTTCCATATAGAATAGCCGTAGCATTCGGTGCTACTCGCTGAAGGATAAGTTTTAATGCTTGAACTATTTCCGGCCGCCTCATGATTACATCTATTTATTTCTCAACAATACAAAGATATATCTTTTCTTTCAATAAATGGACAAGATACTGTCAACTTTTTATATTTCTATTCTTCCATTTTCAGGGCGGCAACTTGCTCGGGAGTAAAGCTTTCTTTCAGCATCTTGTAAAAGAATTTCCCCAAGGCATTCCCTTTATTTTCCGTTACAAAGAGATAATTATATTCGCCGCTTAGTGTTTTCTGAGTTTCTATTTCTTGCTTGATCATTTCTTTTTCAGCCTCCTCTTTGCTTTCTCCCAGTTTTTTGTGCAATGTTATAAAAGTTTGATTATCTGCTTCTTTCTTTTCTTTCCACTGTTGCAATTTATCGTTTAAAGGAGCGCCATGCGAAGAACTGGAGAGATTTAAATCGGCCGATAAAGTACCCAGTTCAATTACCACTAATAAGGGTTGCATAAAATAAGTTAACAGTCCATTTCGGGGAGTGATTCTCACGATATTGAAAGAATCGGATGGAAGAATGGATAAAGAGAAAGTCTTGTCTTTTATTGCTACGGAATCCACAACGGCATTATTGACGGCATCCATCGAAATGACATAGAGCATTTCGCCGGTAAAATCTTTGCTTGGATTGACTGTACCTTGAATGGTCAAGGGTTGTTTTTTGTTGCAAGCTGAAAAAGCGATGCAAATAACAGTTAAAAATAAAGTTATTTTTTTCATTGATATAAAGTTAAAAAAGAGACAGACTCGAAAGCCTGTCCCTTTTTTAGAGATTAATAAGCTATTTACATTATTGAACAGGAGCAAATACCCAGAACCAACCGGTTCCATCTTCGCCTGACCATATATATTGCAATACTAAACTATTATCGTTACATACAAGAATGTTATAATCTTGAACCCAAGGTTTGCCTCCGGCTTCATCATTGGGAGAATAACCAGCCAAAACGTGATCGCTAACAGTTAAAGTACCAATAGAATAATCTGCAATAAACTTACCCATATTTACTTTATAGGTTTGATCGATAGTTTCACCGGTATTTTTTGTCAATAACATGGTGCCGTCAATATTGAATGTCATGGTTGCGCCTGCACCTTCACCCGGTTTTTGATCGTTTACATCAGCAGCATCCATTGTCCACCAAGCTGGTCCGGAACCGTTTGCTCCACCATTACCAAAAACAGCACCGGTAGCCCATGACCAAACTTTTGAAGAACCACCTGTTAAGGCAGCAATTTGTTCATCATTTGGTGCAAGCTCAAATCCTTCCGGACGGAACATCCAGAAATTAGCTTCACCACCGGGGCCTACTTCATCAGAAAGAATATTATCCGGAAGAGTTGCCAGAATTATCTGATCTTCATCCAATGCGAGAATATAAAACTCATAAGCATCAGGCTTAGCTGCATTAGTAGGATAATTAGCAGATTGAGGATGAGGAACTGTAGCTTTTGTATTCTTATCAAATATTAGTTTACCTACTACCCATGGCGATTCTTTTCCGTCATCTTTATTTTTAACTCTGTAAGTCAATTCATATTTAAACGATCCTACTTCTTTAGTACCATCTCCTAACGTTTTTGTGAAAACCAAACCGCCATCCAAAGCGAAAGTCATTGTTGCATCACTTTCGGTAAAGTTATCGTAACCCGGTCCCCACCAAGAAGGAGATTTATCATTGATAGCGCCTCCAATACCCCATGGAGTGCCTTTGTCCGTAAATGCATCCCAAACCCAGGTTTTAGAAGTGTCATTTCCAATAAATAACTCAAGACCCGGAATTTTGAATACAATATCGTCAACAGTTACTAAGATTGTTTTTGTTATTGTGGAACCATCTCCGTTTCTACCTTCAAAGATAATCGTATTTTCACCTACGCTTGTTAATAAGACTTCATCTTGTGCTTTAATACTCAGTAAATTTCGTGTACCTTTCTTCGGATCTGTGATGACATACCAATTAGATAATACGGGACTGTGATTTTCCAAAATAATTTTATTGGACTGGATACCATCTACCACTACCAAAGTAGCCGAAACATCTAATTGGTCTTCTGTAATGTGACCCGTCATTTCTTCTCTATTTTCTATAGGATCGCAAGCTGCAAAAAACAATATGGCTCCAAATAAAATAGAATATATGATTGATTTATTCATATTTTTTAATTTTTATTATTTATAAATTAAATAGATTACCAACCTTGGAATTCGTTTGAAACATTTCCCCAGCCCGGTGTTTGTTCCAATACTCCTCCGGATATGCTAATTTGAGAAACAGGAACCGGAAAAAATCCTTGGGTTTCTTGATAGCGTTTGCTATAACCGCCGCCAAAGTCTTTCATTATTTCCGGAAGACCCCTTACCCAGATAGCTGTACCTTTCTGTTTATCCAAAGATGCTTCTGCAATGTGCCAACGACGAATATCCGCCCAACGACGGCCTTCAAAAGCTAACTCAAAGCGACGTTCTTTTTTCAAATTATCCAACGAATAAGCTATATTACCCAAACCGGCACGAGTACGGACTCTGTTGATACCCTCTGCGTTTTCTTTCAATTCGGATTGCATCAATAATACATCTGCAAAACGAACAACAATGTGATCTTGAAGTTGTCGCAATTGGAAGTTATCATCACTTTCCCAAATTAAAGAAGAGAATGAGTTTTTTAAGTTACCATCAGCATCATGCGCACGAATAGCCAACAATTTCTTTTGCCAGAAACCACTTTCTTCCACTTGTTTGTCGGCACCCCAAATGTATTTTTTCACGTCAGTGTTCACATCCAGGATAGATGCTTCTTTACGAGGGTCATCGTTTGACCAATCATTCCACAATTGCGGACTAACGCCACCAGCTCCCCAACCCACACCAAATGGGAAAGTATCTTCACCACCGTTATCTGAGCGCAAGCCGAAGAAAAGTACGAATTGATTGGAATAACCGATAATGGTTCCCCAGTCAGCCATTTTAGAACATTTAACGGTAAATACGTGTTCTTTATTACCACTTCCGTCCAACACCCAATATTTACCTTGAGCTGCCAAATCAGAAACAAAGTCATATTCTTTAGCGGTATATTCATTGGAATAGGCCCAAAGTTGACGAAAATCATCCAACAAGCCGTGTCCTGAATTAGCAACGCAATCATCAATCCATGCGATAACTTCAGATTTTGTAACAGAACCCACAACGGTTTCACCGGTGCCATCACCTAAAGGTAATTCAGTTTTGTTATAAAAACCGGTATAGAACAAAAATACGCGAGCCATCAAAGATTCAGCAGCCCATTTCGTAGCATGTCCGGATACAATTGTACTGTAGTTTACAGCCGGCAATTTTTCAATTGCATTTTTCAAATCATAAGCTATCTGACCATAAACCAAATCAACATCCGCTCTTGGATTATTTTCAGGTGTCGTAACAATCCGCATAGGAACCGGTCCAAACATTTCTGCCAATTCATGATAGAAAAAGCCCCGAAGGAAATGAGCTTCCCCTTTGTATTTATTCAAAGTAGCTTCGTCCACGTCGCAATTATCCAAGGTTTCCAAAGCCATATTGGCACGGAAAATTCCGGTATATCGAGTTTCCCAAAAAGGTTGTGTCCAATCCGGACCCACATTCATCAATTTATCAACACCTTGAAAAACTTTATCGTTTTCTCCACCGCCACCGAAACGGTCATCAGAAGCCAATTCTGAAACGAAATAGTAATGAGAGGGAACATCCGAAATAGCAGAACTCAAGGTAGAATAAATACCATTAATCATCTGATCCGCATCATCGGCTGTTTTTGGAAAATTAGTAGAGTCTTTTCCTACTAAATTTTCCGAATCCAAAAAATCTTCACAACTCACACATACAAGAGCTGCAATTATGATATAAACTATTTTTTTCATACTCATTATTGTCAATTAAAATTTAAGATTAACACCAACCAAATAAGTCCGTGCACTCGGATAGAAACCCAAGTCAATACCGGTTGCCCAATTGTAACTACCATCATTATCACTATAATGATAACCAATTTCAGGATCCATACCGGAATATTTCGTAAACGTGCACAAACCTTGAACTGTAAAATACAAACGAGCTTGTCCCAAAGGCAATTTAGGCAATATCTTTTTGAAATCATAACCTAAGGTAACATTTGATATTTTCACAAAATCAGCATCTTCCATGTAAATATCGGAAATATTTTGCCAGTTGGAGTTGCTACCGGAAGTTAAACGGGGCAATTTATTGGAAGTGCCTTCTCCATACCAGCGACCCAAAATATCCGTTGTGTAATTTTGTAATGGGCTATCAGCAAACGAACGATACGATTTCAACACTTGCAAACCAAAGTTTCCATAAGCAGTTGCAGCAAAATCAAATCCTTTGTATCCCAATGTAATCGTTAAACCGGTTGTCCAATCAGGAAGTCCTTTGCCTAACATCACTTTGTCGGAATCGTCAATAGCGCCGTCATCATTGGTATCGGCAAAAATTAAATCACCCGGTTGAACAGTTGACAAAACACCTTTACCGGCAGCCTTGTACTCATCAATTTGAGCTTGATTCTGAAATACACCTTCTGTTTTATAACCATAAAAATAACCCATCGGATAACCGGATTGAATGCGGAATACCTGAGTTGTACCCTGACTTAATACATTAGCGGGTCCATCAAGGATTTCTTTATCATTGGGATAGTGAACCATTTTATTTTTATTATAAGCGCCATTTAAATTGATCCCATAAGAAAAGTCACCCATGCGATCATTCCAGTCCAAACCCAATTCGACACCTTGATTACGAACTTCACCGGCATTTTTCCAAGCAGGTCCGGTTCCGTCGGTGCCTAATCCTTGAGGTTGAACCAACCAATCAATAGTTGTTCTTCGATACCAGTCGAAAACGACACCTAAACGTTGATTTAAGAAGCGGGAATCAAAACCTATATCCACTTGATCATTCGTTTCCCATGTAACCAATGGATTAGCTAAATTTTCAGGATAAGCGCCCGTGGTGGGAGTACCTTTATCATCTCCAAAAAAATAAGCATTTTGATCATTCGATACTATATTAGCCAAATACCGGAAAAAAGGCATCTGATTATTACCGTTTTGTCCCCAACCGGCACGTATTTTGAAGAAATTAAAACCACTTTCAACAGCAGACTCCATAAAAGCTTCATTGGTAAGCACCCATCCTGCTGATACAGAAGGGAAATAACCCCAGCGATGACCTCGATCAAAAGTAGAAGAAGCATCTGCCCGTATAATAGCTGTCAACAAGTACGTTTCTTTGTAGTTGTAATTAGCCCGACCAAAAAAGGAAACCGAACTGGCTTTTCCATTCGGTGTACCGAATATTTTGACCTGTGACAAGTCAGTAGGTTTGGCATTATCAATATAGGCATTCTTGAATGAACCCGGGAAAAAACTGTTTTTTCCTTGGGCTTCCAAATCTTGACCCCAGCCTGATTTTCCAAGTTCTTGTCCAATTAAAACATCAAAATTATGTTCTTTATTAATATCAAAAATATAATTTATTGTATTTTGCCAGGTGATACTATGTCCGCTACCGGCTTGTTGTGTAATATTGTCCTGGATAACCTGATTGGTTGTAGAAACATTACGGATACCATCATAAGAATGGGAAGCCCAAGCCCAATTATTATAGCTGAATACCGAACGGTATTTCAGGTTTTTGATCGGTTGTATTTCAATATAAGCTGTTGCACCCAAATTGTAATTAGTAGATTCATTTAACCCACGAGAACCTAAAGCCATATCCATGATCGGATTACCGATAGAACCTTGCAAGTTCCATCCTTCAGCTGTTTTATCATCTTGACTGTAATAACCGCCGGCTTCATTATAAATGGGTAATAAAGGGGTAGTCCGAATAGCGTTGTGAACATCATTCCAATATTGGTTACCTGTACCAATACCGTGTTTGCTACTTTGTACAAAAGTTAAATTTTCACCTATTTTAATGACATCAAAACCGTTTCCTTTCAAAATTACATGATCGGAGTTGATACGTCCGGTATAGCGATCATAATCGGAAGCAACCGGTTTACCTAAAATACCTTCCTGACCGGCATAAGAAAATCCCATCGCAAATTTAGACAATTCATTCCCTCCGGTAATATTAATACTGTGGTTTTGAATAGGAGCATTTTCATTACGAATAGCATCCAACCAATTGGTACCCTTCCATGTACCATTATTAATTTGTTCCAATAAATAACCCGGAATTTCATTTGCCCAATTATACACACCGCTACCTTCGTTGAAACGAGTTTCGTCCTGAATAGCCATATATTGTTTGGCATCTAATAAATCCGGCATTTTATATACGTTTTGTACACCATAGAAACCATCATAAGTAACTTGAGTTTTACCTGCTTTACCTTGTCTGGTGGTTACCATGATGATACCATTAGCGCCCCGCGCACCATAAATAGCAGCAGAAGCGGCATCTTTCAAAACGTCAACGGATTCAATATCCGAAGGGTTCAAATTATTAATATCTCCTCCCGGTATTCCGTCAATTACGTAAAGAGGTGCAAAATTATCCATAGTACCCATACCGCGAATAATTACATTAAATCCGGCGCCCGGTTCCCCTGATTGTTGTGTAATATTCACACCGGGAGATTGGCTTTGCAAAGCGCCTAAAGCAGTAGTTGTACTTAATTTTTGAAGATTATCACCGGAAACTTGTACCGTAGCTCCGGTTACCAATTTTTTCTTTTGCACACCGTAACCTACCACTACCACTTCGTCCAGCGATTGCCGGTCTTCGTTCAAAGTGATGTCATAGTGTGTTTTATTTACTGCGACCGGTACGGTCGCAGTAAAATAACCTATATAGGTTATTGTCAAAGTTGCTCCCGGCGAAGTGGTTAAGGAGAAATTCCCGTCCAAATCGGTGACTGTACCGTTGGTGGTTCCTTTCTCAGCTACGCTGGCGCCGATAAGTGTTTCTCCCGATGGGTCGGTAACAGTACCTGTTACTTTAATGCTTGTTTGTGCAAATGCAGTCATGGATAGACTGCAAACCAATAGCAACGCACAGACACGCATGAGATTGTTAGTTTTTTCAGCGAATACTCGCCATTTAAATTCCCTTTTTGAATTCATAACTGTTTTTTAATTTGTTAGTTTGAAATAAGGCTCTAAAAAAAGATTCTCAAAGCTGTTATAAACCGCCTAAATTTTATCATAACAACTGTTAACTTCAATTCTCGTCATTCATTATACCATAGGCTAACGTTTTTCTATGTTTCACAAAATCTTTATTAGATTTAAATTATTGTTTTAACTTTTTAAAACAAATCTATCGTATGAGATGCTGTTTTTCACTAATGATTTCACAAAATTAGTATTTAATTTACATTTTTATAGAGAAAAATGAAACATATTTTTATAATTATTAAACACTGCTATAAAATATGTAACTTAGAATTGTAAGATTTGTAACTTATGTACATTTTTTGTATTTTTGCAACTTGATAATTAAATGATTAGGTTACATGCGGAAAATTCAAACGGTCTTAATACTCTTATTCATTCTTCCTGTTTTTCTTAAAGCGGAAAAAGTGCAACTGTGGACTCCCAATGAGGGTCTTTCCAATAGCCATATCTCCCAAATCTACCAGGATTCGCAAGGTTATATCTGGATTGCCACCGAAAACGGCCTGAATAAATTCAACGGTTACAATTTTACGGTTTATTCGGAACAGCCAAATGATTCGACTTCCCTCCGGGGAAATTATGTTTATACCGTATTGGAAGATAAACGGGGAATTTTCTGGGTGGGTTCCATGGGCGGATTGTTGCAATACGACCGGGAAAAAGACCGTTTTCATCCCTTCCTGATCCAAGACCGGATTCCTTTTTATTTAGACCGGGTCACCTGGCTCCTCGAAGACCGGGCCGGAAATATCTGGGTTTCGTATCCCAATCACGGGACCATCTGTTTGGATGCGGAAACTTTGGAGCCGACTTTTTATAATAAAAATAATAGCGGTATAAAAGACGATAACATCGATTGCGCTTATGAAGACAGTTTCGGCAATTTGTGGTTAGGAACCAAAGTGAACGGCGTGTATCTGTTCAATCCGGAAACGAAAGCCGTAAAACATTTCAAATACAACGCACTGATACCGGGCAGCTTGAGCGACGACCGGGTGTTTTCTATCTGCGAAGATTCATACGGTCGGGTTTTGGTGGGTACTTTGGGGGGCGGTGTCAACATTTTTGACCGGCCTACCCAAACTTTTACAACGATAAAAACCGGTCATTCGGTGCTGGAAAATCAAATTTTCTGTATGAAATTGGATAAAAACGATAACTTATGGTTAGGAACGGATGGCGCCGGAATTATCCGTTACAATATGGAAAACAAAAAGTTACCTCCGATTTATCCGGTATTAGGAACATCCGATTTGTCAAAAGCGAAGATTCATCATTTTTTTGAGGATAAACAGGGAAACATGTGGGTGGCGCTTTATCAAAAAGGCATCCTGTTTATTCCTTCCGCCGGGGATAATTTTAAAAATTACGGATTCAATCCCTTTGAGCCTCAACAGAGTATCGGTACCAATTGTGTGATTTCCGTCTTGGAGGATAGTTTTGATAATCTTTGGATTGGAACGGACGGCGGCGGGATGTACAAGATTGATTTGGAAACCCAAAAGATGGAACATTTTTCCATTACCCATACAAGCGGGTTTGCCGGGGATGTGATTACGGCTCTGTTTGAGGATAAAGACAAAAATATCTGGATTGGAACGTACGTAAACGGGATATTCCGGTACAACCGGCAAACCAACCGTTTCGATTCGCATTACGATAGTTTCAGTACTGCCGGCAAATTAAGTTATGATCATATTTCTTCATTTGTCCAGGATAAAAACGGGATTCTTTGGATTGGAACGGACGGCGGCGGATTGAACAGCTTGAATTTGGAGACCCGGCAAATCAAACACTATAAATCGGATAATATAAATTCCAAAAAAGCGCAATTGTCCAGCAATTGGATTTATACCTTATATATGGACCGCGACAATAAAATATGGATCGGGACTTACAGCGGTGCGAATTTATTTGATCCGGAAACAGGAACGTTCGCTAATTCCATTTTTATCAATACCCCGTTGGATTCCAAGCTTATCTATAGTATCAATCAGGATTATAAGGGAAATATCTGGTTAGGCGGTTTTTCCGGACTCTACTGCATCCATAAAGAAACCGGAGCGATTACCCAAAAAACAACGCTGGACGGGCTTCCGGATAATATGATCAATGGCGTGGAAGAAGACAACAGCCATTTTTTATGGTTGAGTACCGGAAACGGGTTGTGCCGGTACAATCCGGAAACGGGCGATTGCCTGAATTTTTATGCGGAAGACGGCATCCAAAGCAACGAATTTCGCCGGGGCAGTCATTACAAAGGGAAAAAAGACCGCTTGTATTTTGGCGGCATCAACGGATTGACCGGCTTCACTCCATCGCATATTACATATAGCAATTCCCTTCTCTACCTGGCTTTTACCGATTTGTTGGTATATAATGAACCGGTTCAGGTAGGGAAATCTTCTGTCCTTGAAAAATCGTTGGATGAATCGGAAAGCATCCATTTGAAATACAACCAGCGGAGTTTTACGTTCCGGTTTGCCGCATTGGAATTCAGTATGCCTCAGCGGGTTTTGTATTACACGCAAATGGAAAATTTCGACAAACATTGGCGCCTAGTCAACGATCCTAACCGGAGCATCACCTACACGAATTTAAATCCGGGTAAATATATTTTCAAAGTAAAAGCAACCTTAGACGGCGTGAATTTCTTGGAAAGGGAAGTCAAAGTGATTGTTGAACCGCCTTTCTGGTTAAGTATTTGGGCCAAAATTATTTATGCCATACTGGTTTTGCTGGTGATTTATTTCATTTACTATTATTTAGAAAACCGGATAAAGCAAAAACAGGCCTTGATGGAAAAAGAACAGCAAAAGCAATTGACTGAAAGCAAATTACAGTTCTTTACCGATATTTCCCACGAAATACGCACGCCTTTGACGCTGATTTTGGGGCCGATTGAAAAATTGGAAGACGATACGAAGGACGAAAAAACGCTTTCCGTCTATAAAATCATACATCAGAATGCCTTACGTATTCTTCGTTTAGTCAATCAATTGATGGATTTGCGGGCGGTGGACAAAGGCAAATTGAAACTGAAAATAGAACAAACGTCTTTGGAAGAATTTATCAACAAGATAATGGATTCTTTCAAGGATTTGGCAACTACCAAGCACATTGATTTCAATCTGATTATGGAAGATACATTGCCGGAAATTTACATTGACCGGGATTGTATCGATAAAGTGATTTTTAATTTACTTTCCAATGCGTTCAAATTTACCAACAAAGGCGGAAGTATCACCATTTTTATACATATAAAAGAAGGCCAGGTAGAAATAGACGTGGAAGATACCGGAATCGGCATTCCCAAAGAAAATCAGACGCATATTTTTGACCGTTTTTATCAGGTGCGGGATGGAAAAGTGAATACCAAAATGGGCACCGGAATCGGGTTGCATCTATCTAAAATGATGATAGAGTTGCACCACGGGGAAATTTCAGTGGAAAGTGAACCCGATAAAGGCAGTAAATTCAAGATTCTCCTGCCGTTGGATAAAAATGAATATAAACCGGAAGAATTTGGGGTTACCAACGGGGATGCAACGGCCATGATGGTTCAACCGTCGTTCCAGTTTACGGAGGAAACGGAGGAAACGGATCCGGAAGATGAAAAAAAGGGAACGGATACCCATCAAAGAAATACCCGGTCGATTTTATTGGTGGAAGACGATGTCGATATTTTGAATTATGTGGATTCCGAATTATCTCCCAAATACAAGATTTATAAAGCCAATAATGGGAAAGAGGGATTAAGCAAAGCATTGAAATATATACCGGACATAATTGTCAGCGACATCGTTATGCCCGAAATGGATGGGCTGACTTTGTGTAAATTACTGAAAAGCAATGATAAAACCTGCCATATTCCGATTATTCTATTAACGGCGAAAACCAGTGTGGAGCAACGAATTGAAGGAATTGAAATGGGCGCGGATTCATACATTCCCAAACCGTTTAATCTGAAGCACTTGGAAACGAGAATAGAGAAACTCATTGAATTGCGGAAAAAATTAAAAGGGAAATACCGTGTAGATGGAAATAGCGAGGAGATGGAAATAAAAGTAGTTTCTGCAGACGAAAAGCTGTTGCAAAAATTTAATGATAAATTACGGACAGAAATCAGCAATCCGCATCTGAGTGTGGAATCGATCAGTCGCGAATTGGGCTTAAGCCGCGTACACCTCAACCGCCGGTTGAAAGCCATTACCAATGAATCGCCGGGGAATTACATTCGTAACTTCAGGTTGAAACAAGCGGCCTTGTTATTGGTAACCAAAAAAATGTCGATTGCGGAAGTGGCGTATGCGGTGGGATTTTCTTCGCATGCGTATTTCAGCAACATATTCAAAGAGCAATTCGGCATGTCACCCTCGGAATATGTGGATACGAATAAACCGAATGATGAAAGCGATGATTGAGTTTAGTTTAAAATAACATCCCGTCCTAAAAAAACCGTTACAAGTTCATCAGGACGGGACAGTATGTAAAGAAAAATTTATTTACTTATTCACCGGATGAGGTCCTTCCGTTCTGCGTTTATCCCAGAACATCGGTGTGTAATAATTATTCGTACCATCTTCCAATTTACTTACTGCTTCATCAAAACTGGCGCCATTCAAAGTACTTTCATTGGTTGGGTATTTCACGCGGGCAATAATCAGGTCTTTTGTATCGGAGAGCGTTGTAAACTTAAGCGTTCCAACCGACAGTTCTCCCGGTTTCAAAATCTGATCCGGATAACCTGTACGCCGGATTTCCGTCCATGCTTCCGTACCGTTCAAATACAAATCAATGTATTTTTGTAAAGCAACTGCTTCGGCATTTACATTTTGACTAACAGTCGTAAGATAGTCGGCTACTTCGTCGGCATCGAATGATGTACCCTCAAGTCCAGCCCAATAATCAAGCGAAGCTGCCACTCCTTCTTCATATTCCGCTTTCGAGTAACCTTTGTATTCACTGATGATGAATTGCACTTCCGCATAAGTCATCAAAGGCACAGGGAAGTCCGGAGCCAAGGTGATGGGAGGAGAAGTAGTGTACCAATTAGGCGCTGTATTACGGTAGGCGGAAGTCATACTACCGGATGGAATGCCGTAAGGAATACCCACATACTCGTTATTGCGCGGAGTAGTATAGACAGCTAAACGCGGATCGACCGTATTTTCCCAAGGGTGCGTTTTATTATTCAATGTATCCCGCTGTCCTTTCAGGATGTCCACAAAGGGCCGGGTAATTGTAAAGTCATTACGACCGCTCACAAACCAAGCTTCATAGTAGTAGCTATATTCCGGTGCAGCGCCATAATGATAAGCAGCTACATCGTCATTGCTTTCAAAAACCCCGGAAGCAAGCGCTTCGGCGATCGTTTCTTTCCATTTGGAACCGGCTACTTTAGAAGTGTGGAGCGCCAGACGCGCTTTCAGTGAATTGGCAAATTTTTTCCATTGCGAAGCATCCCCACTATAAATACGGTCGCCCCCTGTAAAGGCAGGTTCCGATTCATCAATCAAATTAGCCGCCTCGGTTAATTCCTTGATCAATTCCGCATAAATCGTTTGTTGATCATCATACTTCGGATAATACAGCCCTTCGGTGAGTTTACCCGCTTCAAAATAAGGAATGTTACCCCACGTATCGGTCATTACGCTATACAACCAGACTTTCATGATTTTAGCCGCTGCAATCTGATTGTCATTGGAGCCGTAAGCCGACATTTTGGCGGCTGTTTCCGGATCGGTATTCAGTGTAATTACTCGATCAAAATTTTTTATCAACGTATAAAAGACATTGAAGTAACTGTTGTTAACACTTTCACGAATCTGGTAGCGATCTTCTTCCGTATAGTTGCGTTGTCCCCAATATTGAGAATACACCAAACATTGGCGACCGCTAAACCACGCATCATAAACATAATCCATTGCTTTCTTCTGGGCGCCGCCAAACAACATGTTGGAGGGTACGCTCGAAGGATTGTTGGGGTCTGTATTGAGTTCTTCAAAATCCTGACAAGAGAAAGAAAAAGAAGCGATAACAGACAATAAGAATAACTTATATATTTTTGTTTTCATCTTATATATCCTATTAAATTAAAATTTCAAACTTACATTCACGCCAAAGTTAGCCACAGAAGGCAATGCTCCTCCTTCAATCCCCTGAATATTACCGGAATTGGTAATCACGGTTTCAGGATCAAAATGTTTGGTATCGGGTCCCCATACAGCTAAGTTGCGTCCATAAGCAGATAAACGGAGTGATTTTACAAAATATTTACTTGCCAACGGAAAAGTATAACCGATAGCCACTTCACGTAATTTCAAGTAATCCGATTTGAAAACGCTTTGTGCAGCGGGTCCGGTGTAGATGCTTTCGCCATACCATTGTCCGTCCGCTACGATGTCGTTTTTACTGCCGTCTTCTTTTACTCCTGGAAGGACAATACCGTCTTCACGGATATTATTGGCCGCTGTTTCTTCCAACATACCGGAATACATACCCCACATATAAGACGTAGAGAAGAAATGACCGCCCTTGGAGAAATCCAACAGCACATTCAAATCCAAATTTTTGTACCGGAACGTATTACTCCAGCCACCGGTGAAATCGGGGAAAACTTGTCCGATGTTTTTATTGCCATCCGTAGCCAGATAAAGTCCGTCCTCATCCACCATTTTATTACCATTGTCGTCATAAATATAGTCTGTACCCATGATGATGCCATACGCCTGTCCTTTCACCGCACCTACTTCTACTTTGAAAGGTGCATTTACCAAACGATAATAGTCTGTATCATCAATCAATTGCACCACTTTATTCTTATTGGAACTAAGCGTAAGGATGGACGACCATTCAAAATCTTTTGTTTTTACCGGTGAGCCATGGAGCGCCAATTCAAAACCTTTATTGGTAATTAAACCGGCGTTGATTACCCGGTACAGGTAACCGGTAGTTCCGGATACGGACAGCGGAATAATTTGATTCTTCGTTTCCGTAGAATAATAAGTAGCCTCAAACCCGACACGGTCATGCAAGAAATTCATTTCCAAACCCACTTCAAAAGAACCGGTAGTTTCCGGTTTCAAGATCCTATTGTTGAGCGTTGTAGCCACAATATAACCCGGAGTGCCTGTGTCTCCGTCAATGTTCGTGTATTGAGAATACACATCAATAATGCGATGCGGCTCGGTATCTCCCCCTACGTAAGCATAACCGGCACGCACTTTACCGAAAGACAGCCAAGGAGCGCTTTCTTTCGTAAGTTCAGAGAAAATAAAGCTGCCTGTGATAGATGGGTAAAGATAGGAATTTTTGCCTTTAGGCAGGGTGGATGCCCAATCATTACGTACAGATGCTTCCAGATAGAACGTATTTTGGTAACCTAAAATGGCATTCGCAAACACCGAATTGACCGCTCTTTCGCGTAAGAGGTTTTCAGAAGTAGGAGCCGAAATAGAATTCTTCAAATTGTAAAATTCAGGGATCGCTAATCCACCACTGGTAACCCCAAACACATATTCATAGCGACTTTTCCTTAAGTTGCCCCCTAAGTTAGCATTTAAGGTAAAGTCATCGAAAGTGTTATTGTAGGACAACAGCACTTCATTATTCAATTCATACTGTTGGCGGGAAATTTCCCTGTATTTGGATTGCTCTTGAGAGAACACCGCATTGCGTTCGTATTGTTTGTCCACCCAAAAATCGAGATTGGATTTGTATTGGAATTTCAATACCGGCAAGATCTGATAGCTGAAACCCACATTGCCATAAACCCGGTTACGACTGTCGTTTTGATAATTCATATAACGACTCCAATAAGGGTTGTTGCTATAAGCAGGATCAGGATCATCCCAACCAACGCGGTTCCAAGTGGCTTGTGTACCATCCGGGAATTGGTATAAGTTCTTAGAATCTTGCATATCCAAGTCCCGGTGTCCCCATTGGATGAATTTCTGCATGATGTTATTATCCCCATAACCGGTTTCACTACGTCCTTTGGCTGCGGAGTTGAAGTAAGTAATATTCGTAAAAACTTCCAATTTCTTATCTTCACTGGTAGTAGAAGCCGATAGATTGAGAACATTTTTCTTCAAGGAACTATTCGGAATGTAGCCTTTCAAGTCCGTATTGGTATAAGAAATACGCACCGCATTCCGGTCTGTCGCTTGAGAGACAGAGACATTATTGGTAAACGAGACACCTGTTTCAAAGAAAGCATCGATGTCATGTTTAGGCGTTTGCCAGAGAGAGGTGGTAGGATCGCCTACCCGGCCGCCGGCTTCCCATTTAGCTAAGTCATACCAGGAAAGAACCGTTTGTCCTTCATATTTAGGCCCCCAGCTTTCATCCGTTGCATAATCGGGATAGTTATAAGTCTTACCATTGATTGTCACTTGTTCAAAATCCGAACCATACCCACCGCCATACAACTTTTGCATCTTAGGTAATTTATTGACTACTTCAAAGCCCACCGAAGAATTGAACGATACATTATATCCTTCCCCTTTTTTCCCCGATTTGGTCGTAATCAAAATCACCCCGTTGGTAGAGCGCGAACCGTATAATGCCGAAGCGTTAGCGCCTTTCAATATCGAGATACTTTCTATATCATCCGGGTTAATATCTTGAATAAGATTACCATAGTCATAACCTCCGGCGCCTCTTGCGGTTTCGGTACTGTTGTAATCCGATCCTTCAATAGGCACACCATCAATAACAAATAAAGGTTGATTACTTCCGGAGATAGAATGATTACCACGGATATTAATCTTGGAGGAACCACCGATATTACCGCTACCGCTTGATATTTGCAGCCCGGCGACCTTTCCTTGCAGCGCATTGATAGGGTTAGATACCCCCCCCCTCGACTTAACTAACTCATCTCCAGATACTTCCGTAACGCTGTAACCCAGCGCTTTCTTTTCCCGGGTGATACCCAAGGCTGTTACCACTACTTCACTCAGCGCTTTCGCATCCGGTGTAAGTGATACTTGCACATTCGTTCCTGCCGCTACTTCAGCATCGAAATATCCGATGTACTTCACAACGATCGTTGTTACATCGGCGGGTACCGCCAATCGAAATGAACCGTCAATGTCGGTCACAGCTCCAATGGTTGTCCCTTTGGCAATCACAGATGCACCAATCACAGGTTCGCCGGTTTCATCCGTTACCGTACCGGACACTTGCCTGCTTTGTGCAAGCGCTAATCCCATGCTTATAAAAAAACATGTTAACATTAAAATCAATTTCTTCATAAACTTTCTTTATAAATTAAAACCATTATCTTTTTGCTTATACAATTTTCAGATAAATTTATATTTTATCAGATAAAAATAAATAATATCTATTATTTTCATGTTAAAAAAACAAATGCAAAGTTAAAACGTTTTTTTAATTATCCAAAATAAATCTTAAAAAATAGCGATTCAGGGATTAAAAAATTACGTTCACGTTCAAGACCCTGATAACAAATAATCATAGAGTACTTGGCGGTACGAAAATACGCAATTAATTTCGTCAAAAGCATATATTTAACGCAATCGATTGCGTTAAATAAGTGCATTTAGCGAATTGCATTTCGATAAAATGTTATATCTTTGCAAAAAAATTGATAGATATGGAACAGGCAATCATTCAGCAAAATCCGCATTGGATGGGAAAATTTTGTGAAAAGCACCTATGACAGCGAAATTTTCAAGAAAATTTTCGTTACCGGTTCCAACTCTTCTTTTTTGAACAGTGAATACTCTACATTGCTTTCCGGCAGATATTTAGCCAACGATATTTTTCCGTTTTCACTGAAAGAGTTGTTTGCCAATAACGGACTGACAGATTATTTAAATTTAATCAAAGAAAGAGCCACCGCATTGAGAATTATAGATGATTGCTTGGAGTGGGGCTGTTTTCCGGAAATCAAATTGCAGAAAAACGATGAAATAAAATCAAAGTTGCTGAAAAGTTATTTTGATTCCATTATCATGAAAGATTGTGTATCACGCTATCAGATTGCCGATATTGGCACTTTCAAAAAATTGTTGCTTTATTCTATTTCAAATGCAGGTGCGATTTTTTCGTACAAGAGTTTGGGAGTAGCGACAGGGACGAATGAACATACGGCCAAAAAATACATTAATATATTGAACGACAGCTATATAATTCAAGATATTTCAAACTTTGCATTTTCGCTGAAAGAGAATGTGCGCAACAATCATAAAATTTATGCGGCAGATACCGGCTTGATGAATGCCGTCTCCTATCGTTTTTTCGACAACAAGGGAGCCCTTTTTGAAAATTTCGTTTTTAACGAATTGCAAAAACAGAATCATGAAGAAATTACTTTTGCCACAGGTAGCGGTGAATGTGATTTTGTGATGAAAAATGGTTTTGATTATCAGGCAGTTCAAGTTTGCTATGAACTTACACCCGAAAATAGCACACGGGAATTTGCCGGTTTTAGCAATATAGAAAAGGATATAAAACTAAGTCGAAAAACCATTATTACCTACAATCAGCAACAGCAGGCAGGCGATATTGAAGTCGTACCTGTTTGGAAATACTTTTTTGAAGATCGAAAAAAACAAGGACTTAGTGCATGATTTTGTAAAGCAGTTCGATAAGTAACTTGCCTTGGGAAACCGAAGTCGAGTTACTGCCGACTCCTTTGCCTTTGGCATCGTATTCGCGGATGAGGGCGATGTTTTTCATGGTTTTGACGGGCTTGTAATTCCGGATAGCTTCCATATAATCCGTTATTTGCAAATCCCATTTAAAACCCAACACCTGCATCAGGTGCGCTTTGGACTGATCTTTTTCAAATTGACAAATCATCAGGTTGGTAAAAAACGAGAACAATACATTCAGCGACAGTATCAAGGGGTTATTTTTAGGGTTCTGTTCAAAATACTTGGCGATACGGTTGGCTTTCAATATATCCCGGTAAGCAACCGCTTTTTGCAATTCATAATTATTAAAATCTTTGCTGATGCCGATATTTTTTTCAATCAAATCGGCGGAGATTCGTTTCTGATTGGCCGGCAAAGCAATCGAAAGTTTATCCAGCTCATTGGTAATCTTGCTCAAATCGTTTCCCAGATAATCGGTTAAGATTTGAGCGGTAGGAATATCTATTCCGATTTGTTTTTCCCGCAAATAACTGATAATGAAATCCGGAACTCTATTTTCGTATATCTTTTTAGATTCAAATACAATACCGACTTTGGCTATTTCCCCGGAAAGTTTTTTCCGTCCATCCAATTTTCCGTATTTGTAATTAATCACAAGGACGGTCGAACTCAACGGATTTTTGACATAATGAACCAAATCGTCGATATTTTTCAGGCCTTGCGCTTCTTTCACAACCACCAATTGCCTTTCGGACATCATCGGATACCTCCGACAAGCGTTGATAATCGTAGCGGCATCCGTTTCCAAGCCATACACAATGGTTTGGTTAAAATCCCGTTCCGATTCATCCAAAACCGATTCAATCAGCAAGTCGGTCAATTGGTCGATATAATAACTTTCTTCTCCTTGGAAAAGATACACAGGCATGAATTTTTTCAATTGAATACTGCCTTTTATTTCCTGGAAACTTAATTCTTTAGCCATAAATTTCTTGTTTTGTCATCCTATTTCTGTACTTTTGAAGCAGAAATTACAAAGTTAAGCAAAAATAGAATTAAAACACATGATGTCCGGCTTAAATCTTCCATCGGCTGACCTACATATTCGAAAACAGGGGGAAAAAGACTATGTTTTCGACCGTTTACGCAAACAATATGTACGCCTGACTCCCGAAGAATTCGTGCGCCAGCATTTCATTCATTATCTCATTGTATATAAGGGTTATCCGGAAGGTTTACTGGCCAATGAAGTTTCTATCGAATTGGGAAATGTGAACCGTCGTTGCGATACAGTCCTATACGACAAGCATTTACAAGCGCAAATGATTATTGAGTATAAAGCGCCGGTCATTGCAATTAATCAAACTATTTTTGACCAGATAGCCCGGTACAACATGAGCCTGCAAGTACCCTGGCTCATCGTTTCCAATGGCTTACAGCATTTTTGTTGCCATATAGACAAAGAAAAAGGAGAATACACCTTCCTAAAAGATATTCCCCCTTATGATGAACTAAGAACTAAGAACTAAGAACTAAAAACTAAAAACTAAAAGTTGGCTGACGCCTGTTATCTGCGCTTCGCGCAACTTTTAGTTTTTAGTTCTTAGTTTTTAGCTCTCAATAGTCTTGTTCGAGAAGCCAGGCGTCTGAAAAGTCCGGAGCGTATTTTTCTTTGAGTTCTTCTCTTTCGGCAACCGCTTGAGAACGGTCATTGAAAGTAGCGACGATAACCCGGTACATTCCTCTTTCGTTCTGAGCCAATACGGGGCTATAGCCTTCGCGTTGCATCCGATCTTTCAACGATTTGGCATTTGTCTGGTTGAGGAAACTGCCGATGACTACGCTATACCGTTGAATACCGTTTCCATCGACCGACGTCAGTTTTTCTCTTTGAAAATTACCGGAGGCGGTATTCGTAGTGGCGGGTTTTGTTTTTTCCACCGGAACCGTTCTGTCTTCTGCAATTGATCTGGATTGTGCCGCTTCATACACTTGCTTATATGCACTTTGTTTAGATTTACATGCACTCAATGAAAACAAAAGAACAACTACCAAGCCGAATAAATAAATTTTTGACTTCATAATATTATGTTTAAACGTTTGAATTTGCCGACAAATATAGTTATTAATTTTTATAATACGCCTTTTGTGCTGGGTAATTCCGAATTGAATACATCCCGGCGAACAGCCATTTTGATTGCTTTGGCAAAAGCTTTGAATATTCCTTCTATTTTATGGTGCTCATTTTGTCCTTCCGCCCGGATATTCAGGTTCATTTTTGCCGCATCACTCAACGACTTAAAAAAGTGAAGAAACATTTCCGTAGGCACATCCCCTACCCTTTCCCGGTTGAATTCCGCATCCCAAACTAACCACGGCCGCCCGCCGAAATCCAAAGCTACCGAACATAAACAATCATCCATCGGCAAGCAGAAACCGTATCGTTCCATTCCCCTTTTATCGCCCAAAGCGTGTAACAAAGCTTCACCCAAAGCAATACCTGTGTCCTCTATCGTATGATGTTCATCCACATGCAAATCACCTTTCACCTTAATAACCAAATCTATACCGGAATGTTTACCGATTTGCTCTAATATATGGTCGAAAAAGTGCAATCCGGTGGAAATATCCGTTTTTCCGGTCCCATCCAAATTGACTTCGATGTAAATATCGGTTTCTTTTGTTGTCCGTTGAACAATGGCTTTCCGCTCTTTGGAGATAAGAAATTCAACTATTTGGTCCCAACCGGCAGTAGTTAACACACAATACGGTTTTAATTCCGGCCGGTCTTCCAAAAGATTTTCTTTGTCCAGGAGAATTGCCTTGCATCCCAGGTTTTTAGCCAATTCCACATCCGTCAAACGGTCGCCGATTACATACGAATTTTCCAAATCATAGTCACCATTTAAGTATTGCGTAAGCAAAGCCGTTCCGGGTTTACGGGTAGGGAGTTTATCTTCCGGAAACGATTTGTCTATCAGAATATTATCGAACAGGATGCCTTCATTTCTGAAAACAGCCAGCATTTTCCCTTGAACAATATCAAAATTCTCTTGCGGATGAACGGGAGTTCCCAAACCATCCTGGTTCGTAACGATTACCAATTCAAAATCCAATTTTTTACGGATATAATATAAATTGCGGATCACCCCGGGAAGAAACTCCAATTGCTCCAGATTGTCCACCTGAAAAGTAACGGGAGGCTCCACAATCAGCGTTCCGTCTCGATCAATAAATAATGCTCTTTTTTTCATATTAATTTTAATGCGTTGATTAAAGCTTTGTTTTCTTCTTTTGTGCCGATTGTAATCCGTAAACAATTGTTACAAAGCGAAATATTGTTGCGATTACGAACTATGATTCCTTTTTCAACTAACCATTTATAGACTTTATCGGCATTTTTTACTTTGACTAAAAGAAAATTAGCATCCGAAGGATAGATTTTTTCAACTAAATCCAATGTATTTAATTCATTGATAAACGGTTGCTTTTCTCCTAAAATCAGTTCAACCCACCGGTTTTTAATTGCATCTTTCTCAAACAATTGTTCACTGACGTAGCGTTGGGTGAGTTCGCTAATATTATAAGGATATTTTACTTTATTGAAAAAACCGATTATTTCTTCGGAAGCAAAAGCCAGGCCGCAACGCATGGAAGCCAATCCCCATGCCTTTGAAAAGGTATGAAGAACAATCAGATTCGGGTATTTATCCAAATCATTCAACCAGGAGGGTTCGCTTGAAAAATCAATATACGCCTCGTCAATGACCACGATTCCGGGGAAAGTTTCCAGCACCTTTTGCATTTCCGTCCGTTTCAACAAATTTCCTGACGGATTATTGGGCGAACAAAGGAAAATCACCTTCGTATGTTCATCCGTTGCAGCCAGAAGTTTACCGGCATTCAATTGAAAATCTGCATCCAATAAAACGGGGCGGTATTCAATGTTATTTATATCGGCAGCCACCTTGTACATGCCATAGGTGGGTTCGATGGTTACCACATTGTCCATTTTCGGCTCACAGAAAATACGGAAGACCAAATCAATCGGTTCGTCGCTGCCATTGCCAATCATAATTTGAGAAGGAGACACCTTTTTGATTTGGGCGATTTTCTCTTTAAGGGATACCTGCAAAGGATCGGGATAGCGATTATAGGGTTGATTGTAAGGACTTTCATTGGCATCCAAATAAACGGAGGCCTCGCCTTTGAATTCATCCCTTGCACAAGAATAAGGCTTGAGTTTCCAAATGTTTGGTCTAACAAATTGTTCCAAATGTATCATATCAAATTGTTTTATTTTTGCCCACAAAATTACGTTATTCAACCGGAACAAGCAAATTTGATATACAATTTTTTGATTTTATTTACTATTAACAGACAAAGGCCGCAGCACCATTATCCCGGTATTGCCTTTAATCGTCCCGCAATAATCCGCCAATGATTCGGGATTGATTATTACCTTTTTGTATTTGCTGGAAGCATGGATAAAGCTCAATTGTCCTTTGTTCCAACAGGCAATTCCCAAATGGGAAATATCCAATCCGGGAAGATTGGTTGTGAAACAAATAATATCGCCGCTTTTAATCAGCGCTTGCTTGTCATTGATTTCATTCTGAGGAATATAATAGTAGGTATTCCGCTGATTGATGGCTCGTTCAATGGAAATCATCACTTCCACATCCTGCGAATTTTCGCTCAACCCCGGATACAAATCCGGATGAGAAGACATAAATCCCAGATGCGGTTGAAACCGTTTCCCGCCCAAAGCGTAGGTAATATCTTCAATTGTTCCTTTGCCCACATTATCAGCAATCCAATCGGTAGTATAGTGCAAACGGGAAGTATATCCGTGAATAATCCCGCTCCGGTAACGGATGTATTTCAATTGGCGGACAAAATAATCGGAATCGGGAAAAGGATATTGCGCCGCCCGGCTCAAGGCTAAACAATTCTCTACAAAAGTCATACAATCCAATTCGTGCAGATTAACGACCAATTCTTCCTCCGCATTTCCCTCCAATGTTTGTGCTACATAGGGAGTCTTCAAAAGAAAAAACGCCGCTTTCAGCATCAGTTCATCCGGAGAATAATTGGATTGAACAGTATCTTCGGGAGCAGGAAGCAAAGAGTTAAAGTAGCCTCTCACAATCTGTTCGTCTTTCGGAAAATCATTATCCGGCTGTTGGGCAAAAACGCCCGTGACAGAGAATAGACTAAATAATAGAATCGTTTGAATTGCTTTCATTTTGCAAGTGTATTAATATATATAACTGTTGTTCAACGTTCTTTGTTTAATTGAGATAGTAATTCCAATCCTTTTTTCGTCAAACGATAACGCTGGTGACGATGTTTCGGATTTTCCGGATAAATCATTTCAATATATCCTTTTTGCAAAGAAGGATTCAAATAATTATCCGCAAAATTCTCTCTATCTTTTAATCCAAGAGCTTCTTGTATTTCAGACCTTTTCACTTCTCCATTCACGACAAGAAGTACTTTTCCTATAAACTCCATTTCTTCTGAAATACTTGTCGGGTTACTTGTCGGGTTACTTGTCGGGTTGTCCACTTGTCCGGTAGGTTCATTTTTTTCTTTCCGCCAAATAATTGTCCTGAAAAATTCTTCTTGAACAAATTCCGGTTCTTTGGGTAGTCCCGCTTCTTTACTTAAGCGAATAATATCACCGGTGCCGGTCCCCATTCGTTCAATATAACCGGCCAAATACATTGGTTCGGCCAGCATGGGATTGGCCGGAATCGAATTATGAGGTTTCCGCAATTTGGCCGGTGTCAGGCCATAAGGCAAATACCCCGGATTCCAAACTTCAAGGCGGTCTTTGAAAAGCATCACTTGCACACTCGCATTGCTGGTATAATCCCTATGCGCAATCGCATTTACAATCGCTTCCGTAACCACACCCCGTGGAATCTCATATTTTACTTCCACAGCATTACTTTTGTCGCGCGTTCCTGTTTCTACATCAATTTTGGAAAGGACAAAATCGACCGCTTGGTCAACCAATTGAAATACATCTCCTTTGTAAACCTGATAGGAAGGAATGGGTTTGGTTATATCCCTTCCGTGGAAATGAGCGCATTTTACCTCAGATGTAATAAAAAAACGCTGAGGCTGTTTTCCGAACAGGAGAATAGCGGCATTGGTAATCCGATTTTCCTGCAATAAATTCAAATGTGTTAAGATTGCATCCGGCGAAGATTCAATAGACAACGGGAAATCTCTCCTTTGATTAGCCAATTTGACAAAGTTTTCTATCTTTTGAACGTCCAAATCATCCATCGTCGCTTTCCGGTTCAATGTCGCATCAAAAGGAAGAGTTCGGATGTATTCTTTTTCTTCCAAATAATGAATCAAAGAGGCATAAACCGATGATTTCAATTCAAATACAGATGAAAATGCTTTCCGGACAATCACTTGTTCGGCTTTTTGAATCAAATTCAGTTCTTTCGGATTTCTTTCTTTCGAATCGTGCCTGCTAATAAAAATCAACCGAACTTTGTGATACAAACAAGCGTGGTCAAACTCTCTTTCGGTGGGAGAAATACCTTCTTTATCTTCATATCCGTATTCTTTACCGAATAATCCAATATAAACGTCACAATGCTCTACTTCAGTCAGATACGTACGGAATATAGACTGATTGACGGCCGGCAAATTTTCAAATAGGAAAGGCTCAAAAAATCTTCCAAGTAAAGCATCGGAGGTCAAATAATCCGAAAGGATTTGCCGTTCTTCAGCAAATTCCGATTGGACACTACTAATAAATACTTTGATTTTTTTCATATTGTTAAATGTGTCAATGTATTATCTCATTATTCTTTATAATAAATCCGTTTTACGCGCGGCGAAATAGACGTCAGTATTTCATAAGGAATGGTTTGTAATTGATCCGCTAATTCACTGATAGTGATTTGTTCTCCAAAGATGATGGCTTCGTCTCCTTCTTCCGCTTTGGCATCCGTAATATCGACCATGCAAATGTCCATGCAAATAGTACCGGTTGTCGGGCATAAAACGCCGTTGATGAGCGCTTTTCCGTTGCCGTTTCCCAAGCGGCGGTCCAATCCGTCGGCATAACCGATAGGCAGGCAGGCAATTTGGGAATCCCGCGTCACGATTCCTTTGCGGCTGTATCCGACCGTTTCGCCTTTTTTGACTTCCCGGATTTGCAATATCCTTGTTTTGAGGGAAGCTACCGGTTTCAACACCTTTTCATCCACAACTGAAATGCCATACAAGCCGATTCCCAAGCGAACCATGTCAAATTGGGCTTGTGGAAAACGTTCGATTCCGGCCGAATTTAACAAATGACGCATCACCGGATAAGCCAATAATTTTTCCAATTGATTGGAAGTTTGGGTAAATAGCTCAATTTGCGTTTGCGTATAATCATCCAACAACGGCGAATCGCTTCCGGCCAAATGGGAAAAGACCGATTTGACCACCACGCCGGTTTGTACATTCAATTTTTCGGCCACTACCGGAATATCCCGTGCATCAAAACCCAAACGATGCATTCCCGTATCCAATTTAATATGAATCGGATAACGGAGAATCCCGCGGCGTTCGGTCTCGCGAATAATGGCATCCAGCATATTCAAATTGTAAATTTCCGGTTCCAGATTGTATTCAAATAAAGTATTGAAAGCATGTTCTTCCGGATTCATCACCATGATAGGCATCGTAATTCCTTCGCGCCGCAATTCGGCTCCTTCGTCAGCCAAAGCCACCGCAAGATAATCGGCGCCGCGTTCCTGCAAGGTTTTGGCCAACTCGTATGAACCGACTCCGTAGCCAAAGGCTTTTACCATACAAATGACTTTGGTACTTGACTTTAATTTTGAACGAAAATATTTAAGGTTGTAAATCACCGCATCCAAATTAACTTCCAAAACGGTTTGGTGAACTTTTTCCTCCAATTGTTCGGAAATCCGTTCAAACCGTGATTTCCGGGAACCTTTAATCAGGATGATAGAATCTTTCAATTTTCGCCAAATACCTGAATCTAAGAAACTTTCCGTTGTAGGATAAAAATCCTTATCCATACTGAAAAGATTGGAATGAGACATCAGATTGGGGCCGATTCCAACAATATGCTGCACTTGCTTTTGATGTACCAGTTCCGCTACTTTACGGTAAAAAGCCGCCGGAACCATTCCCGACTGGAGGATATCGGAAAGTATCAAAACCCGCTTCAACTGGTTATCCACCGAACGGCGCGCCATAAAATCCAGCGCAATCGACAAAGAATTGATATCCGAATTGTATGTATCGTTGATAAGAATATTTCCATTGACACCCTTGCTTACATCCAACCGCATGGCCACAGGGTCTAATTTTTCAAACCGCATGGACAAATCCGTCAAATCGGGAGCCAAATAAAGGATAAGCGCCAGACAATGAATGGCATCCTCAATCGAAGCATCATCGGTGAAAGGAATTTTCCATTTTCCACTTTCCATTTTCCACTTTCCACTAATAACCGTATGGTCGATTTCTTTTTCTATTTTGGATATGAAAAGCGGAGCCTCTTCGTTTTTCGTTGACCAGGAGAATGTTTTATTCAAAAAACCTTTCTTTTCCATGCAGTATTTCACCAGCATTTGGTCTTCGTTGTAGATAATTTTCTCTGCCGATTCAAATAAAGTGAGTTTTTCCAAACATTTTTCTTCCTGTGAAAAGAAATTTTCCTGATGAGCTTCGCCAATAGTAGTAAAAATGCCAACCGTAGGCAGTATAATGGATTCCAGCCGTTCCATTTCTTTGGGTAAAGAAATACCCGCTTCGAAAATTCCTAATTGGGTTTGTTCATTCAACTGCCAGACGGAAAGCGGAACGCCCGTTTGGGAATTGTAACTCCGGGGCGAACGGACAATGGAAAAAGTATCGTGAAGCAATTGGTAAAGCCATTCTTTCACAATGGTTTTGCCATTACTTCCGGTAATCCCGATGATGGGAATAGCAAATTGTTTGCGATGCGATGCCGCCAGTTCCTGCAAAGCCCCCAGCGTATCTTTTACCCAAAGGCAATTGGCTTCGGGAATCCGGTCTTGACCAGTAAAATCGTGTTGAACGACAAAATTGCGTACGCCTTTTTCGTACAAATCAAGGATATAACGGTGCCCGTCGTTGTGTTCGGTACACAAAGCAAAGAACAGAGTCACAGCCGGTTCCGACAAAGAACGGCTGTCCGTCAACAATATCTGAATATCCACATCCTGCCAAGAGGACGGTTGCGCATCAATTACCCGGGCAATATCAAGAATAGATTGTTTCATACTTAAAATCAAGAATGATTAGGAAGTACAAATGTAGTCAATTTTAAGCGAACTTCTATAACTCCATTTCCAAAAAATCCCGCAAATAAATGTGTTGGATGCCATTGCGCGTATTTCCGGCAAATTCATCCATCGAAACCACCATTTTGGGATAATTGTCGTTGATTTTCTCCAAGTTGCCAAATTCCCGGTCAATAGTCGCTTGCTCCTGAAGCAAGTAACAAACCTGAACATAAATATATTCACCTTTCCGCTTGCCGACAAAATCAATTTCATAAGCGCCTACCTGACCAACTTTAACTTCATAATCATTGTATAACAAATGGTTATAGACTGCATTTTCTATTATTTTCCCAATATCGGATTGCTTATAGTCAAAAATAGCATTGCGAAGTCCCAAGTCTTCAAAATAAAATTTTTCACCTATCTCAAAAATCTTTTTCCCGACAATATCCATGCGCCTCACTTTGTAAATAAGAAAAGCGTTAAACAAATGATTTAAGTAGTTGATAATTTGTGTTGTCGCAATGTTGACCTGTTGCGTTTTTAAATAATCACTAATCTTTTTTGCCGAAAAAAGATGGCCGATATTATCCGCTAAAAAAAGCACCAGATTTTCCAAAAAGGCGGTATTCCGTATGTCATTGCGCATAATTACATCCCTGTAAATGACTGTATTGTAAACCCCTTTCAGGTAATCATATACAATTTCATCTTTCAATTCAAGATGTTTTAGATAGGGTAAACCTCCGTATTTGAGATATAACATGAGCGAAAGATTGCTACTCTCCAATTGATGAAAAAGGAGAAATTCATTATATGACAAGCTATACACAGGAATTTCGATGTATCTTCCACTCAAAAAGGTAGATAGCTCTCCCGACAACATATTGGCATTACTTCCTGTGCAATACAAATCATAAACCGGATTCAATAACAGACTGCGCATGGCTTTTTCAAACTGTGCAATTTCCTGAATTTCATCAATAAAAACGTAGTTTTTTACTCCCTCTTTCGTATTTTCAAGCACATATTCGTTCAAATCGGAAGCTGTTTTAATCCTATCAAACAGCATGTCTTCCTTATTTATATAGAGAATATTGGCTGAAATATCTGCTTTTTTTATATCTAAAACGATCTGTTTCAGTATATAACTTTTCCCCACACGGCGCTGGCCGGTTAATACTTTAATCAGTTGTTTTCCAACAAACGGAGCGATCTTGTTATCATATTTACTGCGAACAATCACATCTTCCTGCATAAAAGTTTAGTTTATACGATAAATATTTATGCAAAGATACAAAAGTTTCTTTTATAAACTAAACTTTTCCTGTTTTAACTAAAAGTTTAGCGTATAAACTAAGAAAATAATTATTAGGTCATGGAAATACTAATTTACTATTTGAACTTCCAAAGGGATCTGCGGTTCGTTAAATTTTGATAATTCCTTGGTTTATATAAAAAAAGATATTATTTTTGCCAATTAAATAAACGAAAAAAGCTTTTATAACAAAATAGAAAACAGTTTATAAAGACATAATTCATTAAAAGAAAAAGCGTTAGCTTTTATTCTTGCCTTAGAAATATCGACAATTTCAATGTATGCAAGAGTAAGTTAGTAAACACTCACGTAGAATCGTGGGATTAACTTATTTGCATACATGGGTAGTCGATAACCTCTAAGGCGAATAAAGTTATGAGTCCCACGTTTTTCATTTTAAATAACCGCTTCATAGGGACTTGGAGGCATTAAACAATTCTACAAATAGGCAGAACAAGTCAGGTGTGTTTCAGCAAACACATTCCATAGTTTACAAAAAAACATAAAAATTTGGACGGGCGTTTTATTTCAATCATTTACCCTCTCTTTTTTTAGTCGGTTGAAGACGTCCGTCCTTTTTAGGGTATAGGCAACCATTCATTCAAATAATGAATAAACTAAACTCTTTATTCTACTCCAAACTTATAAACAGTCTTGCTATTGAAAACAGAATCCACCCGGAGAATGGTGGTTGGAAAATTAGCCTGATGCGGAGAATCGGGAAAATGCTGTGTCTCTAAACAAAAAGATGGCTGTGATTTATCGGTATAAAATTGCAATCCCGGCTCTGTGGTATAGACTTCCATGCGGATGCCGGTGGAAGGACTAACGGCTTTCGCTGCCGGAGCATCGTTTTCACGAGCGTTCAATACATAATTAATGTCATATTGATAATTGACATCCATCGGTCTCAATATGGTATAATCGAATGGTGTACCCTGCACTTTGGCTATTTCCCCGGTCGGAATTTTATTTTCGTTGACAGGCGTATAGCTCGAAGCATCGATATACAATTGTTGCCCCTCAATACTCTTGGATGTTGCGCCCGCCAGATTGAAATACGAATGATTGGTAAAATTAACATACGTTGCCTGATTGGTAGTCGCTTGATAATCAATGTCGAGAGCATTATCATCGGTTAACGTATAAGTCACCGTCAGATTCAAACTTCCGGGGAAACCTTCTTCGCCCGCTTTGGAAAAATAAGAACAAACCACACTTTGTGTGTTGGGTTGTTCGATAGTGAAATATTGGGTACTGAAACCGCGGGGGCCACCGTGAAGCGTATTCTTTCCGTTGTTTTGCCTTAAACGGTAAGTCACCCGGTCAAGTTCAACCGTTCCGTCTGCAATGCGGTTGGCATAACGGCCTACCACCGCTCCGAAATAGTTGTTTAATTGCAAATACGGTTCGATGCTGTCGTATCCCAAAACCACATTTTGTCCGTTGCCGTCTTTATCGGGAACCACGATGGAAACGATGCGCGCGCCAATATTGATTACCGTAACTTCCATGCCTTTCGCATTTTTCATTGTATATAACCGGTTGGTTTCTCCGTTTTCCGTACTATATTCAAACTTGGAAGGCCATAAGCCCGATAGCGTTTGGGTTTCGGAAACTTCTTTTTTACAAGAAACAGCTAACAGGCAAAGCGCTGCAAGTACAAACAGTATTCTTTTCATTCTATCTAATTTTTTAATTGTTCGTTAATAGTATTCCATTCTCCGGCATTCTTGATTTTCAATTTTTCAGGATTGAAAACAGGTGTTGGAATGCCGCCTCTCAATTGTTTTTCATAATCATCAAACGTTTTGATTGCCACTTTTTGTAATAAAAGAATAGCAATCAAGTTCGCCCACGCCATTAATCCGACTCCGATATCGGCCATGTCCCAGGCCAAAGTCATCGTGTTGATGGCGGTAAAAAAAATGACGCAGAGCATGACTATCCGCAATATATTGACGGCATAAAAGTTGATTCGTTTTTTCCGGAAAAGAAAATACACGTTGGTTTCCGCCTGAAAATAATAACTCATAATGGTGGTAAACGCAAAAAAGAAAAGAGCAAACGCCACAAATGCAGAACCAAAACCGGGGATGTGTGCATCGACAGCCAATTGCGTATTAATTGGCCCGTATTCGTTCATGCCAGCCGGAAGCCCCATGCCATCCATTAGTATGTTGGTAGCCGCAACCGAATCATAGACGCGATACATTCCCGTAGCAAGGATGATAAAAGCCGTTGCCGAACAAACCAAAAGTGTATCCACATATACCGAAAAAGCCTGCACAAGTCCTTGTTCTACCGGATGCAAAACCTCCGCAGCGGCAGCAGCATGGGGAGCTGTCCCCTGCCCTGCTTCATTTGAAAACACTCCCCGTTTGATGCCCATACTGATAGCCGCTCCCACTACGCCGCTCAGCGCAGGATGAATTCCAAAGGCGCTTTTGATAATCAACATAAACATGGCCGGAATGTGTTGATAATTGAGCGCCAATATCACCAGCGCAATCAAAACATATCCGATAGCCATAAAAGGCGTGACAATTTCCGCCACTTTGGCAATTCGCTTGACTCCTCCGAAAACTATCAACGACAAGAGTACAACGATAATTCCGGCTGTCAGGCGGCTATCCATCGAAAAGGCATTGCTGAAAGCATTGCATATAGCATTGGCTTGCACGCCCGGCATGAAAATTCCGAGGGATACAATAGCAATCACCGCGAAAGCGTAGGCATACCATTTAACGCCAAGACCTTTCAATATATAATAAGCAGGCCCTCCACGATAATTGCCGTCGATTTTTTCCTTGTAAATTTGTCCGAGGGAAGCCTCGATATAAGCGCTTCCGGCGCCAAAGAAAGCGATGGTCCACATCCAAAAAACAGCGCCGGGGCCGCCTAAAGCAATAGCCGTAGCCACTCCCGCGATATTCCCGGTTCCCACTCTCCCTGACAAGGCAAGCATGAAAGCCTGCAAAGACGATATTCCCGATTGGGAAGATTTTCCATGAAAAAGCAAGGTCACCATCGGCTTGATATAACGCAACTGGAGGAAACGCGTTCGAAAAGAAAAATACAAACCGGTAGCCATGCAAAGGCCAATGAACGGCCATCCCCAAATCCAGGAACTTATAGTTGCGATTAACTCGGGAAAGTCCATTTTATAAATATTTTTTCTTCTTGAAGAATATCAGAATCGCGATAACAGAGGCGGCCATCATAAAAAGGGACAATACATATCCCCAGCCGCCCAGATTCATCTCCGGCATCCCCGGAAAGTTCATACCGTAAATACTTGCGATAAGCGTTGGCGGCATGAAGACAACGGAAACAATGGTAAATATCTTGATAATTTTATTTTGTTCGATGTTCAAAAAACCGAGGAATGTATCTTGCAAATAATCCAAACGGTCGAAACTGAACCGGATATGTTCCAAAAGGGAATTGATGTCCTTAATCAGAATGGTCAGTTTGGGACGCAAATCGTTCGGGACAAGATTACTCCGCAACATATTGGAAACGGCCCGCTGTTTGTCGATGGTATTTTCGCGAAACATCATGGTCTTTTCCTGTAAGTTCTTGATATCCAACAAGGCGTCTTCATCCGCTTCCTGAATGCTGTTACTCAAATGGGTAATTTCCCGCGTGATGTCCTCAATCATATCCGCATCAAATTCGATTCGCGTTTCCAACAGCGTAAGGAACACATGGTACCCAGTCGGATAATTTTCGGGACTGGCAAACACTTTTTTGACCGTTTCCGTAAAAGAGCCTAATTCTTCTTTGCGAACCGAAATCAATATGTTGTTTTTCAGGATAAAGGAAACGGGACTTTTCCCGGAATCGCCTATCAGGAAGTTGGTATTGACCACCAGCGTATCGCGCGTTTCGATATAGCGGGACGAAGTTTCGATTTCGATCATCTCTTCTTCTTCCTGTATATAAATTTTAAGGAAATCTTCCAATTGAAGTTCTACTTCTTCATCTACGTCATTCAAATCAATCCAAAGAAACTGATCTGTAGGTGTTTGTTTAAGAAATTCTAAACTGCGGCTCACTTTAATCGCACCATCTTTGTGATAAAAAAGTTTGAATTCCGACATAAATTACAAAGATTAAAAGGAAAAACATACCGTTGACAATCGCACACCTACCAAAGGCTGTGCAAAAGTAGTCTAAAAAAGGGAAAAAGCCTACTTATTTAAGAAAAAATCTGTAGAAAAATCAGTTGAATAGGAATTGCTACTTAAAAATAAAATAACTACTTTTGTATTGTAAATTTGTAATTATGACACAGACAGCAGGAATATATATCGAACACAATGCTAAAGGAACACCTGTTTTTGCCCGCATTGACTTGACGAAATATGGCGAACGCCTTATGCCTTTTTTCAAAGAAGTAGGCGTTACAATAATAGAAGAATCACTTAACGATGAAACGAATGCTGCGTTAAGAGAAGCTCATACAAAAAAACTAAAAACTTACGAAAATGCCGATGCCCTTTTAGCGGATTTATATAGCTAATATGTACAAATCACATTTTACAGGAAAATTTAAAAGGGATGTAAAATTATGCCTAAAGCGTAATTATGACATGAATTTACTAAATGAAGCCATGAAATTTTTGTTGGAAAATGGATATTTGCCTCCTGAATATCTTCCACATCCTTTGAAAGGAACTAATTATGTCGATTGGGAATGTCATATTAAACCGGATTGGTTGATGATATGGTATGTTTCTGATGATGAAATTACTTTTGTTCGTACAGGGACACATTCAGACCTATTTAAATAATTTTCTATAGCCTCCATCAGATTTTTCTGTTCCCATCCGTGTTTGGTTAAATCTTCTTTCAATGTGTTTTTATTAAGCATATATTTAAAAGTGATTTCAAATATATCTTCAAAAGCTTTTTTTGCCTGAATTTCCGTATCTCCATAAGCAGATAAATCCAAAGCAGGACAATAAACAATATAGGAGCTTTCTTCTTTGAAGATATACATGTTAAGATTAACCCTTATGGAATTATTCTTATGATCAAATCCTCCGGAGAAAGCAAGTTGTTCCATAAATTATATTTATTGTTGTTAGAATTATACTGCAAATGTAAATATAAAATTTGACTAATAATAAAAAACAGGCGTTCGTTTTATGAACGCCTGTTTTTTATTTTCTTGCAATTCTTATTTCAATGTGCCGTTTTGAGCATCTTGAATCATCTTTTCATTCGGAAGAATATAGACTTCCACGCGACGGTTCTGTGCTTTACCAGCAGAAGTACCGTTGTCGGCAACCGGTTGGGAAGATCCAAAACCATCCGTAACCATACGGGTAGCGGTTATCCCTTGGGTTTCTAAGTATTTTTCTACAGATCCTGCTCTTTCTTTTGAAAGCGGAATATTGATCTTATCGCTACCGGAACTATCGGTATGACCGTAAATTTCAACATCCGTGTCCGGATTGGCTTTCAATGAATTAGCAAATTGAGTCAATGAGGTTTTAGAAGCCGCATTCAATGTGCTGGAATTTGTTGCAAAAAGAATACCGGAATCAAAAGTAACTTTAATTGCTTGTCCGTCATTAACAGATTCAACTTGAGCGCCATTGATTGCTTCCAATTCTTTCTTTTGTTTATCCATTTTATTACCAATCAACGCACCGGCAGCGCCACCTACTACAGCGCCCACTCCGGCGCCCCAAGCTGCACCTTTACCTCCATTGATCAACGCCCCAATGCCTGCTCCAAGTGCACCACCGGCACCTGCACCAATTCCGGTACCTTTCACTGTGTTACTTGCATTACATCCTGAAAAAATTAAAGCAATGCATAAAACCAAACTTGCAAATAAGTTTACCCTTTTCATATTTATCAATTTTAAAATTATTATAAACAGAGATATGTTTGTTAAATTACTAACAAATTTCATACCATACAACAGTTTTAGACCCTTTTAGGTTTAAAAAAATCAATCCGGAATATCCAACGTATCCGAATAAGCGGATTCCGCCACTAAAATGAGTTTCACTTCTTCTTCGGTAAATGTACCGATTTCATCTTTTGCGGCTTGCTTGATAATGAATTGAATCAATTCTTTTTCTTCCTGTTCCTCGTCGTCTTCACTGAGCCAATCACTTTTTTCATAAAATTCACAGATAACATCCAATATATAGTAGATGTCATCATCCGTAAATCTGTCTTTCAAATCCTGCGGAAGATAATTCAGGATAAATTTTACTGCAGTTTCTTCATCGTATTCAAACATAATTGTAAAAATTAAAAAATGAAAGAAGGAAGGAAATGAAAAAATTTATTTTTCTTCAGTCCCTTCATTATTTTCATTTAGTTCATTATTTTCATTGTCTTCATTTTTTTCATTCTCCTCATTTTCTACACTAAAGTCCGTTAATCCTTCTTGTACAAGCAGATTGTACCAATTCATTAGTTTTTTAATGTCGGAAGGATATACCCGTTCCTTATCAAAATCGGGAAGAACCGTTTCAAAGTACGCTTTCAATTCTTCCGGCTTGATGGTTTTATCAAAAGCAATCGCCTGCCCGTTTTCTTTTTCCTTTATATTATTGAGGACTACCGCCAAAGGGACTTCTTCTTCGGTTGTATATATGGATATGTCGCCTAATGACACCACTTTATCCCGCATATAAACAGGTATTCTTTTACGATCAATTAAAGACTCTGCAATAAACATATTCTTTCCCTTGGAAATCAATTTGAAAAGTCCGGGTTTACCGGATACAGACAAGATTTCTTTCAACATAATAAAAATAGATTGTGTTTTTATTCAGGCTACAAAAATAAGCAATTATTATTGGAATTTTATCATTTTCAGCAAATTTTCTACTTGCGGCAACAAGGCTTTTTTTTCATCGTTGACTATCGTGCAGTTTGCCAAACGGCTTCTTTCTTTGTCAGACAGCTGGTTATTGAGACGGCTTAAAACAGCATCCCGGTTCAGGCCGTCCCTTTTCTGTACCCGCTGAATCCGGATTTCCAAAGGAGCCGAAACGGTAATACATTCGTCCGACAACCGGTCGAATCCGGATTCAAATAAAATAGCCGATTCTATCCCTACCCAACTCTTTCCAAGCTGTCTTTCTTTCCATTCCTCAAAATCTTTCTGTACTTCCGGATGAATCACGGAATTGGTAAAAGCCAGATACTCCGGATGGTTGAAAATCAATGACGCAAGCATCGCTTTGTCCAGGACACCCTCCTTGTAAAGGGCGGCGCCAAATTTGCCGGATAATTTTTCTTGCACGACAAGTGAAAATGCAGTGATTTTTTTCGCTTCTTTATCGGTATTATAGACCGGTATTCCCTGTATTTCCAACAGTTTGGAAACTACGGATTTCCCGCTTCCGATTCCTCCGGTTATTCCCAGTACTTTCATAACCTACTCAATGAGGTATTCGACGGTTTCGGGAACGATCCGGTAATTAAGCAACCACTGGGGTTTGCGGGATAACTCCAACGGAACATTCATGCCCGGACTTTGGGACAAGGCATTGTAATCGACTTGCACTTCCAAGGCACTTTCGGTGAGATGCGGATATTTGCTCAATGCCAATTGGCAAATGACTTCTACGGTAGAGGGAAAAAAGCGAATTTGAACATTTTCAGGCAGATTCCGGCAAACAACCGGCAATTCAAATTTTTTCTCGGTATATTCTTCTACTTCAGAAGTTATTCGCACTTTTTCGACCGACAACCGCAGGCCTCGAGGAACATTCAGGGCAAGAGTCAAATCCAAATTCTTTTGTATATTTTCTTCTTTTGCAATACCGGTCTTGACAAATTGGAGCGTATCCAAAGCGCCCTGATCTCCATAAACCCATACTTTTGAAGGACTTATATGCAAACTATCTACAAACATATAACCGGCTGCAGTCGTTATTTTTCCTTCAATTTTGACGGGAACTTCCTTTCTTTTCAAAGGGGAATAATGAATCCGGATGACTTCCGGCTTAAAAGATACTAACTGAGTCGTATTCAGTAAAAAATCCTGTATTTGGGAATTTAAAACCGAGCGGTCAACCGTGTATGTATTTTTATCTAAAGAAATGTCTTTCAGGTTTATATGGATAGCCGTAAAATTTTCATCGAACAGGTATCTTAAAAATACAGTTCCTTTGTCCTCCAGGCGGATAGTCATTTTGTCCGGCAAGGAGTCGGTCAGTACAATTTCATCCGGAACCTGGGTATAATAAATAGGTATAGAAATATCCCGCTCAATTTTCTGTTGGAAATATTGTAATAACCAAAAGCAGGAAGCGAGCGCAACAAAAGAGAGAAAGACCAAAAGATTTTTCCAATGCTGACTATGGAAATAGATTTTGGTCTTCCGCTTTATTTGATTTCTATTTATTGGACTGAGATTCTTCACGAACGGCGAATACCGAAGCTTTATCTATTTTAATTTTTACTCCTTCAGCAATTTCAATGACGTAATTGGTATCATTTATTTCTTTCAATTTGCCATGAACACCGCCTGCTGTTATCACTTTGTCCCCTGTCCTAAGGCCTGCCCGTTGTTTTTCGACTTCTTTCCGTTGTTTTTGCTGCGGACGAATCATAAAAAAATACATGATAACGAACAACAGAACGATCATAATCATTCCGCTCCATCCGGATCCACCTGTAGTTGCTTGCAATAAAATACTCAATAAATTCATTTTACTATTTTTTAATGTTTAATTTTCCGGAAGCAAATATAGCAATTTATCTTCAATTTTACTGCATTTTGCAGGTTCCGTTGAAGATAGCTCCCGGTTCAATTTCCAGACTTCCGGCAATTACATCTCCTGTAAAAGATCCGGAGGTCTTCATACTCAATGTCTCTTTTATCACCACATTCCCTTTTACCGTGCCTAATAAATCGGCATTTGTGCAATGAATGTCTCCAATAATTTCTGCCTGAGGCCCAACGACCACCTTTCCGGCACACTCAATGAGTCCTTCGACTCTTCCATCAATACGCAGATCTTCTTCTGCCTGGATATTTCCTTTCACCATTGTGCCGGGCGCCAACGCATTATGCGCAATTCCCGAAGAACCTGAATCTTTTATTTTCATTAGGGTAAGCAATTTTTGTCACAAAAGTACAATTTGTTTGTAAAAAAAGCAAAGTAAATTGTATTTTTGTCTATTAAAATTTTTATTATGCAATATTTGGAACTAAAAGAGATGATTTTCCATGCGTATCATGGAGTGATGGAACAGGAACGGAAAGTCGGAAATGCTTATACGGTAGATTTGAAAATCTATTTTGATTTCAAACAAGCGATGCTTACCGACAATTTGAAGGATACCATCAATTATGCTTCTGTTTACGAAATAATAAAACAGGAGATGGCTATTCCGTCTTATTTAATTGAACACGTAGCCGGCAGAATTATCCGGCACATCCAAGAGGTTTTCCCTCAAATCGAAAACCTGGAAATCCGGTTGGCAAAAAAAAATCCACCCTTCGGTGGAGACCTCAAAGAAACAGCCGTTGTAATTATGAGTTATGAATTATGAGTTATGAGTTATGAATTGGCTGACGCTGATAACAATAATTCATAACTCATAACTCATAACTCATAATTAATATTTAATTTTCAGGGTTGTCAATACTGTTTTTGCATCTGTATTTTCGGGATCTATTTCCAAGATTTTCTTGTAATAGTCACCTGCATTGGCTTTATCGTCCAATAACAAATAATATGATCCCAAATAACGGTAAGCATCCAAAATATCATTGTTTCTTTTGCCGTCTGCATTATTGTTTACCATGACTTCCAACGCTTTTTCATAATACGGTTTAGCGTCTCCTTGCATGGCAGCGCCTTTCACTTCTTGCGATTTAGCATCAACCAAGGCGTGCAGGTGCGCTCTCCAAATATAGCCTAAATAAGAGTCGGGCGAACGGCTGATCACTTCTGAGAAAGCGCCATCCCCTTTATTAATAAAACCTTGGAAAGCTTCATTATCCAATTGTTTTTGTTCCGGGCTGGTAACCGTTGCTAAATAGGCCGGATCAATATATTTGGAAGCGGCCGAATAATTATTTTGTCCATAATAGAAATAATCAAATACCACCGGCGTTTGTTCCACTTCAAAATATTTATCATATTGTTTGACGGCTTCCGGATAATTATTTGCCTTTTCATAAGCAGTGGCCAGTTCTTTATAAACTTCCGATTTTGTAGGATCCAATGCAGCGGCTTTTTGAAAAGCATCCACAGCGGCTGCCGATTGTTTTTCTTTCAACAAGAGGCGTCCATAAGTGGTATAATCCAAATAAATATGTTTATCAGCCGGATTGTCTTGCAGGAATTGGCCCAATTGTTGCAGAGCCAAAGCGGAATTGTCCAATTTGAAATTGTCATAAGCCTGGATACGGTGCATGACCGGATTTGCAGGATCTTGTTGTAATACATAATCAATCTGTTGCAACGATTTTTCATACTGATCGGTAAAATACAACAATTGAGCATATCTTTCATGTTGAAGCACAGGCACTCCCGGTATGGAAATGAATTTTTCGTACGCTTTTAAAGCTTGAAGGTACATCCCGTTATCACGGTTGATGTCGCCGATTAACGCATAAGCCGGAATATAATCCGGATCAATAGCCACCAATTTATCCAAATAATCCAACGCTACGGTCTCGTTGTTATCCTTGTAACCGCGCGCCAATTTCAAATAGGACGCTTTATCATTTTTATCGAAATAAATAGCTTGGTCGTACCATCCGTAAGCCTGGTCGCGGTTCCCGGTTTTCAAAGCGATATCCCCTTTAACCAAATAGATACCGGAATATTTCTTATTTACTTTTTGCGCTTTCTCCAAGGCTTCTTCCGCTTGCGGATACAACCCGGCATTCGCATACACTTCGGCTATCGTAGTTTGTACCGAAGCGTCTTTTTTGGCAAAACCGATCGCTTTTTTGAACAAAGCATCCGCACCTTTTGTATCGCCTTTTTTCAAAGTCAATTCACCTTCGCCGATATAACCAAAAGGATATTCGGGAGCCGTTTCAATGGCTTTTGCATAATAATAAGCAGCCGAATCCGGTTTTTGAAGTTGATAGTACGTTTGTCCTAAATAATACTGATTTTCAGCTTGTTCCTGAGGCGTTTGATTGCGTTGTTGGAGAAAGAAATACTTAGCGGCCTCATATAATTCAGCCCTGTAAAGATCAATTCCTTTTTCATTGCTGCCGGCAAATACTCCCGTAACAGAGAAGAAGACAGCTATTGCCAAACCCAGCACTTTTTTGCTATTCATTTTCATTTATCTTATTTTTTATGTTGTTTATTTTGGATATTCATCTGTAATATTTACCGATATATTTTGCGGATCGGTAACAGGCAATAAACCCGATTTCAACAGGATTTTTTGCCCGATTTCATGTGCAAGAAAAATGCTTAAACCGGAAGATAACCCGCTTTTGGGATCCGATAATAATATATATACCGGCCGCCACAAAGGATAATTTTCTTGCATAATGTCTCCTGCATACGGCAAATAACCGTTAGCTACCGTAGCCGGTTCTTCGTTACTGATTCTTATCAATCGAATATTTCCGGCAGTGTCGCCTAACACATTGACGCCAATCAAACCCAAGGCATTCGGCATTTGAATCACCTTTTCAATCACTTCCGTATGATTGTTCAATGCGTATAAATTGGAAGAAAGCGATTCTCCCTGAGAAATTGAATCAATGGCATAACGCAATATACCGGATTCTTTATTGTCGAATATCACCCGAATGGCTCCCAACGGAGATTTCGGATTGAGTTGCGACCATTCCGTCATTTCACCTGTCAGTATTTTTTTCAAAGCAGGAAGCCCGATGACGGAATCCGTATTCAGCCGGTTGGCAATCAAAGCGATTCCATCAAAAGCAATCAAACTTTTCCGCACTTCCAAAGAACGTTCTTTCAGGGCTGCCCGTTCTTTTGAATTCAAATCCCGGGTGGTCAATGCAAAACGAACCGAATCTTCGGTCAACAACCGGATGGCTTCCACCTCATTCGTATAGATCGGAATAATGGTTGCTTCCGGATTATGGGCTTCAAACACCCGGATTTCCGCATCCATCAACGTTTTGAGATTTTCATCGCAGGCAATCCGTATCAGGCCCGAACTTAGCGTATCGTCCCACCGCTCTACTTTTGCATCTTTTTTACAAGAAACAACCGAAAGCAGCAGCAGGAAAAATACACTTAAATAGATGATTCGTTTCATAATGATACAGTTGGAACACCGTCATTGCTTCGTTCCACTCACAATGACGGTGCACATCAACGCATTTTTTTAATTGCCCGGAAAACTCTGAATATTCCGTATATTCCCAGTACGATTCCTAACGGGAGCATTATTTTTTCAAATTGAGCTGCAAATTGAATGTGAAACAGCGAAGGAAAAATAAGAATCACCGCAAAAACCAGATACAAAACAGCCATTGCCGATTCAAAAATGAACCACCCTAATTTCTGTCCGTCGAATTTATTAGAATTTTCAGAGCGCATAACTAATTTTATTTTTGCAATTTAAACAATATGGGCAATGTGAAATAAGCATATACCGTATTCCCATTGTGTCTTCCCGGAACCCATTTCGGCATTTTCTTAATCACGCGAACGGCTTCCTTGTCACAGCTGGGATCTAACGAACGCTGTATCTCTACATTACTGACAGACCCGTCGGGAGCCACCACAAAACGCAAGATGACACGACCTTCGATTCCATTGTCAATAGCAATTGCAGGATAAACCAAATTTTCAGACAACCATTTCATCAGCTCTTTTTCTCCACCCGGAAACGCGGCCGGAACTTCAGGAGCAATAAGAATCGTTGGCCCCGCCGGTTTCACTGCAGGCGTTTGAGTTACTTCATGAAATTCTGCCGGATCTATACCTCCAACTGTTACACCTTCCAATACTGTAGCAACAGAAATAACAGCTGTCTTGTCACTCAATTCTATTTGAGTGGCCATTTCATTCCTTGCTTCCGAATCTATCACTATTTTCGGAGGTACAAACTGAATTGCTTTCTTCACTTCCATAGCAGGAGGTGTAATTACCTTCACTTCTTCTTCCGCTTTCGCCGGAGGAGTCTTGTCAAAGTCAGTAATCTCCACTGCTCCGTATTGCGTAACAGCCACTTGCTGTTGCGGCGCCACAGATTTAACGATTCGCGGGAGGAAAATAAATGCCAAACCCACAATTGTTACAATCATCAAAGCCTTTATATGGCGGTCGGAAGAACTTTCGCGTAATTCGTAAGCGCCATACTCCCGGTTTCTACCCTCAAAAACGAGGTCTAACCATTCTCTTGAAGTTAAATCAATGTTACTAGCCATGAGTTTCTTTTTTTAATTGTGATACAATAAAATTACTTACACTCAAAAATGTGGTTTTTTCCGTAAGAAATTTAAGACTTCACGAGCTAGCTTATAATAGTGACAACGTTGAAATTTCTGAAATTTAGAGAATAATCAATTTTAATTTTGCAATTTAAATAATACGGGTAAGGTGTAATAAACATACACCGCATTCCCGTTTTGTTTACCCGGAATCCATTTCGGCATTTTTTTCACTACGCGAACGGCTTCTTTATCGCAACTGGGGTCTAAAGAGCGTTGTACTTCCACATTTCCTACCGATCCGTCGGGACCTACTACGAAACGCAAAATTACACGGCCTTGAATACCTTGTTCGGCTGCAATAACCGGATAAGAGATATTTTCCGTTAACCATTTCATCAACTCTTTTTCTCCGCCCGGGAAGGAGGGAGGTACTTCTACGTGCGAGAAGATTTCCGGTTTTTTCTCTTCCTGAACCACTACTTTATGATCTTGAAGATCGGCAATATCCACACCGCCTTCTTTTACGCCTTCTACGGTTTTAACGGAAATATCCGCTTTATTATCCGTCAACTCCGTTTGGGTTATCACTTCATTCTTCACATCTTCATCCCTTTTGATGACCGGAGGGGTGAATTGTACGGTTTCCTTCAATAAGGGTGGAGGAGGAACATTCTCTATTTGCTTCACTTGATCCTCTTCAGGGATTTCCTGATTAATTTCAACCATAGTAACTTCATCAGTCTGAGTAACTTCGGGAGCCTTAGGTATTACCGAACTGATTATCTTGGGAAGAAATATCAAAGCCAAACCCACAACAGCCACAATAATCAGAGATTTCAAATGGCGATTGGATGATTCCTCACGCATTACATAAGCTCCATATTGTTTGTTTTTACCCTCAAAAACAAGGTCTAACCATCTCTGAGCGGTTAAATCAAAATCTTGTGCCATAATTTTCTTTTTTATCGTTATTTACCTTGGGCAACCTGTTCCGGTGTAAGATATTTACCGTCATTTGTTTTCTTGTACAACAAATACCGGTCACCATCAGTTATATCTATCACTGCGTAGGCGCCAATGTTGGTAACCAACATTTCATCTAACACATCCACCAAGTTTTTGTAGGACGAAAAATCCGTAGGTTTAATCATCACGGTAGGAGGCGTTCTTGATCCCTCTTTTGCCTTATCGTATATTTCCTTGGATTTTTGCCTGAATATGGAATCCGGAATCTCCTGATTCTGTAATTGGACTTTCAATTCCTGGATTTGTTCATACGTGCCTACATTCCTTTTGATCAAATACTCCTCAATTCCATTCGGATCGTATGAAGAAACATGTAAGAAGTTAGGATCATCATAATGATCTTCGCCTGTTTTTTCATCTTTGGGCATCCCTTCATAATAATAAAGCTGATCATCTCCGGCTAACAAAAGGGTGATAGCTCCGGATGCTTTTACATCAGATCCATCTTCTGTATCACTTTTCTCGTTAGAAGGCATATTGATATTCATTGTTTGCGGCTTCAAAAGCGTAGTACAAAACATAAAAAACGTAATCAACAACATGTTCATATCCACCATGGGGGTGAAATCGACACGCAACGTCTGTTTTTTCTGTTTATTTTTTCCACCACCGCCACTTTCCTTAACTTGTACTTCTGACATTTATTTTCAGTTTAATAAGATTAAACACTTAACTTCAATCGCTGGAAGCCGTTTTCAAATTTGTAATCAATAAATAACGATTTTTACGCAGCTCCTTCGATCTCAAGTCATCCATTACTTTTTTGATAACCGGATAGGCGGTTTGTTTATCGGCTTTAATAGCAAGCTGTAATTCAGACATATCCGAGTTTTCCTTCCGGGCATCATCCCTGATTTGAGTTGCATATCTTATCCAGCGTTTAAATTCATTATCTTTTGAAATCACACCCGTAGCGTCTTTTACTTCCACGCTGTCTGTAGGAATTCCTACTCTTGGATTTGTAACATCC
>JAISKT010000245.1 GCA_031261295.1 Candidatus Symbiothrix sp. | reverse complement strand
CCTGAATCGCTGCATTCATGACCAACACGATAAACTCTCTCTTAAAAAGAGAAGGCTCAAAGCCGCTTATGATATGAACTATTTAAAACAACTATTGAGCCCTTAATTTTCGTGCGTTTACCCTGATTTTTTAATAATTGTTTTGCAAGCTTGTTGTTTTCCATTACTTAATTTCACCAAATAAGTTCCTGATGGCAAAGATGAAATATCAATAGAGTCATTTTGCCTGTCGCAATGCAAAACTTTGATTCCGGTCAAATCAAAAATATCCACATCAAATTCGCTCATTCCTTTGACATATAATAATTTATTTGTAGGATTGGGATAGATTCCGACAACTGAAGAGATGTCGTTGGGTTGAATATTTTCAATTCCTGTCAATTCATCCGTTATCTCCATGGCATTGATATTCCAACCTTCGACCATTACTTTTGCTTGTTCATCGCCTACCTGTTTCGAATCAAATTCCAAGGTGACTATTTTGGATTCATGTGGAAGTAACGAAAAATAATTATCGCTATAAAAAACCGGTAAAACCCGTTCATCGGAAACATTCTTTAATACCTTGATCCGGATCATCAACGCAATATCATCCGTCGGATTGGAAATCCTGACTTGAATGTTTTGGGTTGAATCCTGGACGGATTTTTTCAAAGCGCCCTCCAACGTTATTTGATTCATTTGTTCCAAAGAATTATACGTCTGGTAAATTTTCCCCCGCCAATAGAAATTGTCGGATAAAACTTTATCGCCTTGCTTCAATGTCAATTTGAGAAAGTGGACATCCGATAATCCGTCCGGATAAGTTATGGTGAATCCATATTTTACCTCATCTTCGTTAAGAAGCGCTATGGGCAGTGATTTCGTGTATTTTACTGTTCCGTCCATGTTGTAGATTTTCGCTTCGGCAAGCAATTCCGAATAACTTTTGCCGGTATTATTCGCCACTTTTACTTTTGAACTATGATCCCAAAAAATATGAAGCGGTTCCGATGCTTTTTTGCAGCCGTAATATCCTGCTGTTTGTTCCAGATAATAATCGTAAGTTTGCCATACGGTAGAAGGCCATGCCGATTGACTCATCCACATCAAGGCGCCATCGGCTTTACTGTTAACAAAAGATTCGAACATGGCTTTATGATTTTCCATATTGACCATCTGCGCTTTCAGGCAAAAGTCCGCCAAACTGTTGGGAGTTCCATATTTATTGACAGCCAACGTGTAATCATCTGCTTTTTGTGCGCTGTTGCAATAATCATGAATGCCCCACATTTCATTGACGGGCCATTGTTTGTCTTCCGGCAGCATCGCTTGCATACTTTCCAAGGAAGGAACATTCGGCATTCCTATTTCGCTGTGGATTTTCGGACTCGACCGGGTGAAATACGATTTGGGATCTTTCACAGAGTAGGGACCAAAGCCGCCGACCAGATCTCCTGCCGAATAGGGAATATAAAATCGTGTCCCGTCGAAGGTTTCCACTGCATTTCTCAAAGCTGTATTCAATGTTTCCGGAGGATTTCCTTCGTTTCGTCCGCAGTAAAGAGCTACAGACGGATGGTTGCGCACTCGCTTGATTTTGTCAATAGCATTGGTCATAAACATAGCCTCATCATTCGGATTGGGTCCATCTCCGGGATTTGCCAGCCAAAAATCGTCCCAAACCAAGAGTCCGTATTTGTCACACGCTTGGTAGAAATAATCGCTGCCGGTCTGTCCAACCCAGTTGCGAATCATGGTGAAATTCTCTTCTTTATGTAAACGAACTCGTAAATCATAACCTTCTTTGTCCAAACGAAGTTGCGCCTCACTCAATCCCCAATTACCACCGCGGAGATAAATGCGTTTACCGTTTACGTAAACGGTTAACATATTGCCGGTTGTGGTGGTTGTAATTTTACGGACACCAAATTCGATTTGTTTCGTATCCATCCTTCCGTTTCCGGTTTCAAAAGTCAAATCTAACTGATGAAGGAATGGATCTCCATAACCGTTTGGCCACCAGAGTGGAGGATTATCCGGAAGAAGGACTTCTGTTGTAATGGTTGTCCGTTCCGAAGCATTCAGCGTAACGTTCTGATTGAATGTAATATTTCCGGGGTTGATCACTCCTTTTAATATGCCGGAAACAGTCGCAGGGAGATCGTTCTTGACATCTATCTTAATTTCCAAACGGGCATTATACCCTGAAGCATCATTAGGCGTACCATTTATTTCTTTGGTAATCACAAAAGGATCCTGAATAGAAACTCCTTGTGACGCTGATAAAAATACATTATCCTGAATTCCGATGTTACGTCCGCGAATGGTTGGCAACCAATCCCAACCCACACTGGCATGGATCGTCGGATTATCGGCGCCCAAAGCTCCTCCATTAAATCCGGCATCCTCCAAACTTTGAAGCGTTACCGTCCCCGGAGTGTCGTTTTTGTGGATATAGACAGCTAAATAAGCCGTTTTACCCGGGGTTACAAAATCCGTAATATCAAATTTACCGCGAATAAAGGCGCCTTCGATACGCCCGCATGAATAACCATTGACGTAAATATCGGCTTTCCAATTGATACCGTCAAAATTCAGGAAAACTTTTTTCCCTTCATAGGTTTTCGGAATCACAAACGAATTGCGATACCAGAAATCAGCGGTGAAAAAAGCGTCTGAAATTTGAAGTTGATAGTCACCGTAATTGGGATCGGGAATGGCTCCGATATTCAAATAACCGGTCAATATGGTTCCCGGAACTGTTGCCGGAATCCATTGGTTGTCATCAAATTCGGCTTGAGAAATCTGTGTCCCGGTTCCGGAAACGGCTTCTGCCCGTTGCAATTTCCAATTGCCGCCGGTTAAATATTGTCTGCCATCCGGCAAAGAATCAGGAAGCGCTTTCGGAATAATCCGGTTACCTCCTTGTCCATATACTTCAAATTCAACTAATGAATAATTTTCGGCATTCCCTGTTTTCGCATTCAAGCGGACATAACGACCGTAATCTTCTAAATCCATTTCATCTACATTTCCGTCACCGGAAGTAGTCGAGTAGATTTCTTCCCATATTTCGGCATCATTCGACAACTCTATATTGTAGGATTGTGCATAGTTTTCATCCCAGTATAGTTTTACCTTTTCAATATCGCAAACGGTTCCCAAATCAATGTATATCCATTGATTTCCATTGGTTTTACTCACCCATTTGCTGGAAAGCTTTATTCTTTCTATCCGGTAAACGTCTCCTTCATACAGTCCGATTTCGGAGAGTTGTAAACGTTCATCGCCATGATTTGCCGTTATATTGAAACGATATGTTTTATAAGGTGTTGTGTTAGAAACAGTAAACTCCTTCGTTTGTTTACGGCTTGAGAAATTAATATCGGATTTTGTATCTAACAGTATCCAGTTCTCTCCATCATTGGAAGCTTGTAAAGTCCAGTTTTTCGGATCGCGGCTGTCTTCATCGTTAGCCGAAGTGATGGTATATTTATTGATTGCATACGCATGATTTTCGCTGAAAGCATATTGCATCCAGCAAGCGGGGTGAAAAGTTAAAAACTTGGTTTCGGCAATACCGTCAAAAGCCATTTCAATTTTCTCTTCCGGCGGCGAATCGGAATATTGGCAGGATATGCTTGCCGCCTTATGTGTTTGCAAGTCGCCATCTGTAACTAAATGGGCGGTATTATCATAATTAGCGGCACTTGAATGATAAGCGGCTTTATTTAAAGCCAGGTTGTAGTTCGAGGGAGCATCCGTTCCATATACTTCCAATTCCCACAAGGAATATCCATAAACACTCGCTCTTTTTACACCCTGCATACGCACATACCGTCCGGTTACATTCGCTAAAGGAATACTTTCTATTCCTCCTTTTCCATCCGTTTGAGTATGTACATCAAGCCAATTTACAGCATCATTGGAGACTTGCAGGATGTATGATTCAGCATAAGAGGCTTCCCAATTAAGTCTTATTTCATTCATTTTTTTTTTGGAACCTAAATCAACCGATATCCATTCCTGATCCTTATAAGCTGACGACCAGCGCGTACCGGTATCGTTATCCACCGCATTTTGCGGCGGACAATTATCGGCTACAGAAGAGGCTGTTATCGGCTGATTCAAGGCTAAATTCCGGGGAGCTTCTTCGATTTTCAGCGTAATTTCAACACTTTCCCCTGCTTTTAACCGGAGAATCGAACCTTCCTTTCCAAGTGAAGACGGAATAATCTGCACATTACCGGTAATGGAAACGATTCCGCGGCGTTGAATCAATGTAATGTCTTGATCAACCGTTGATTTCATGCGGCAAAAAATGGTTGGAACATCTTGATCCCATTCCAAATGTTCAATCGTAACTTGGTTTCTTGTTTTGATTCCCGAAATGGAACCTTTCGTCATTGATTGCGGAATAGCAGGCAGTAACTCTATCACATCATTTTTAGAATTGACCAACATTTCCATCATAATCGCCGGAATCGTGTGACAGACATCCGTACAAAAAACGCTGAAATCTTTGTAGTGCGCCGATGCCAGGCTTTTATAAAAGAAGTCTTCTTTTACAAAGCGGAGCAATTTCCCATGGACCGATTGGGCATTGTTCAAATTGGCGGCATGCAAGGCTGCATGCAAAATGCCATGTCCTGCGCCTTCGTAAGGATGACCGTCTTTCTTGTTTAATGTAATTTGAGCGGCATTGTAAAGTTCAGGAGTCTTTTCTTTTGAAATTTCATTAAGCGGCCAAACGGTTATCAGATGACTGGAGTGACGATGACCGTAATTTTCATCCAATCCCGTCCACGACCATTCACTCAACGCTCCATCGGAATTAATTAAGTACGGAGGCAATTTGGCTAAAATAGCGCTCCAGCGTTCCACGCCTTCACCGGTTCCTTGCTCATAATCAAACCAATTACATATTTCAATCAAAGTTTCCAAACAAAATTTAGCGCCGGCAATATCAAATGTGGAATTGTTGACTAACGAATAAACGATTTCTTCATTCCCCGGTTGATTTTCGGGAGAAATAGAACCTGCAAAAATGTATTTCCCGTTTGTATCCTTATTAACCAAAAAATCTTCGTAGAAATAACCCATTTCTTTCAACAAGGGGTACAGACGGTTACGCACAAATTCTTTATCTCCGGTTACAAGGTAATGTTCCCAAAAGGGATATAACAGCCAACCCATTTCACCGGTAACGTATTGATAAGGGTAATAATAACTAAGGGAAGAAATCAATCCGTTCAATCCCGCCGTATTTCCGCCTCCCAACATACCACGGCAACCTAATAGCTTGTTGGCATTGGTTTTGAAACCATCGCTTAAACGCTCTATTAATGTAAAATAGCCTTCCATAGCTTCAGGCAAATCGCCTATGTTTCCTCCTCCTATCTGAAGATTAAGATTGGCATCCAAATGATAGAAACCACTCCAGCCCACATAACAATCTCCTGTCCATAATCCTAATAAATCAGGTGGCGCCACGTCGCTACTGGATGACAGATAGAGGTAACGACCGGAATCAAAAAGCCTTTCCCATAAGGCGCCGACTATTTCCGGTGTTCCTTTTTGTTTGTCTAATAAGGTTTCGTTCGACAAGGCACGATCAGCAGCGTTTGCTCCCAAATCAATCTTTACGCGATCAAACAAGGCTTGATGCGTTTCGATTTGCCCTTCCAAAAGCGTGGTATAATCGCTTGAAAGTAAGTCTAATTGGGATTGTAATATTTCTTTAGTCCACTCATTTTCACAATCACTGTAATATTTTTCCATACGAGTCAAGAGCATAACGGCGTCTGCATCTTTAATCGTCAATATTCCTCCTGTTATACTTTTTTCTCCTCCGGAAAGGACAATTTTGGTCACCCCTTCATATCCGGCGTTATTCGTGCCGGCAGGATATTGTACACGCATATTCAGAAATTCGGTATCCGATACATCTGTAAACCTCATACCCGGATTGAAGTGCATGCCGGGATCTGTCCCTAAATGAATGGAACAGTTTAATTTGTCCTTGCTTGGCGCTGTCAGGTATTGAACAATGACATTGTCTTTCCGGGAAACAAATGTTTTTCTTTCCCAATCGCCCCGGTTGTCTTTCCATTTTACGGTAATTTCTCCGGTCCGAAAATTACATTCCCGCACATAGCCGGAAATGGAACCATTGACCGGTATATCTATCAACATTTCATATCCGGGATGTTTATCGCCTTCGCCTCCTCCTTGCCAACCATGCACTTTATTAGCTAAATCATTCGCTTCTTTCCATCTTCCACCGACACAAAAATCCCTGATCAGCTTCAAATCCATTGCACTTACCTGATTAAACGATCTTTCTTTGGAGGCTGCCATAAAAAACTTACGATCATTATAGATGACCGTTTCTTTCAATGGGTTTCCGAAAACGATGACTCCCATCTTTCCGTTTCCGGCAAACAAGCCATTGGACCAATCCGCATATTCCGCAGGATAGGCGGTCATAATTCCTTTTCTTTCCTCCAGAACTTGTGCTATTCCATTGTTTGAATAAGCGGCTACCATCCAAACAACGAAGCCTATTTTTAAAATTCTAAGCATACTTCTTTTTTTCATCTGTATATTCATTCATGATACCGTATAAGAAACGATGAGGGATATCCCTGAGGATACCCCTCTCGCCTGTTAATAGAGCATAGTGGGTTTTTGCAACATTTACTTAACAATTACTTTGTGAACATACCGGTATCCGTTGGATTGAATATCCAAGATGTATATTCCCGAAGGAACGTTTATACTGCTATCCGGTTGCAAATTGCGTTTTAATACCACTTGTCCCAATAGATTGTAGAGAATCAGCGATGCATTGGAGGGATAACCGGTTATGCGTATAACGCCGTTATTTCCGGAAACAGTTCCCTTGTTTACTGGTGCATTAATAGATACATAATCGCCAAATTCTACATAATCGCTCCAATTATTAGAATAACCGTCGGCTTCCGGAAAATCCTGTGTATCGTTTATTAAAGCTCGTATAAAATAAGGACCGGAAGCTGCTTGATACAACCAGGTATCAGTACCGAAGGGACCTCCGTTCATAGTCAATATCACTTCTTCACCCGGAGCGATGGAAACTTCGGTGGTTACTTCCGGTTTACGGTGTTCGCTCCAACCGATATTCAGTTCTTCGCCGTCAGCTCCTGTTGCATAAAATCCCAAACCATGTTTTTTATCATTAGGGCTGGCAGCTGTTCCTATATTTTTAACCTTGGCAAAGAATTGAATCTGATCGCCATCTTGCGGAATCGCAGGAGTCCACCCAATCCCGGTTACTACAAGATCCGGCAGAGGGACTATTGGCAAATCAGGAATTTCACCTTTTGCCAGATAAGCTCTGGTAACATATAAAATTTCATGATTAGAGGAACGGATGATGATATCCCGTACTCCACCGCCCAAATTTCCTTCTTGTCCGGCATCTGTACGTTCATATTCATTCGGAACGTCTTTGTTTAGCGCTAAAACGATAAATTCAGCGCCGACAGGTACCATAACAACGGATTTCGAATACACATTTTCAGGATTATAGGATATGTCAAGTGTTATTTCAGCGGCTGAAGGATCTGCAAAATCAATCCGCAAATAATCATATTCGCCATATTTTCTACCGTCATTGCCATAGCCCCAAGCTATCCATCGATCATTTCCTGAAAAAATAATGCCGCCAAATCCCAAGGCTTCATAATATTCGTAATGAGAAGGCACATCGCCTCCATCTTTCCAAGCCGTATGAAATTCTTCGAAAGGCAAATCCATTTGTCCGTCATAAGAAGCGGTGATTTTATTTATTTTTATTTTTCCCGAATTCCCGCTCTTAAGATAGATATAATCGACTTCATTTCTAAACTCCGCATCAAGCGGTATGGTAATTGTAGTCGGAGTAATTGTTGCCGAACCAATGACATAAGCGCCATATTTATTGTCTGAATCAAGGGCTGAATATCGGATGGCAAATTCCAGCGGACTGTCTTTACCTACAGCAAATTCCGGCTCAATATATATCGTAATAGCAGAAAAAGCGGAAAAATCCACAGGACCATCACCGCCTACAATGTTATTAAACCCCCAGCCTGCCCAGCCGTAGCCCATTTGTCCTTCAGGATAAGCATAAGTAACCGTTTGAGTAGTCACATCATAAGAAACTTTATAGCCTTCCCAGTCATCAGAGCCATCTCTGTCAACAAAATAATTCAATCCGTCCAGAGGAAGTAATTCTTCAACACTCTGTGCATGGATAAAGGTAGCTATTGATCCAAGGACCACTACCAGAAACATTCTCATAAAATAGATTTTTTTCATAAACATAAATATTAAAATATTAAACATTAAAAAAAATTAAGCAAACTATCTGTTAGAATACCGCATCATAGGTTAATTTAAGTTCATTCACCTGATAATTCGACTTATCATCCTTCAGCGTCATCACAAAGCCGAGGGTAAGTTCTGTTTCTTCCGTCAATGTAAATGTAATCTGATGTCTTCCTGCGATTATATTGCCTGCTTCTGTGCGGTAAAATGAGAGTATGCCCGGATTTGCGGGTTCTATCGTATTAAAATCAGGCAATCCCGTTCCTTTAGCAGCCACGAAATAAACATCGGTTTTCGCCGTATTGACCGTCAAAGGATTTCCTCTCAGGCAATTATACTCTGCCGTATATTTTCCTTTCGGCAGAGTAAACGTTTGATATACTTTCCCGTTTTCAATGTTACGCCCTGCTATACTCTCAAAATAAAGCGCTTTATTGGTTTTAGACCATCCTTGTTTACTGTCGTTTACTTTCACTTCTTCGCTTACAGTCCATTCTAACGGATAACCAAAACCGCCACTCAATTCTATGCCTGCAATGCCATTCGCGCCTCCACCCGGATTTTTAATATATTTATCCGTATAATCGGCATCTGCATTAATGTATTTGGGTTTCTTGACTTTAAAAGTATCAACGGCAAATCCATCCGGTATATAATAAGTCTGCATGCTTATCTGAGATACCGGTTTGCAATCGAGCAAAACAGTAGTGTCGCTGCTTGCCGGAACAATCCGCGTATGCCAAACCTCTTGCGAATCCTGAAAATCAAGCTGTACAAAAGAAGTCGGATCGGCATTGTACCAGTCTATTAATACATGATCTGCCATTTGTGCAATACCTTTGACAGGACGGTCATATAATCCGCTTTCATAATTTTCGCCGTATGAATTTCCCATGGCATGAGCCGGCACCGACTCATGCCCGTCCTTATCATAAGTAAATATTTCAAAATTATACGAACCTTCGGGCAAAGGGATATTGGCTTCAAGGGTATCAATACCCAATGGGTTACGTTCGAAATTGAGCACTACAGAGTCTTTTTTGTTGTCCCAAAAAATACATACTTTATTCACTTTCGGATCAGACATGAGCAGTCCGTAAAAAACAACCCGCTCTCTTCCCGAACGAAAAACGGTGAGATCAATCTGACCGGTATATACTATTTCTTTTCCATTCGTGTATTTCAAGTAATCGTCCATAGGAGTACAAGAGGAGATGACTCCTGCAAGCATCATGAATAATACGACCGAAATGAAACTATTGACTGTTTTTTTCATACTGAGTAGTTTTATTGAATTAATAATCGTTTTATTGTGCTATACTTTTAATTTCCGTTGCCCAGAAAGAAACTTCAGAAAAGACCATGTTCGTGTTGCCCGACCAGTTTTTGAGACATCTTATGCGGATATAACGCGCATTGAATTGTTCGTCTTCGAATACAAATTCATCTCCGATCCTTGCGGCAGCCCTGTCTTCATCCGTTAGCGACCCTGCCGGCAACCCGGAAGGTTTAATACATTCCAGTTCCCCCATCTTGTACCAATGAGGATAAAATTCTCCATCATCGGTTGTTATATTGACAGGAACGGTACGTCCCCATATTTCATAATTCCGGGGAGTAACATCATTATACATGTGTTTATCATCCATAACGGGCCACAATTTGAACCGGCTCAGATTGGCGATAACGCCTAAATCAAATGTGACATACATCGGTTTTCCTGTCGCCAAATTTCCGGTATGCAGCCCCCATTCACCTTCATCATCACCAAAGGCTCGACCGTCCCAGATATAGCGCATTTGACCTCCCCATTCAGTCGTTCCGGCATCACCTTTCAGTTTCATTTCACGAAACAACGATTTATCCAGTTCTATTTCTTCCAACGGGATGACTGTAAATGAAGTCGTATCGGAAGTATTTTCCCATTTGTCCCTTACAAATACTTTGAAAACTCTTTCTTTGGAATCAAATCCTCTTACGGAAAATGAGGGAGCCGGACGGGATGAATAATACGTATCGCGTTCGTAAAATACGCCGTCTTCATCCGTTGTTAATACGCCGACCGCAACAGCTGCCTGCGTAGAATTTTCGAATGAAATGGTAATACCGCCAAAAGTCGGTTTGCCTTTCAACGTAGCGAATACACCCATTACAGGCGGCGTTAACGGATGAATCTGGATTAATTTGACTTCCGACTTCAGTCCGCTACGATTGACCGCTACCAATTCCACATCGTATTCTCCTTCGCGGCTCAAACCGTCAACAAGGATGGTGTTGGTATAGTAAGATGCTTTGAACTCCCGGTGAGAACCCTTTTCGGTATAACTTGCCATTACATATAATAAATCGGGATCTTTCGGAAGACTGTAAGTGATTACTGCGCCTCCCGCTATATTCGTTACTTCGATATTATCTACGGGATTAGGCGCCTTGCCGCTTTTTTCTATGGGTTTGTGTTCATCCATGTTTTCACAACCGAAAAAAAGCGGAAGCATTATTAACATGCTGTATATTATTTTTGCTGTTTTCATACGAATTATCTATTTATAAATGAATTTATCAATTACCATCCCGGATTTTGCACCAAGTTCGGATTGACGATTAAAGCCTGTTCGCTTAAAGGAGAAAAATAATCACGAGGAGTTACAAAACCTTGAATAAATATATTTTTCGGACGGTAGTAAGCGTCCGGCGTTTCCTGTTCAACATCCCAGCCTTGAATAATTTGATTGAGTTTATGAAGATCTTTCCATCTGCGCACGTCCCAATAACGGTGACCTTCAAACATGAACTCTATGGTGCGTTCTTGTTTAATGATATCCCTTAATCCGCCTTGTGTGTTGAACTTATTGGGTTGATTGGAATAATTTGTCCACGATTCAACGATTCCTTGTAATCCGGCTTTTTCCCTTACTTTATCTATGTATTCAATCGCTTTTCCCAAATCGCCTGTTTCGCACAATGTTTCGGCATAAAGCAGATACAGGTCGCATAATCTCATTTCCGGCCAGGGATAATCCCTTAGTACTCTACTTCCATACTCTTGATTGATAACATATTTCCAGTTAACTAATTTTTTAGGCCAATATCCGGTTAACGAAAACCAGTCCGTACCTAATTTTGCCTGCTGTCCTCCAATACGGCATTTTACACTCCACATAGTCGGCGCCGTACTGTTTTCCATATACCAGATAGATCCGTCAAAAGCCAGATTAGCATAAAAACGCGGTTCTCTTTCTACGTGCATCGCCGCGATATCATAGCCTTCTACCAAGTTATTTTTATAGTCCGGCTTAATCGTTACGATATCTGTTTCGCTTCTACCGGAAAGCCAGGTCTTATCTTCACTAACAGGAACTCCATTTTTAGTATAATAAAATTTAGTGATCTGAATCGTCGGATTCAATTCATCATTGGCAACGGCATTATTTAAGGCTGCTGCCGGATTTATTCTGGCCATTGCTCTCGCCTGCAAATTGTCGTTTCCCCGGCGACCGGATCCGGTCAGTCCCCAAATCAATTCCGAACTCCATTCATCGTCTGCGAAACTATTACGTATCCTCATCTCGGTCATTGTTTCCTCCGGCAAACTTTTTTCGGTAATAAAGGTATAAGGTCTTACTCCTGCAATTTCAGCAGCAGTCAGCGCCGCCTCACAAGCTTCTTTTGCCTTTATCCATTTATCAGGATCATAACTTTGGGGAAATAAAAATACATTGTCCTTGTCCTTAAAATTCTGATAGTCCGTATCTCCCTGTTTCGGATTGAATAACGGGCTGGCAGCATACACCCATAAACGAGCTTTCATGCTTAATACAACATCTCTGGTTATACGACCCATTTCTAACTGAGGGTTGGTGATTTTTTCAGGTAAATCCGTCCGGTTGGGATCTCCCAAAGACTCATCGTATAAATCGGAGATATAATGAACCACTTCATCTACGGTGGCGCGTTTTACTCTCACTTCTTCGGTAGTAGCGTCAATCGGGATATTTTTGTCGGCAATAACAATCGGTCCGTACATTTTGAATAAATAAAAATGATAATAGGCTTTCAGAAATTTAACTTCACAAATCCACCTCCGCCGCATGGTAAGTGACAAATCCGGCACCCGGCTTGCATCTTCCAATATTTCAAGGAAAATGTTACAATCCCGGATTGCATTGTATAAATTAATTCCCGTTCCATGTTTTCCTTCCCAATAATTAATGAAAGGGTCATTGATGTTTTGTTGACCTTTAGCTACTCTTAACCCGTCATTTTCCCTATAACGGTTTGTCCATATTTCATCTGCTCCACACAGACCAATGTTTGCATTCACATTGGCAGTTTCCGGAATATAAGAATAGCAGGTGAATAAAAACTTTTCCGCTTCCAGACGATTCGCAAAAGAATGGTCTAAAGTGGCTATATCATCCGGAACAACATCCAGATAATCGCAGGAATGAAACGGCACGAAAGATAAAATTGCCGTCAGTATATAGATAATTTTTTTCATCTTTATAATTTTTTAGAAACCAATTTGAAAACCTACATTCAATACTCTCTGAATAGGGTAGCCCAAGCCGTTACCGCCCATTTCAATATCCCATAGATTAAATCCGCTCAAAAGAAACAGATTGTTTCCGGTGGCGTAAATTCGCATATTGTCTATATGCGCTTTTTTCAATAATGAATCCGGCAGTTTGTAACCGACTTCAATCGTTTTTAACCGCAAGAAAGCCCCATTTCGCATAAACCAGGAACTTGTTTTCGTATTATTTCCGACCAGCGTTTCACTTAAACGCGGCCAAAGGGCATATATATCGCGATTGGTTTCCGACCAGTGACTGTCTGCGTATGCTTTCATGATAGGAACATCGCGGGGATAAGGGACTTCATCGGTAGGATTTATGTGACGGAACGGACTGGTTGCTTCCGCATCAATCCAAAAAGATGAACGAGCCTGTCCCTGAAAGAAAATAGAAACATCGAATCTGTCATTACCAAACGATGCGCCAAATCCATAGACAATTTCAGGAATTTCCGGATACCCTAAAGGAACTTCGTCCAATTCCGTAATTATTCCATCCCCATTGACATCCCTGTATTTAATATCTCCCGCCATATATTCTCCGAAAGTTTGTGCGGGCGAATTAAGGACTTCGTATTCGTCAACAAAAAGCCGCTCGGCAATTAAACCATACCTCTGATTGATTGGATTTCCGACTCTCAGTTTGTGTTTTTCTTTATATTCGGGTTCTTCATACACCAGGTATTCGCTGTGAGCATACGTGAAGTTTGCACGACCTTGTAACCAATATTTGGAAGAGAAGTATTTATTGTAATCAATAGAAAAATCAATGCCGTTCGCTTTTGCTTCTCCAATATTCGCTTTCACATCCGCAGATAATCCCATGGTAGAAGGAATGGATTCTCTTTTCATAAGGATATTTTTACGATGTTCCGTAAAATAATCCGCTTGAATCTCAATCGCTCCCAATACATTCAATTCAATCCCGGTATTCATTTTATAAGCTGTTTCCCAGGTAATATCTTTATTCTCATATCGCTTTATTCTCACGCCATCCCTGCCATAGGGATTATTATTCACATATCCGAATTGATAGCCTCTTCCTCCATCGGTCATATTCATTTCCGAAAGATAAAAGAAACGGTCATTTTCGTCACCGATAGCATCGTTACCCACCAATCCGTACGTTCCTTTTAATTTTAATTTAGGAATCGTTTTTTCAAGCCCCTTCCAAAATTTTTCATTGGATACTATCCAGCCTAAACCGGCAGCAGGGAAAAATCCGAATCTTTCGGATTTGTAGAATCTTTCCGAACCGTTATAACCAAAGTTAAATTCAGCCAAATAACGGCTGTCGTATCCATACGTGAAACGTCCGGAAATTCCTTGATTCCGGTAAGGTAAAGACAATTGCAAGGTTTCTTTATTGGAATACAGTTGCTGCCGGTTGTGGTACACCAACAATCCGCTAACGTCGTGTATATCCTTGAAAAGACGGTTATAGGTCATCGCAGCCTCCGTATAAATAGTCGAATTAATGTCCTTTCCTCCTTGGGAATAATTTAAATATTCGGTAGGACTGGAATCCGCATTCAACAACCTTAAAACAGGCAGTTCGCCTGAAAATTTATCATAGCTCAAAACGGTGTATAAATAGGGATTATACGACCTTGTTACGTCAAAATAAGAATACCGGGAGGTATTAAACAACGCGCGGGCGTTTAATCCTTCCGTAATAAAATTAAAATCCTGTTTTAATTCAAAAGCAGCGTCAATCAAGGATTTCGAAGAATCTTTGTAGCCTTTAACCAATTCGGCGTATGGATTGACAAAACCTACACTCTGGTTTCCTCTCGGTGCATTTCCAAACAAAATATGCTGCGTACCGGGTATATAAGAATCCGGAAAGTAAGCCGGAAACTCTACCGGATTCGTTTGCATGAGTTTCTTGTAGGTGTCTGTTCCTCCATCCAACGGACCGTTGTAATCATCGAAACTTCCCGATAAGCGCACAATCGCTTCTGTCGTTTTGGTAATATCAATGTTGATGTTCGACCGAAGTTGATACGATTTTAAATTGATATTGTTGTTGAAATTATTTTGCTTATCCACTTTTAGATTACCGTTATCTTTTGCGTAGGAAGCTGCAATGTAGTAACGTGCGACTCCGCCGCCACCGCTTACACTCAGATTGGCACGTTGATTACTGCTGAAATCATCCATTAATAACTCGCGCCAATGATTAGCCGGATAAACATACGGATTGGCGCCTTTCCGGGTTTGATCAATTTTTTCAGGAGAATATCTTGAATTTGTACCTTCCAACAAGCGTGTATTAACAGCTTCATTGGCTAATAGCATGTAGGTAATGGGATCGGCTAATTCGACATTCCGGGTATTAGACGAGAAGGAATTTTCAAGCCGGACCTGCACTCTTGCCGGACCTACTTTTCCCTCTTTGGTTTTTACCTGAATGACACCATTCGCTCCTCGCGCTCCATAAAGAGCAGTCGCCGTAGCATCTTTCAAAATAGAAAATGCTTCGATATCATCCGGAGTAAGGCGAGCCAACTCGGTGGAAGTGGTTTCGATACCATCAATCAGGATAAGCGGATCTTTTTTGTAACCGAAGGTGGTTACCCCGCGAATAAAGAAATCTGCATTGTCTTTACCCGGCTCTCCGCTTCGCTGGTAAGCAATCACCCCGGATAAACGACCGGCAAGAGCGGTGGTCAGGTTACTGGAGGGTACTTTCAGTTCTTTCGGATTGATGGTTTCAATGGAACTGATCATGCTTTCTTTTTTCTGTGTTCCATACGCCACTACCACTACCTCATCCAACATTTCCTGATCTTCTTTCATAACAATATGCAAATCATTGTTATTTCCGATAGATACCCGCTGCTTTTCATAACCTATATACGTAATCGTTAACGTTTCTTTTGGCGCCGCATCCAAGGTGAATTTCCCGTCAACATCAGTCGCTGTTCCCCGCGTAGTTCCGGTAACTATGACAGAAGCCCCAATCACAGCCTCGCCTTTGGAATCAATCACCGTACCTTGAATACGTTTCGTTTGTGCATACGATAATGTAGAAACGGTCAAACAGAAAAACAAAAGAAAAAGTTTCCGGATCATTAAACCGTACCTTTTACTTTTTCGTCTAAAACTAATTTTACATTGGTGTTTTTTCATAAATCATAAATAAATTTTTTATTAAAAAAATTAGGAAACATGCGATACAATACATAGAATGTCTGTGCGCAAATTTTCTACAAATGAATACGTCCGGTATTAAAAAACTCTTAAAGCCGGTATTAAAGAAACTCTTAATTTTTATCGGCTCCTTGTTTTTGTTGTTTTTTACAATTATTTATGATTTTTAACGTATTGTTTGAAGACAAAACAGACCTTTCAGTGTGAATTAACTTGAAGTATAATAGGGAAGGAATACGTGGTTATTTATTAATAATGTCGATTAAGGAATATTTGTAATCAATACCAAGCATGGAGTAATAGTCTTTGCAGAAATTATCATAGATGTTTTTAGCCATTCCTTTTTTTCCTGCATTAAAAAAGACAGAACATTTGATATAAAGCGCTTCTTCGTTGATTAAGTCATGAAGGAAAAGGGTATTGGCTATTTTGAGGCGTAATTCATCGTTAAATTGATATTTTTTTTGATCGGCTAATTGGGTTAGAATATCAATAGTCGTGTTAGAGAAATCACTTTTGAAGCTATCTACCCAACTCATTTCCGTATTAGGTAAAAATACTCCCCGCGATAAAAGTTCCAACAACTTATCTATCTGATTCTGATCTTTCAAAGGATCTTCTTTCAATTGACTGAACAAATTCATGGTTTCCGTATAATCACAAGCGATAGATTTATCCAAATGAATGGACAGAAATCCGTTTTTATTGATTAATTCCGCAGAACCTACTTTATCAAGTAAAGAACGCAATTTACTTAAATAGACGTTTCTGCTGTTTTGAGTGGTTTCTTTATCTTTATTATACCAAAGTAATTGATTTAATTTATTTCCAAAAATTCCTTTTTGATCTTTTTCCGTATAAAGAATCAAAAGCACAAGCAAATGTTTCAAGGTAGGCGTAAATTGTTCGGTAATACTGTTTCCTTCTTTATCTATTACATTGAATCCATTCAAAAAGCAGATAGAACTTTTAGAAAAATCATAATACGCTTTTTTTTCTACGTTGGTTGTACCGGTGGGTACAATGGGGAAGGAAATTGTTTTTTTGCTTCTATTTTTACTTTTATATTTTAATTTGTAGCAAACAACAGCCATCAACAACAAGCAGATGCTTATTCCCGACAGAAACAAAAAACGACCTTTCTGCTGTTTATTTGCTACCGGAACCACTTGACTTAAAGTGCGTACGGGAGTCGGGGGATAGTCCAAGGAATAAATAAAAATATCCGCTTCATTGACGGCAGCTGTTTTTTTGATATAGAACAGCGCGTATAATTTTTGTTGTGTTTTTGAATAATACAAATTGGTATAGAGATAACAGACATCTGTATCTTCACCGATAGGGAAAGACATCGCTTCAAACCCATTTTTATCCGGTTCTATTTTTAACAGATTACCTCCGTTTTGACTGGTAAATACATAAAAACAATTTTTATCCGGATCGTAAACCATATTTTCTCCGGGTAGAAAATCAACATCAATAGAATCACTTTTCCATAACAGAGTCGCTTGCCCTACGGTTAAATTAACCGCATAAAGGTCATAATAATTACTGGGAGCAATTTCTTGCCGTCCGGATCTGCTTCCTCTGCCGCCAAAAATATATAAGGTATTTCCTACAAGGGCGGTAGAGGCGGAAAAACGGGGAGGAACTTCCGTCAGTTCCGTTTGCTTTTGATACCCATCCGAAAATACCTGAATGAGATCATGCCCGTATTTATGGTAACCGTACCCGCCAAAAGAAAAAATGGAATGTTCCGCAGGCAAATAAACGGCTGAATTATTCAAATACGGATCGCTTACGGGTTTTATGGAAGAATTCCATGATTGGGTTTCAAAAGAATATTCGGATAGCAAGGATTCACTCAAATTATACGATATAAGTTTGTTTGATAATGAATCGAAGAGCAACGTATTCGGCGAAGAGGAGACCATCCGTCCGCTTTTTACATCCATTGCCTGCATGGTTTTATTTTGTACATCAAACGAGCGGATACTTTTAGAATCCGGAGAGACAATATAAAAACAACTTTTTTCATCAAATGTAATTTGAGTAAAAAAAGGAACTTTTTCGGAATAAATTTTCTCCCATGTAGAGTGCATATCAATCATCCAAACCGGATGGATAGCGATAGCCGGCACATTGGCTACACTGTCTAAAACGGCATCCGGAAGATGTTCATTGAGTTTCCAGAAACGATTTAATTTTCCGTTATTGAACATCCGGATATTTTTAATGTTAACGGATGCAATATCCGTTGATTCAAATGATTCGAAACCGCAGGCGCCAAAGGAAATCTTTACATCGGAAATACCGGTTAATGGATGAGGTATCTTTAAGGTGTCGTTGTTATAGGTCAACAGAATCTCGTTTTTTGTTTTGGATAAAGCAATACTTACCGGTATCCACTGCCCGGATGATATATCCTGAGAAATAGTATAAACACGCTCATTGACAATTAATAAAGGGAAATAGGTTCTTTCATCGACGCTAAGCACCAAATCAATGTTTTCTTTTGTATTGGTAATCATCCTGAAAATAATGCCGAACATATACTCTTTCCGAATAAATAAATCAAATGACAGGACGGTTTCTTCTGTTAATTTAAGCGGAGCGCTATTTTCCAAGATAAGGCTTGTCTTTTCCGAATTGGAAACAGGGGCGGATTGGATGCTTAATCCGTAATCCAAACGATTGTTTTGCTCAACAGCAAAAACACGTCCGACCAAAGAAAGAAACAGGATTATGAGTATTGATTTATTCATGTATAGATTCAAGGATGTTTTAGAGGAACTTAACTTATCGTATAACCGTTGCAAATGTAGAAATAATTTCCAATACAGCCAAATAACCAACGAAAAAACTTTCAGGCTAATTTCAGGATTATTTCGACCTGATTTTTGTTACTATTTTCAATATACACCCATTTTAATACTAATTTTAATACTAATTTTAAGAGATACATAAAGAGGGTAAACCTAACTTTGCGGAAAAAGTCCTTAAACCAATCAATCAGAATAACACAATAAAAAATTAAAACATGTTGAAGAAAAATTGTTTAAAAACATTCGTCGCCGGCTTATTGATTCTTTTACCGGCTTGTCAGTTGTTTTCTCAAAACGAGAAATTAGTTTATCAACACCCGTTTGCTCCTCAAGAAGGATTTGTAAACAAAATAGAAAAAGAATTCAGGGAAGAAGTATGCCTTAACGGTTTTTGGGAATTTCAAGGGATGCCGCTTCCTGAAAGTTACCGTTTTGGACAAGGTATCGCTCCGGAATTAACGTTACCGAACGACCAGGCTTGGGATAAAGTAAAAATTAAGATTCCTTCTCCCTGGAATATCAATGCGTTTGCAAACTATGGCTTGGAAGGACCGGATCATCGCAATTTTCCATCCTACCCGAAAGAATGGGAAACAATCCGGATGGCATGGATGAAAAAAACGGTTCAAATTCCGTCCGGATGGTCGGATAAAAAAATACAATTGCATTTTGAAGCAGTATCCGGATACAGTGAAGTGTATATAAAAGGACAAAAGGTAGTGGAAAATTTCGATATTTTCCTTCCTTTTGATGCGGATATTACCAACCTTGTCCAACCGGGGGAAAGCATTGAAATTTTGGTTGGCGTCAGAAGCCAAGCCCTTTTTGAAGACAAGTCAACGATTGGCGGACGCATTATACCCGGCGGTTCGATGTGGGGAGGCATGATTGCCGGTATCTGGCAGGATGTCTATTTATTGGCATTACCCAAAATCAATATTCAAAATGTTTTTTTGAAACCTTCCGTTTCAAAAAATGTATTAGAAGTAGAAGTAACACTGGAAAATCTTTCTTCCAAAAAAGAATCCGTAACGTTATCGGGCGACATCAAAGAATGGATCAACCGGGCAGGAAACGATATTAATTCCGCACCTGTGCCGGACTGGGAATTAGGTGACAAGGCATTGGACATAGCCGGTCGGAAAGTGGAGATCGATCCGAATCAAACAAGGATGACGACTTTGCAAATTCAAATAAGAAAAGGAGAATTGAAATACTGGACACCCGAACATCCCAATTTATACGCTTTAACCCTTCATTTGAAATCCGCCAACTCTAAAGCTGCTGAAAAAGGATTTAGCGGCGATATCAAATATGAACGTTTCGGATGGCGCGAATGGACCTTTCAAGGCACAAAACAATGTTTGAACGGACAACAATATGAGTTACGAGGTGATTCATGGCATTTCATGGGTGTTCCACAAATGACACGCCGGTATGCCTGGGCTTGGTTTACAGCCATTAAGGCAGCCAATGGAAATGCAGTCCGTCCTCACGCGCAAGTTTATCCCCGTTTTTATATGGATCTAGCGGATGAAATGGGTATTTGCGTACTGGATGAAACGGCGATTTGGGCAAGCGATGGAGGTCCTAAAATGGATTCACCTCTCTTTTGGAATGCCTGTAAAGATCATATACGGCGCTTGGTGTTGAGAGATCGCAATCATGCTTCTGTTTTCGGATGGAGTGTCAGTAACGAAAACCGTCCGGTAATTCTTTCTGTTTTTAATAAACCGGAGTTAATGCCGCTGCAAAAACAAGCCTGGCAAGACTGGCGCGATATTGTTTCTACCAATGACCCTACCCGACCTTGGATTTCAAGCGACGGCGAAGATGATGGCGACGGGATTCTACCGGCAACGGTGGGACATTATGGCGATGCCGGTTCCATGACACACTGGCAATCCCTCGGCAAGCCTTGGGGAGTGGGCGAGCACAGTATGGCTTATTACGGATCACCTCAGCAAGTTTCAAAATACAATGGAGAAAGAGCTTATGAATCGCAGGAAGGACGAATGGAAGGTTTGGCAAACGAGTGCTATCATCTGATTGCTGATCAGCGCGAAAAAGGCGCTTCCTATGTTTCTGTTTTCAACCTAGCTTGGTATGGACTAAAACCGCTTCCTCTCGGAAAAAAAGAGTTAACAACGACTCCTTCTTTGGAAAACGATGGTATCTTTTTCCTGGATTATAAAGAAGGTATTCCGGGTATTCAACCGGAAAGAATAGGACCTTATTGCTCTACTTTTAATCCGGGATACGATCCGAATTTACCACTCTACGAAACATGGGCTATGTTCGATGCAATTCGCGCCGCGAATACTCCCGGTAAGCCGGCATGGTCAAAGTGGATGACAATAGAGAAGGGAATTCCGGCTTCCAACATCCAACCGGATCAAACATATACGGAAGTAGTATTTGTCGGAAATGCTTCTTCTGAATTAAAACAATTATTTGAAAATCAAGGAATTGAATTTTCAGAGAAAAGCAAATCGCTCCAACCGGTTCTCTATATCGTTGATGGAGCGCAATGGCCGGACGAAAAGAGCTTGCATTTATTGCATCAGGAAGCCGTTAAGGGAGCCGGGATTTGGATTATTGGTATTACGCCAACTACTTTGAACGTATTCAACACCTTGTTGCCGAAAGCTTTGAATTTGGAGGCAAGAAAAGCTTCTTCTTATATTCCGGAAAATAAATCGTGGACAAAAGGAATGGTGAATTCCGATTTCTATTTTTCCGACATCCAGCAGGAAGATGCTTCCGAATATGGAATGGCAGGCGATTTTGTAAACGAAGGCGATGTATTGCTGAATGCCTGCAACACGGATTGGAGAAGATGGAACAGGCGTCCGGAAGAAATAAAAACAGCCTCCGTTATTCGGAGCGAAAACGAAGCCAAAGGTGCAAATCCTGTTTTAGTCCGATATAAACAGGGAAATTCTTCCTATTATGTCATGACATTGACTCGCTTTGCCTACTCAGAAACAGGAAGTAAAACATTGGCAAAATTATTAAAAAATGCCGGAATTCCTCTTAATCAAGCCAAATCCTTAGTCGAAATTTCATTGGATAAAAATGGATTTCTAAGCAAAAATTTGCGCGATTTTTGGATTTGGAGTCCCCGCCCATTGGATAATTTACTCCTCGAACCGGATATGCCCAAATTAAACCTGAAAGGTTTTGATGCTAAAAAACAAGAAGTATTTTTGAATAAAATATTACTTTCCTCATTAGAGGAATTACCATTGAAGCATGGTTGGAACCATTTTACTATCCCAAATGAAGAGAATACTAATCCGCCACAATTTGAATGTTTGAATCATCCGGATTTTCTTACCCAATTGAAAGTGTCGGGATATAATCCGGAGAGGAGATAAATTTGTATTCGTGTTCATTTTGTCTGCAATTGTATTCATTTTCTCAATTTATCCTGTATATTTGCATAAAAATTTAACATAGCCATGGCTCAACACAATGAATTAGGGAAAGCAGGTGAAACTGCCGCCATTGAATACTTAAAAGCAAAAG
>JAISKT010000244.1 GCA_031261295.1 Candidatus Symbiothrix sp. | reverse complement strand
ACCGGAATGTCCGGCTTGGCAATATCCACCGCATCAAATCCGCCGAAAAGCGAATTCATGGCCGAATTTTTGTCGGTCTGGTATTTACCTCCGTAACGAATCAAGGTTTCGAGGAAAACTTCACCTTTGGCATTATTGGCGAAAAATTGTTCCCGCTTGATTTCCGGAAAATTATCGAAAGCGCCTGCATAACAAAGCGCTTCTATGCTTTTCTTATTGCAGGTAGTTAGATTGACCCTTTCCACAAAATCGAAAACGCCTTTGAATGGGCCATTGGCTTCCCGCTCTTTCACAATGGCTTCCACGGCAGAACTTCCCACGCCTTTCACACCGGCCATACCAAACCGAATATTTCCTTCTTTATTAACGGTAAAATTCAAATCCGACTCATTGACATCGGGGCCTTTTACCACAATGCCCATACTGCGGCACTCGTCCATGAATTTGGTAATTTCCCCGATATCATCCCGGTTGCGGGTCAAGTTGGCGGCCATAAATTCGCTGGGATAATGGGCTTTCAGATAAGCCGTCTGGTAAGAAACCCAGGAATAGCAAGTGGCATGTGATTTATTGAAAGCATATTTGGCAAATTCCGCCCAATCGCCCCAGATTTTTTCCAAGGTTTTGCGATCATGCCCTTTTACAGTGGCTCCATCCATAAACTCTTCTTTCAGATGAGCCATTTTGTCCACCAATTTTTTCCCCATCGCTTTCCGCAACTCATCCGATTTTCCACGGGTAAATCCGGCCAATTCGCGGCTCAAAAGCATGACCTGTTCCTGATAGACCGTAATTCCGTAAGTATCCTTCAAATAGGGTTCCATCTCCGGAAAATCGTAAGTGATTGCTTTCCGCCCATGTTTGCGGTCAATGAAATCAGGAATATAAGCCATGGGGCCCGGACGATACAAAGCATTCATCGCGATCAAGTCTTCAAACTTGGTGGGTTGCAATTCCCGGAGGTATTTTTGCATCCCGGCGGATTCAAACTGGAACGTTCCGACCGTCTGGCCTTTACTGTATAACTCGTAGGTCAAGGCATCATCAATCGGAATCGTAGAGATATCAATGTCTATTCCCTTGGATTTTTTGATATTGGAAATCGCTTCTTTGATAATAGAAAGGGTTTTCAATCCCAGAAAGTCCATCTTTATCAAACCGATAGATTCGATGACGGCGCCTTCATATTGGGTTACCAACACATCTTCGTCGCTGCCTTTTTCTTTGGCGGTACTCAGGGGCACAAAATTCGTCAAATCGTCCGCGCCAATGATAACCCCGCAGGCGTGTACCCCAATCTGGCGCACCGTTCCTTCGAGCATTTCCGCATATTTCAAGGTGTCCGACAGATTCACATCGTGAGAATTACGGGCTTCCTGGAGTTCGGAAACATAGCGTACACAGTTGGCTATATTGATTTTCGGCGCTTTTCCGTCTTTTCCTTCCGGCAAGCGGTCGGGAATTAGCTTGGTCAACCGGTCTGCTTCCGACAAAGGGAGTTTTTGCACGCGGGCTACATCTTTAATAGATGATTTGGTTGCCATCGTACCATACGTGATGATATGCGCCACTCGTTCTTTTCCGTATTTATCTGTCACCCAACGCAATACTTCAGAACGGCCGTCGTCGTCGAAGTCAATATCAATATCGGGGAGGGAAATACGGTCGGGATTCAGGAAACGTTCAAACAGCAAATCGTATTTCAACGGGTCTATATCTGTAATTCCCAAGCAATAAGCTACCGCCGAACCTGCTGCCGAACCACGACCGGGGCCTACAGCCACACCCATATCGCGTGCCGCCTGTATAAAATCCTGTACAATCAAAAAATATCCGGGGAAACCCATGGTCTTCATGGTTTCTAATTCAAAATCTATCCGTTCCAATACTTCCGGAGGAATATTGCCTTCTGCATCTGCGTATCTTTTGGGGACATTTTTGTAAGTTAATTCGCGTAGATAATCGGATTCGTATTTGATGCGCAACACCTTATCGTATCCACCTAATGTATCGAAGCGTTTGGAATCTTCCTTGTTAAATTCTTCGCGTAAAGCGGTTTCCGAATATTTATCTCTGTATGATTCTTCCGTTGCAAAAGTTTCCGGAATAGAGAAAATCGGCATCAAGGGATCCGAATCAATGCTGTAAAATTCTACTTTATCCGCTATTTCGGTTGTATTGACCATCGATTCCGGTATATCCGAAAAGATGGCGCCCATTTCTTCCGGCGTTTTGAACCATTCTTGTTTGGTGTATCGCATCCGATCGGGAGCGTCCAAATCTTTACCCGTACTCAAGCAAATCAAGCGGTCGTGCGCATCGGCGTGTTCTTCTTCCACAAAATGTACATCGTTGGCCGCAATGATTTTGGTATTCGTTTTTTGGGCAAGTTCCAGTAAATGTTTATTTACTTCTACTTGTTTTTCATAAGTAGTACGGTCACCTCCCTCTTTATCTGTTTTATGGCGGTGTATTTCTAAGTAATAGTCGTCTCCGAACAGATTTTTAAACCATAAAATGGCATCTTCAGCCGCTTGAAGATTTCCGGATGCAATTTTTTTTGGAATTTCGCCACCCAAACAGGCGGAGCAAACAATCAAACCTTCGCTGTATTTTTCTAAAGCGTCTTTGTCGATACGCGGTCGATAGTAATATCCGTCAATCCAAGAAGTTGAAACCAATTTGCAGAGATTTTGGTAGCCTTTTTTATTCTTGGCCAACAATACCAAATGCCATCCGCTGCCGTCTTCTTTGGTTGATTTATCGAAACGGGTTCTTCGTGCACAATAAGCCTCCACACCCAAAATGGGTTTGAATTTTTCGTGCGCCTCTTTCCCTTTGTTTTTTTTGTTTACATAATCGTAAAGCTCTTTGGCTCCGAACATGTTGCCATGGTCGGTGAGCGCCATCGCTTTCATTCCGTTTTTGATGGCTTTATCGACCAAGCCGGGAATGGTTGACATTCCATCCAACAAGGAGTAATGCGAGTGAACGTGCAAATGGACAAATCCTGTATTCATTTCAACTGTTTGAATTTTCCGATAATACCCTTAAACCGGTTACATAACGAGCTTTATAATAATCCGACGATTCTAAACTGTCTATTATGATTCCTCTCCGGCTGGCGTGGATAAATTTTACATCTCCGAAGTGGTTATTTGAAACCACAATTCCCACATGGCCTACTCGTGAAGAACGGGAATTTCTGCCTTTGAAAAAAATCAAATCGCCGGTTTTCAGTTCACGTTTATCAATTCGGGTACCCTGATTTACCTGGGTTACGCATCCCGGACTTAATTTATACCCGAACTTATTGAACACAAACGAAGTAAATCCGGAACAATCGAAACTTCGCGGCCCTTTCGAACCTCTACGATACGGAGTTCCCAAGTATTTTTTTGAGAACTGAATGATTTCATCAGCTTTGGGATGTGGATTTGATACGAAAGAAAACGCATCGTTCATATCCTCATTTTCCATTTCAATCTCTATATCTGCAATTCTCGGGAAAATTTTTCCGGTACCTTTTTTAACTTCAGCTATTTTCGGTTCTTCGATTTCCAATTTTTTCTTGCGTTCAATCTTACCGTCTTTTGAAATAGACAAAGCGGTTAGCGGAAAGTCCAACTGAGTCAAATGTTTTATTTCCTGAGCGACGGTATTTTGGTCGTCTAATACCGGCCCCGATTTATCTTTTTGAAGCGCCGAATAAATCTGACCTTGCAAAAAAACGCCTTTTTTATTGGTAAAAACTTTGATAATAGGAGCGTAACCGTTTACGCCTTTGACACCGATTTTATCTGCACTGCAAAAATTTCCCAAACTGTAAGCGATAAACCGGTCATTATATAGTTCAACAGCGCGAACCAGATGCGGCCCATGTCCGAAAACCAAATCGGCTCCGGCGTCTATCACTGCATGAGCAAATTCACGTATATCGCCGGCATTGGCATCGATATACCATTCTGCTTGTGGAATACGTGCGTTTTTTTTCACTTCCGCGCCTCCATGAAAGGAAACAATTACCACATCACAAGTTCTGTTCAGTTCCGATACTAAGGAGATGGCATACGCGAGATCAGTCATTTTCACCGTTTCCTCGCCGGAGGCAAAACTGCAAAAACCATACTTCAGCTCGTTTTTTTCGAACACTGAAGTTTCGCAAACACCTTTCAGTCCGGCAAAAGCCAGTCCGGCATCTCCCAAAATCTTCACCGTACTCAAACATCCCGTTTCACCAAAATCGCCAATGTGGTCATTTGCAATATTAATTACATCGTAGCCTGCATCCGATAACAAATGAACATAATGCTCCGGCATTTTGAAGTAATAACCGTCGCTGTTACGCGACTCTTTCTTTTTTCCGGAATTGAGAAAACATCCTTCCAAATTGCCGAATGTAATATCGGCTTCATACAAAATATGCTCTACTTTTCTGAAAAGATATTTTCCGTCCCCGGACGGTAATTTGGAAGAAGAAGGATAGCTGGTACCCATCATAATGTCACCCGTCCCGATTATAGAAATCATTTCTGTTTCATCAGAATTTTTCTGTGAAAAAGAAGTCAATGAACAAACAAGAAATGTATTAATAATCAAAAACTTATTTGTCCATGATTTTAATTGCAGCATAACACTGTATTTTATAGTTTAATTTAATTCGTGCAAATGTAGTTATAATTACTCAAAAATTTTGCATATTAACTTTTTTTTTGATTAATAAGGATTAATTTTCCATCAAAAAGTGCAACCTGTTTTGCAAATTCACTTCCGCCATACCGCCGTCCACGTCCAAATACAACAGATGGGTGTCGGGATAAAATTTCTTTAATCGCTTTTCTATGCCTTTGGCTACGATGTGATTGGCGATACATCCAAAAGGTTGGATGCAAACCACACGGTTAATGCCTGTTCGGGCGTAACAGGCAACTTCTGCCGCAATCGCCCAACCTTC
>JAISKT010000278.1 GCA_031261295.1 Candidatus Symbiothrix sp. | reverse complement strand
AAACCGCAGCGGATACACTTGGCGGGTTCAAAATAGAGATTGTCGTTTATATGTATCTTTTCGAGCGGCAAATCGGACGAGGCAGTATATCGCGAACGCTTAATGCCGTATTCCGAAGCATAAAGGCGCAGTTTGCAGTCGTGCTGACCGGAGCAGGCGCAGTGCAGACAACGCGAACGAGTGGCAGTCGTTGCTTTCAACTGCTCTTTTTCCGCGAGTGTGAAACGACCCAACTTGGATTGGAATTGATAATTGACAATTGATAATTGACAATTAAAGGGTTTCGAGATTTCCGGGCTTTCCGCAATTTCTTTTATTATGGCGCGAATGGATACGGATTGGTCGAGCGTACCCCGGCGACAGGCTTTTTCGCAAGGCGCTTTGCAATCATCGCAGCCGATTTCGGGAAGTGAAAATACGCTTGCCAACAGGGATTTTGCTTCACCGTAACATTCAGCATCATACTGTTTTAACAGCAACTCAACATCTAATCCTTTCGGACAAACCATCGAACAGGGCGCTTCGCAATCGGCACGGTGGTCGCTCAACAGCAATTCGAGTGAAAGAGTACGAGTCAGTTTCACATCTGGACTTTCGCTGTCAATCTGCATCCCTTCCACAGGCAAAGTGGTACAGGAAGGTATGATTTGTCCGGTTGCACAATTTTTGACGGCGCAAACCATACAGGACGACTTGTGCTTCGCATCCTTGGCGTAACACAGCGACGGAATGGAAAAACCTTCGCGCCGAGCGACTTCTATCAGGGTTTCGCCGGGGAGGGTTTCTACTTCTTTGTTGTTAATGTATATCTTCATATTCTAATTGTCGGTTGATTATGTTTCTTAATTCTTCTTTATTAGGGAGATACAGTTGATATTTACTTACAAATAATTGATTATTAATATTATCCATTGCATACTCAACCATGATATTGTCCTTGTATGCACCTAAGACTATTCCGATTGGCTCATTGTCTGTTTCAATATTAACCTCTTTGCGAAAATAGTTGAGATAAAAGTTCATTTGACCTATATCGCTATGCTCTATTTCGCCACGCTTCAAATCTATTAAAATATAGCATTTTAAGATTATGTGATAGAAAACCAAATCAACAGAAAAATTACGATTATTTACAGGCACACGATATTGTCGTTTTACAAAGGCAAAACCTTTGCCTAATTCAAGCAAAAAAGCCTCTAAATTTTTTATCAAACGTTCTTCCAATTCGCTCTCCAAATATTGTTCTTGCTGTGGAATCCCAAGAAATTCAAGCACAAACGGCTCTTTGAGAATGTCTTCAGGTTTCTGAATTTCCGTACCTTTCTCAGCAAGTTTCAACACTCCCTCTTTGTCTTTACTCAATGCCAAACGGTGAAAAAGCAGGCTATTCATTTGCCGTTTCAATTCACGAACACTCCAATTTTCCTTTTCGCATTGCGTGGTGTAAAAACTGATTTCCAATTCACTATCGGCTTTAAGAATTTCAACATAATGACTCCAATTCAATTGGCGAGACAGTGTTTCCCCAAATAGTCCAGACAGTGTCTGGATTTTTGAGAATTTAATGTAAAACAATCTGATATTAAAAAGATTAGAACGACTAAAACCTTTTCCGTATGCTTGTGTAAGGTCTTTGCTTAATCTCAATAACAGTTCATTGCCGTATTCTGCTTTAATAGCACCGCCTTGTTCAAATTCAACAATGTATTTTCCTATTTGCCAATAGGTTTGCACCAAAATATTGTTCACAGCATAAGCAGCGTGTTTCCGCCCCTGCTGCAACAAACTTCCTATTTGCTCAATCAGCGCATTGTATTGACTGCCTTTTTGAATGTTATTTTGTATTTCCATATTTGAAAATTATTGCTATCTGTTTCCTAAATTTCAATTTGTTTTTTGAAAATTTATCGGTATTTATATCGGTAAATTTCACATCACAAAAACCTCATTTTTACTTGATTTTTTGAACAAAACAACCTTAGTAGCCATTCATTTTAACCTCTCTATCTCAACCTCATTACATCATTTCAACCTTATTTAATGAGGTAATGAGGTTGGTTGATTTGTATTTTACCTTTTTGCTACTGAGGTGTTTTTCTGAAAATTAGGTTTTATTTTTCATTCAATGTTTCGCACTAACTTTAAATTTAAATTTTTGCTATTATCAAAATATATACTACCTTTGCATCTGTAACACCCTGTTGTCCCTGTCAGCAATGACACACTTCAGGGTTTTGTTTTTCCAAATCATCTGTTTGCTTGCATTCGGGAAACTTTCCTTATCGCCTCATAACTACATTCCTCAATACAAAGCCCGCACAACACACATTTATCCACATCAATGGTATGCACCTGATACGGCGTGTAAGGTATGGCATCCACCGGACAGGCTTTGGCACATTTTGTACAACCGATACAGTCGACGCTTATCTCATATTTTACCATATCTTTGCATGTGCCTGTTTTGCAGATACCGTTCACATGTTCTTCGTATTCGTGCCGGAAATATTTCAGGGTGGTTAGTACCGGATTCGGCGCCGTTTTTCCTAAGGCGCACAGCGAAGAATTTTTGATGTTCAATGCCAATTCTTCCAACAAGTCAATGTCTGTCATTGAAGCTTTTCCACTGCATATTTTATTCA
>JAISKT010000216.1 GCA_031261295.1 Candidatus Symbiothrix sp. | reverse complement strand
AGGCAATAAACACTTTTATTGTATGCAAAAGGGTTCCTCTATATACTACTCACATTATTTTCCATAGATAACGACATTAGCGGGCAGTTCTATTCAATAATTTTTTCTCTCTCATTTTTAGTTATTGAATTTGCCCGCTTAAACTCATAGGATAAAGGCAGCTATAAGTATCTTAAGTATCTTAAGAAGCTTAAGATACTTAAGATTCTTATTGTCTTTACCCTTACTTAAAAAATCGACTATTAATAAATTTATAAATTCAATGAAAATGAAAAAAGTTCTTTTTTTGATGCTGACACTCATCGTTATGAGTGCAGCCGGTGTGAATGCACAAGTACGGATTGGCGGCGATGTCAATCCGCATACTTCGGCTATCTTAGACCTGAACGCGACGGATGCCGCAAATGCCGGTAATCTGGGTTTGGCATTGCCGCGTGTCACGCTGAATTCTACTACGGATGCGACTACGATTGTGTCTCCGGCCGCTGGTTTGGTTGTGTATAATACGGCCACCGCCGGCGATGTTACGCCCGGAACGTATTACCATGACGGCGCCAACTGGGTACGCATTGGAGGCGGTTCGCTAACGGACAATCAGGGTATCAACGAGTTGACCGGTGATGTTACGGCGCCGCTTACCGCGAATGGTTCTGCTGCCGCAACTATTGCTGCCAATGCAATAACTTCTGCGAAGATTGCCGATGGCGCCATTGCAGCTGCTGATATTGCCAACGGCGCTGTGACTTTGGACAAAGTAGCTGCCAATGCAGTGAACTCGGCTAAGATCGTTGACGGCTCTGTTACGTCGGCAGACATAGCTGATGCTACCATTGTCAACGCCGACATCGCAAACTCAACCATTGACGGCGAGAAAATCGTGAGTAGTGTGGCTTTGGCCGGTTCGCCGACAACAACTACCCAAGCAACAGCAACTAATAACACAACCATTGCGACGACGGCTTTTGTAAAGGCTGCTGTGGCCGAAGTTGGGGACGTTACCAGCATAGGCGGTAATGGTGCGTGCACTTGGTACAAAGTTGCGGCAAGAAACTCGTTCAGTGCTTTAATATTGGACAATACGAAATGGATCACGACGATGTGCGTCATTCTCGCTGGCTATGGCGTGTGCGCACCAGCCGCTGCATCCACTCCTACATATGGAAGTACCTGCGGCGACCCGAATACCACTAATTGCGCGTCTCCTCGCATCGCGTGCGTTGTCACCTTCTAACATCGCGACGCACGTGATAATTGTTGAGCTCCTTGTCAACGATTGGTGCGGTTTATTACCCCAGCTCATTAGGGTTGGAATCCTCAAACCGTAAGGGTTGAGTCGTACCCTATTCCTTTCGAGGGTTGCGTTTCTTAGAAATTGCTAAGGCTAATGAATAAGAAATGCAACTCTTTTTAAGAAATGCAAATATATTCATGTAATATTATCTTGATTGCTTCGCTTTGCTCGCAATGACGATAACCGTAATCCATCATTGCGAGCAAAGCGAAGCAATCAAGATAAAAAAGTATAACATTAATTTTCAATATCCACTTATGTCCTTAATGGGTTCAAATTATCTGATATTGAAACCTATTTTAAACCCAAACATCGGATAGAGTCCTATATGTCCAAATCCAAATACCGTCTCGTCGAAGTGCCGTTTGTCTTTGTCATAAAAACTATGCGCATAGCCGATTCCTCCATAAAATTCCATTGAATAGGTATGGCGGAAAAAAGAATGTGCACCGATACAGGCATTGCCCGTCACTTTTTGGAACTGCTGATTGATATTTTGTAAGCCGTACTCGTAAAAAGGCAATCCGTCTTCCATGTATTTAGAAAAAATACGGTCTTCGTATTGCACACCGTAATAAGTGTAGGACGCGCCGGCGCTTAGGAAACAGGTGGAATAGAAATAATATTTGTAGGTGCCGCCAAGTCCAAACCCGTTCAGTTTTGTAAATTCATTGAAGTCGGAGTTAGATGTGTACCAACCGCCTCTGTCCGCCCAAGAAGAGTACCCGTCTTTTATTTCGCTGTACGGCAACCAATAACCTGTAATATTCAACTCAATCCATTTCTTCGGATCCAATCGTTTTTCTATATTCAGCCGGAGGCCTCCGTTATACAAATAAAAGGGTTCGATGGAAACGGCATACCGGGGCAATGGTTTTTCCTGCTCCTGGGCATTCAACCGGATGAGTCCCGAAAATAAAAATAACCCCAGGAATACGATAAATTTACTATTTTGTCTCATTATTTTCATTCCTTTCCGGTTGTTATTTTACTTACAAATTTTATTTTCTCTCCCGTATAATCAAATTGGTAAAGTCCTTTGTCAGTGGAGGTAAGCAGCAGTCCCCCGGCAGGAATCACATCGTACGGGATTATATCGTGCGCCTCTGATATATAAGTCAAATCATCGTACCAAACAGGAGCCAACGGCCGGCTGATGTCATACACCTTAATTCCCAATGTTGCATCACAAACAAATAATTTGTTGCCGTCTATACCCAATCCCTTCGGATAGTTGAGGTTTTCCGTGACCTTCAACTCCGGGTTTCGCAGGTCTGACAAATCGTATATCTGTAATACATTGGATACATTTCCACACCAGACGCTTCCGGAATTCAACGTGACATAAGCGTACTTGCCGGATGCCACTACCGGATCGCAACTGCGGATGTGCGATACATGGGACAACTGTTGCGGAAATTCCGGTCGCACCACATTGTAGATATACATCCCGTCCTGCGTGCCGATGAAGAGCAAGGTATCCATGCTGAAAATCGTTTCAATCCCAAAACCAAGGTTCTGGTTTTTTCGTTCCAGGTATTCAGGTTGTTCCGGATTCGACAGGTTGAACATTTTTAATGTACGGTTATCGACCGTGTACAGGTAATCGCCGTTGATCGTAAAACGCGCCATGGAACCGCCTTGTCCCGAACTGTTTCCGGCATCACTGAACGCAGAATCTGCTCTTTCGCAAGCAACCATTGTAATAATCGCAAGCGCCGCCCCTATTAATTTATAAACTGTTTTCATCTGGTATTACTTTTTATCCGGGTTTTTCTTCCATTCGACAAGGATATATTCGCCTTTATTTTCTCCGTAATAGATTCTGTTTTCAGGAGATACCGGTTCCGGAAATACATTTTTGATGCGTTGGGTCACTTGCTTTGAAACCAAGTCAAATGTCACCAAGTCCACCGCATTGTCCAAATACATACTGTTTCCCTTTACAGCCAGGTCGATACATCCCGGAGCCACAATAAATCCTTCTTTCACCGGATTTCGCGGGTCGGAATTATTTATTACATGCACGCCCTTGTATTTCTCGTTTATATAAATATAAGGCGTTTTGTAATAAATTTTATCCGGATTTTCCATTTCCCGGGCGGAGGTGCGGTACGAAACGGAATTTTCAAGGTCGGCCCGTTTCATAAATACCGGAATGTAATTCCAATTTTCGGGATAATAATCCGAAAACGAGGTGCAAAAAACAAATATCACTGTCAGGATGAGAGGGATACCAAGGAGATGTCGTTTTGTGTTCATAATTATAAAATTTTTCTAAATATAAGTAATGCAACTATTATTATCTTGATTGCTTCGCTTTGCTCGCAATGACGGACTCCGGTTGTCGCCATTGCGAGCAAAGCGAAGTAATCAAGGTAAAAAATAGAACATTAATTTTCAATATCCAATTACAGCATTTTTATAATATAGATGAAAAAAGGATTAAAAACGTTGCATATAAAAAATAGTCTAAAGAATCTGTGGAAAATTTGGCATAGTTTTTGATAAAGCGTTATCTTTGCATTCAAATTCCTAAAGGAATCGGAATGATCAGGCAACAGCTTACACAAAAGCAACAACAGAAACTATCCCCCTTGCAAATCCAGCAAATCAAATTGTTGGAGTTGACTTCTCTTGAAATAGAGAACCGGATTAATCAGGAATTGGAGGAAAATCCCGCTTTGGACGAAGCTACGGATGCTCCTTCCGAATCGGATACGGATAGGGTTGCGGATGAATATAATCTCGATGGAGAGGGAACAAATGAAGATTTTTCTTTGGGAGATTACCTGACCGAAGACGATATCCCGGATTACAAATTCCAGCAAAACTATTCTTCCAATGAAAATCAGCGGGAAATACCTTATTCCGAATCGGAATCTTTTCAGGAATATTTACTCGGTCAATTGCGGTTGAAAGAACTTTCGGAAAGCGAGCTTCGGATAGGGGAGTACATTGTCGGAAACATTGAAGACGACGGCTATATACGGCGCGATCCGGAAGCCTTATCCGATGATTTGGCTTTCCAGTACGGCTTGGATGTCCCGGTTGCCGAGATTACAAGAATATCGGGTATTATTCAGGAGTTGGATCCGGCGGGAATAGGCGCAACCGATTTGCAAGGATGTTTACTGTTGCAATTGAAACGAAAAGAAAAAACGCCGGCCCGGGAGCATGCCATAGCCATTCTTGAAAAGTATTTTGATATTTTCTCCAAAAAGCAATTCGATAAAATCAGTAAGGAATTAAACATTTCGGAAGAGGAATTAAAGAATGTGATTAAGGAAATCACGCTTTTGAATCCCAAGCCCGGAAATGCCTGGGAGAACACGATGGATACGAAGATGAGTCATATTATTCCCGATTTCATCGTGGAAACCATCAATGGTGAGTTGATTTTTTCGATGCCGGAAGAGAACATTCCCGAACTGAGGATCAATAGGGAATATGGCATTATGCTGACCGAATATTCTAAAACCAGAGGAAAAGAAAGCTCCGAAAAAAGAGACGCGATTGCATTTGTAAAACAAAAAATCGATTCGGCCCGGTGGTTTATCGATGCCATTAAACAACGAAATACGAATTTGCGGAACACCATGCTCGCCATCATCGAAATTCAGCGCGATTTTTTCCTCACCGGAGAAGAATCGGATTTGAAGCCGATGATTTTGAAAGATGTTTCCAGATTGTGCGGTTACGACATTTCTACGGTTTCCAGGGTAAGCAACAGCAAATATGTTCAAACGAATTGGGGCGTTTACCCGTTGAAATTCTTCTTTTCAGAATCCTTAACCAATGAAGAAGGCGAAGAAGTATCCACTCGCGAAATCAAATCCATATTGAAATCATTCATTGAATCGGAAGACAAAACCAAACCGCTTACCGACGATGCACTGGTCGGAAAATTAAAGGAAAAAGGCTACGAAATTGCCCGGCGCACAGTCGCCAAGTACCGGGAATATTTGAATATTCCGATCGCAAGACTGCGGAAAGAAATATAATACAATTAGATAAAATGAGTTTGATTCAATTCATTAGCAAGTTGATGAATTGCCTGATCTAATTTTTCGACCGTTTTCTTTGAAGGTTTACGAAATCCGGAAATATAATGGGAGAATTGTGTTTGATTGATACCTGTAATTCTCCCTAAAGCAGATTTAGTAAATACTTTGGAATAATATTCAAGAAATGAAGGAATATCATAGAGATATTCAACGGCATAATTTTTTTTTAATATTTCAGGGAGATTATCTTCATTATATTTAATAAATAATCTTAATCCTTCCATTACGTTTTTTCTTACTTCATCAACACTGTTTCCTGCACCATATATTCCGGAGCAATTTTCCGCATAAGCAGAATAGGAATCAATGCTTTTTTCAATTATAATCTTTAATTTTTCCATGCTCTTTAACTTATTGCAACCTCATAACTTTTGTTATATTCTTTTCTAATCCCTTTCCCAGTTCTTTTGCTCCATGAAAAGGGATCGGGGGAGATAATACTCCATTTTTTTCATAGAAATAATGGCTTCCTTCTGCATAAAGAAATCTCCACCCATTCTTTATGATTTTTCTGTGAAATTCTGTGTACTTCATATCATCAAGGTTGTTTAATAAATAGGACACAAAGATAATAATTTTCTTATCATTTGTACAAATGTTATGATAATTTTTAATATAATTTTATTTCTTCCCTTCAAACAATTCTTTTCTTTTGGGAACATTTAATTCCAAATCTTCTGTTAGTGCGATATTATTGTACCTCACTTTCTTCATATTCTCCAGAAACAGGAAGATGTCTTCTTCTACAAGAATCATATTTTTGTGAAAAGTCTTGTTTTTCTTGGTTACTTTGAAACTTTGGATATAGTTTTGCAACGGAATCAATATCTGGGAAACTACATTTTGATGATAATAGCCAACCGCTTTTTGGCAACGTTCTTTCAACAGGGAAATATCGCTGTCGGTTTCTTCTTTTTGAATGATTTGAATCAGTTGATTTTGAAATTTCAACGTAATGTCTTCCAACTCCCGGACTTTCCGTTTATAATCCGCCACCAACATCTTGGCGGGGAGATATTCGTTTCCTTCTTTTTCTTCCAGCAGTTTTTCTATTTGGCGAATGATATTATACATGGGTTTCCAATCGAAATACAGCAAAAGGCGATCCGTCCAGAATTTCCGTTTTCCCCGGCGAAACAATTGGAGCAGATCCTGTTCGGTTTTTTCATTTTGGCTAAATTCAATTGCCTGGTCGTCAGTCATAATACAATTGGGATGGATTTTGGAGTAAAGCACAATACCATCCAAGGAAGTGCACCGGCTTAATGCCACATAAGCTTGGCCGGCAGCAAAAGAAGAACCGAGATCGATAATGGCTTTCTCAAAAGTCAATCCCTGGCTTTTATGAATGGTAATCGCCCAGGCCAGACGAATAGGATATTGGGAAAAAGAACCCAGCGTTTCTTCCTTGATTTTGCCGGAAATTTTATCCAATTCAAACCGTTTATTCTCCCAGGTTTCCTTTTTCAGGATGATTGTATCGTTCGTATCGGATAAATATACATGAATTTGATCGGCGATAATGTGACTGATAACGCCGATTTTCCCGTTGAAATAGCGGTGTTCATCCACATCATTCTTCAAAAACATGATTTGCGCCCCGGGTTTCAACCGGAGTTGTATATCGGTGGGGAGTGCAAAACTTGGAAAATCGCCGGTCACTTCTCCCGCAAAAATACGCTCTTCGCCGGGCAATTCGGCCAACCGGACATTGTTTATATTATCGGCTTTATAATTGTGAGTGGTCAGAATAATATAACCCTCCTCCTGATCCGGAACAAAATTACGATCGTAAAGTTCATTTAGCCGTTGAATATCTTCCGTCGTAATGATATTGTTCCGTACCCGGTTCAGCAAATCGACAAAAACAGGATCGCCTTGCCGATATACCTTTTTCAATTCCAAATAAATGGGTTTGGTCTGTTGAATGACATGCGCGTGAAAGAAAAAAGTGCTTTTGTAGTAATCTTTCAGCAAGTTCCATTCATCTTCCTTGGCCACCGGCGGTAATTGAAATAAGTCGCCGATATACAACATCTGAACGCCTCCGAAAGGCCTGGAATTGCGACGGATGCTGCGTAAAGATGTGTCGATGGAATCGAGGATATCGGCACGCAACATGCTGACTTCATCAATGATCAACAATTCCAATTGCCGCAATAAATCCAACTTTTGCTTGGAAAAGCGAAAGAAATTTTTCTTCGATGCGACCGTAGAATACCCGGGAATGTATGGTTCCAAAGGTAGCTGAAAAAGAGAATGCAACGTCACCCCTCCGGCATTAATTGCAGCTACACCCGTAGGCGCCGCCACAATTGTGCTTTTATGAGTATGTTCCCGAATGTACTTCAAAAACGTCGTTTTACCCGTTCCGGCTTTTCCCGTAAGGAATAAATGCTCCGAGGTTTGATTTACAAAATCAGAAGCAAGCTGAAAAATACTGTTATTTTCGTCTCTAATCATCATAAATACATCTAATTTAATAGTTAAGTATATGTGTTTCCGGATTGCAAAGTTACATTATTTTAATTGGATTCAATATGCTTGCTGATTAAATATTTCAGGGGCGCTAAAATCCGCGCCAGCAAGCTCCGGTCGTCGGTAATAATCTCCGCATCTCCGTTCAATTCACCGGTGAAATCCAGGATGTTTCCGGTATTTGTCTGTAATCCCCGGGACAATTCCACTTCCACCGAATAAATTTTTTCGTTTGAAATAAGGGAAATATTTTTGACACGCCCCTGCAAGGCCCCGTATTCCATATACGGATACCCCTGCACTTTGATATTGACTTTTTGTCCGGGTTTGATTTTCCCCGAACCGGAGGCGGGACTTTGCATCCGCCCAATGATTTCTCCCGGCTCGTGCGATACCACCGCCAACACCTTGTCGCCTGCATTGACAAACTGGTTGCTGGTCCAAAATGCATTGAAGGTAACCGTCCCGTCGATGGGACTGATTAGCAAATAAACCTGTTCCCAGTTCTCAATGGCGGAAAGTAACTCACTGTAAGCCGTTTTCAATTCGGATGCCAAACTGTTTTTTTCTTTTAAATACTCCGTATCCAATTTGGTTACGGATTCCCCCAATTGGGTGGCTTCAATATGGTCGGAAGCCATGCCGGTTTGTATCTGCTGTAGCGATTGCCGGATACCCAGCAACGCATTTTCCGCGACTTCCATTTCCGCCTGGGAAATAATGTTTTTTTGAAACAATAGCCTTTCCCGGTCGTAGCCGGCCTCGGCGATTCGCAACTCCTCCTGTTTCAGCCTCCATTGTTTTTGCAGTGCCAGTGAATATTGCCTGTGCCCGTTGATTTGCAGTTTCAAAGCCTCTTTTTCCCGGTCAAGGGTATTGAATGAAAAGAAATTTTCGTAATTGGTGACCGTCCGGAGAAAAGCCGACCAGGCATTTTGAATGGCTCCCAATTCATAATTCTGAACTACTAAACCGGGCGGAATAAAGAACAAAGAATCCGTAATCCGGCATTCGCCCAACAATTCCTTCACCAGATTCACATCTTTTGTGCGGGCAGGATTTTCAATGACGGCCACTACCTGCCCCCGCTGTACCGGACTTTTATCTTTACAATTCAATTCCATTTTACCGGAAGTCTTGGCCGTCATCCAAACAGGCGGATTCTCGGTGGTAATGACCACTTCACCCGTCACAATATCGGGATATTTGAAGAAGTAACTCCCAATAAGCAATAAGAGAATGACACTGCAAATCACCGAGATACCGCTACGAACCAAAATATGGGGAGGACGCGCCAGGATATCCTGCATTTCCTCACTCCGCAATTCAAAGCCCCCGGAGCCCCCTAAATCCCCCACAGGGGGACTTGCAGCGTGCGTATCATCCTTATTGTTCATATAATCTTGTTTTTATCTTTACTTGTCCTTATTTTTACTCTCTTGAAAACCTATCCCCTCTAAGCCCCCTTGTGGGGGGTTGGGGGGCTTATTACAATTCCAACTGGTTTTTGACCAAGCGGTAATAGGCGCCCTGTTTTTTCGTCAGCTCTTCGTGAGTGCCGACTTCTACCATTTCGCCTTTCTCCAATACCACAATCCGGTCGGCATTACGTACGGTGCTGAGGCGGTGGGCTACTACTACGACTGTTTTCCCCCGGAAAAAAGCCGACAGGTTATCCATAATCGTCCGCTCGTTGTTTGCATCCAGGGCATTGGTTGCTTCATCGAAAAAGACAAATTCCGGATTTTTGTAAACGGCGCGGGCAATCAGTATCCGTTGCTTTTGTCCCTGGCTGAGTCCATGTCCTTCACTGCCGATTTTTGTGTTGTAGGACAAGGGCAGAGATTCGATGAAATCGCGGATATTGGCTACGATTACCGCATTCAGGAGCCGTTCCTTGTCCACTTCTTCCACGCCGGGGGCAATGTTGCGGGCGATGGTATCCGAAAAGATGAAACCGTCCTGCATCACCACTCCACACTGCTTGCGCCATTCCCTCCAACTGTATGTCTCCAAAGGGTTACTTCCCAAATAGATTTTTCCCCTTTTCAAGGGATAAAAGCCTAAGAGCAGTTTGACCAATGTCGTTTTCCCGCTTCCGCTCATCCCGACAATCGCCGTTTGTTTGTGAGCCGGAATGGTCAGATGAATGTTTTTCAAGACCGGTTCGCCGATGGAAGTGCCGTCGTAGGCAAAATCGACGTTTTCCAGACGCAGTTCTTTCCCTCCGGGGATTTCCCGGATTTTGGTTTCATTCAAGCTTTCTTCGTCTTCTTTCTCGTGTATTTCACTCAAGCGTTCCAAACTGAGGCGGGCATCCTGCATGGAGCGGAAAAAACCGATTAGCTGGTCAACCGGGCCGTTCAATTGCCCGATGATGTATTGTACCGAAAGCATCATTCCCAAGGTCATTTGTCCCGACACGACTAATTGAGCGACTAATACGGTAATCAGGATGTTTTTGGTCTGGTTAATCAGGATAGCGCCCGAATCCTGGTATTGCCCCAAAGCCATGCCTTTTACCCGGAGGCGGAACAAACGGGCTTGAATGCGTTCCCATTCCCAGCGTTTTTGTCTTTCGCAGGTGTTGAGTTTGATTTCCTGCATGCCGGTCACCAACTGGATGACATTGCTTTGGTGGGCCGATTGTTGGGCAAAGTTTTTGTGATCGAGTTCGGCCCGTTTTTTCATAAAGAGCCAGACCCAGACAAAATACAGGACGCTTCCGATAAGGAAGATGCTTAAGATTTTTAAGTTGTATAAAGCGAGGATGATGCCGAAAATCAGGAGATTGAACATGGAAAACAGGACACTCAAAGTGGAGCTTGTCAAAAAACTTTGGATGCGGCTGTGGTCTCCGATGCGTTGCAGGATGTCGCCGGTCATCTTGGTATCGAAATAGCCCATCGGCAGGCGCATCAGTTTGATGAAGAAATCGGAAATCAGGGCGATATTGATACGCGTGCTCAAATGCAGGAGTATCCAGCCGCGGATAAATTCGACGGCCGAACTGCTCAGGGTTAGCATCAATTGGGCAATTAACACTAAGTAGATAAAGCCGATATTCTGGTTGCTGATTCCGATATCGACGATGGATTGGGTCAGAAACGGGAAAATCAGTTGCAGCAAACTCCCGAACAACAATCCCAGAAATAATTGAAAAACCAGATTCTTGTAAGGGCGCAAATACGAAAACAAAAAGGAAAAGCCCTTGCGATTGACTTTTTCATCTTCATTATTTCGGGTATAAAAATCGGGGGTGGGTTCCAATAACAACACCATGCCTTCGTCCTTGCCTTCCCGTTTAGTACTCAGCCAGCAATTGCAAAATTCTTCTTTTGTATATTTTAATTTGCCGGAAGCCGGGTCGGCAACCCTTATCACACAGTCATGTTCGTCATTGCGAGCGGAGCGAAGCAATCCAAG
>JAISKT010000173.1 GCA_031261295.1 Candidatus Symbiothrix sp. | reverse complement strand
CTCTCCGTATCCGACCGGCGGATATTGGTGAGCAATCAATTTGATTCACAATTAGTGGTCCGCACTTCCAAAAGCCGGCGAATTGCATTGGTCTGTAATTATATCGAACGTAATTATGCGAAAACAGTTAATCTACAGGAAGTTGCGTCTTTAGTGAATATGTCCGAATCGGCTTTTAGTCATTTTTTCAAAAAGAAAACGAACACTTCGTTCAAAGATTACCTGACAAATATTCGCATCAGCCATGCTTGCCAGTTGCTTACCAAAACGACTCATTCGATTGCCGAAATCTGTTTTGCTTGCGGATTCAACAATTTGTCTAATTTTATCCGCATTTTTAAAAAGAAAAAAGGAAATACGCCTTCCGACTACCGGGTGATTATCGAACAGCTATTGATTAAGTATTAAGGTAGTGGATATTGAAAATTAATCTTATACTTTTTTATCTGGATTGCTTCGCTTCGCTCGCAATGACGACAAGCGTAGTCCTTCATTGCGAGCGAAGCGAAGCAATCTAATATTACATTAAAATAATCGTTTTTATTTATTTAATGATAACTTTGCTAACCGAGCTTGCATTGCCCGTTGAAGCTTTTACAATATAAACCCCTTTGGTCTCCAATTGAACTTGTTGAATCCCGGAAGCAATCTCTTGTCCGGAAACGGAATACACTTTCAAAGAAGCCGGTGCACCAGTTGTTGTTTGAGCGCTGATAATTCCGTTAATAGCAGAAATGGTGATAGCCGCTTCCTTGTTAACCAATGCAATAGCAGTAGGTTCGTCTTCCCAGCTTGTCCGTAATTTAAAGTCATCCACATTAAGGGTAAATTCATCCATCCCTTCATAAGGAGCTGGAACCAGCACTATTTTATCATAATCAGTTGCCGGAAAATTCGCATTTTTATCCAATTCTTCTTGCAAGGCTCGTTTGATAATATCAAAAGTAACCTGCACCACTTGCCATTCGCCCTGACCTTCGTATCTTGGATACGTATTCCAATCTTGAATCCGGTAGCTTCCATCTGAATAAGCGGATTGTTCTAATTTCAAAATGAAAGGAGGATTAGCCAAGTCGCCGCCTTTAGTAACCGTACCTTTACACAGGAAAGAAATACCCGTATAATCACGCGGGTCAAAGGGAGCATCGAGTTGCAGAATAAGGCCCCCATCGCTCGGATTTCCTGCCGGCACTGTAAGCACACCCATTTGCCCGGAAGCCGGAGCTTCAGCATCCGTCGCATCAATCGAAAGATCACCCCATACATCTACCGTGGGAAACACTTCGTCAAAATCACAAATCACAACGCTTTGTGCATTCAATGCGAAAGCACAAAGCAATAAACTAAAGGAGATAAAAATTCTTTTCATAAAAAACATACATTTAATAATTAAACATCTTGCGACAAAGGTAGAAGATATTAAAATGCAGGAAATGTATGTTTTTGTCAGAGAATGATACTTTCTTGAAAAAAGAGGATTTCTTTAAATGATTAAAACTTAAAGAAGTTTTTGGCATTCGTATAACTGATCCCTTCCACCATTGTACCCAGGAAATCCAATTCTTCGACCGGCAATAATCCGTTTTCGACATCATTACCGATTAAATTGCATAAATTCCGGCGGAAATATTCGTGACGCGGATAGGACAGAAAACTGCGTGAGTCGGTCAGCATGCCGACAAACCAGCTCAACAGGCCCAATACCGACAAGGCGTTCAGTTGCTTTTCCATGCCGTCTTTTTGATCCAGAAACCACCAACCCGAACCGAATTGCATTTTTCCGGCAATCCTGCCGTCCTGGAAATTCCCAATCATGGTGGCAATCACTTCATTATCAGCCGGATTTAAGTTATAAATAATCGTTTTTGTCAATTTATCCTGCTTGTCAAGCGTATCCAAAAATTTAGACATTGCTTTAGCCGTCAAGAAAGTTCCGATGGAATCGAAGCCCGTATCCGCTCCTAATTTATTGAACAAGCGCGTGTTATTGTTGCGGATAGCACCATAATGGAATTGTTGCGTCCAACCTTTTTCCCAATCCATTTTGGCAAATTCGACCAGCATACAAGATTTAAATTTCAAGACTTCCCATCCGCTCAAAATGGTTCCGCCATATACTTTATCGAACAGGTCCTCAATTTCCGAAGCCGAATAATCTTCTGCATAAAACTCTTCCAAACCATGGTCGGATAATTTACAACCCACCGAAGCAAAGAAATCGTGACGTACTTGCAAGGCTTCCAATAAATGGTCGAATGTCCGGATTTCAACGCCTGAAACAGCAGACAATTTGTCTAAGTAAGACTGAAATTCTTTCGGATTTTCTACCGCCATCGCTTTGTCCGGTCGCCAGGTCGGCAACATTTTGATTTCAAAACCATCGTTTTTCGTTTTAATATGGTGTTCGAGCGAATCAATCGGGTCATCGGTAGTGCAAACAGCTTCTACCTTGTATTTCCGCATCAGGTTGCGGGCGGAATATTCCGGCGTTTGCAATTTAGCCGTACATTCGTCATAAATTTCGCGGGCCGTTTTCGGAGAAAGTAATTTGTCAATGCCAAAACCGGTTTTTAATTCCAGATGTGTCCAGTGATAGAGCGGATTACGCATGGTATAAGGAACCGTTTCCGCCCATTTTTCAAATTTTTCCCAATCGGAAGTATCCGTTCCGGTACAATATTTTTCGTCAATACCGTTGGTACGCATGGCCCGCCACTTGTAATGATCGCCGCCCAGCCAAATCTCCGTCAGGGATTTAAACTGATGGTCATTGGCCACCATCGAAGGAATTAAATGACAATGATAATCAATAATCGGTTGCTTGGCTGCATGTTCGTGATATAACTTTTGTGCCGTTTCTGTCTGCAACAAAAAGTTGTTGTCCATAAACTTTTTCATGATACTCTATTTAATTTATATATTAAACTTTCCACTTTCAATTTTCCATTTTCAATTATTTTCCCGTGTACGCCCACAAAAGTATAAAAAATATTTTGTATTCCTGAAAAATGTGCTATTTTTGTGAAAAATTTCTTTGTGTGCGCACACGAAATTACATTTTTCTCGAATAATTGGAATATGAATAATCAGCAGCAACGAAGTAAAATACGTATTAAAGACATTGCTTTATTGTCGGGTGTTTCGGAAGGAACGGTTGACCGGGTGCTTCACAACCGGGGTGACGTATCTGCCAAAAGTCTGGAAGCGGTCAATAAAGCGTTGGAAGAATTGGATTATTCGCCCAATCTGTTTGCCCGTTCGCTGGCATCCAAAAAGCAGTATCGTTTTGTGTGCCTGATTCCGAACTATAAAACGGGCGATTATTGGGAAGGAATCGCCAACAGCATTGATTCGGCGGCCCGGGAATTTGAAAATTACAACGTATTCATTGATAAAAAACAGTTCGACCAGTTAGATGCGTCTTCTTTTGCCGAAGCGGCAGAGAGTGTCTTTTCACAACTTCCGGATGGGGTGATTTTGTCGCCGGTTTTCCGTACGGAAACGGTGGATTTTGTTGCCAAACTATCTGACCACAACATTCCGTATTCATTTTTTGATTCCATGATTGAAGATACCGCTTTTCTGACGTACTACGGACAAAATTCGTTTCAAAGCGGATACGCGGCGGCTAAATTATTGCTCGAAAATTTACCTGCCACATCGGAAGTTTTGGTTATCCGGACACAACGGAAGAAAGGCGCTTTTGCCAATCAAACGTCCAACCGGTACAAAGGTTTTTTGCAATACATTGAAAATTACGGACTGAAAGAAAAACTGAAACTCATTGATGTCTTGTTGACAGATGATGATGAAGAATCGAATGTAGGATTGCTGCGGGAAATTTTTGCCCGGCGCCACGCTATCAAGGCGGCCATCACCTTTAATTCCAAAGTTTATCAGTTGGCGATGTATTTGGAAACCTTGCAGCAAACGGGCGTCCGTTTGTTGGGTTATGATTTGTTGGAGAAAAATGTCAGCTACTTAAAACAAGGTGTTATATCGTATTTAATCGCGCAACGACCGGAAAAACAAGTCTATTGTTCGGTACGGGATATGTGCCGCGAATTGATTTTCAATCAATCTGTTACGAAAATCAATTATGTACCGATTGATATTTTAATGAAAGAGAATATTGACTATTATATTGATTTTAAAGAATAAAAATGGAAAATCTAAACAGAAAAACAGCTAAAGAAGCAAAATTGTATCCCGAACGGATTATCCAATTCGGGGAAGGTAATTTTTTACGCGCCTTTGTGGATTGGATTGTATATACGATGAACCAAAAGGTGGATTTCAACACCGGAGTAGTTGTGGTACAGCCGCTTCCCAACGGGATGGTTGACCTCCTGAACGAACAGGACGGTTTGTATCATGTGAATTTACAGGGCATTGACCGGGGAAAAACCGTGGACAGCATCGAACTGATTGATGTGATTACCCGCGGCATCAATCCTTATTCCCAATTTGACGAATATATAAAATTGGCCGAAAATCCGGAAATGCGCTTTGTGATTTCCAATACCACCGAGGCCGGAATTGCCTTCGATGCGACTTGCCAATTGGACGATAAACCGGCAAAATCCTACCCCGGAAAATTGACGCAATTGCTTTACCATCGCTACCATACATTCAACGGGGCAGCTGATAAAGGTTGGCTGATTTTCCCTTGCGAATTGATTTTCCATAATGGTACGGAATTGAAAAAGTGCATCCATCAATACATTGATTTGTGGCAGTTGGGCGACGATTTCCGCAGGTGGTTTGACACAGCCTGCGGCGTCTATTGCACTTTAGTTGACCGTATCGTTCCGGGTTATCCCAAAGACACAATTCATGAAATTCTGGAAAAAATTCAGTTCAATGACACATTGGTCGTGAAAGCCGAAATTTTCCATTTATGGGTCATTGAAGCTCCGGAAACGGTGGCCGCCGAATTTCCTGCCGGAAAAGCCGGTTTAAACGTGCTGTTCGTTCCGAGTGAAAAACCCTACCACGACCGGAAAGTGACCTTATTAAACGGGCCGCATACCGTATTGTCGCCGGTGGGTTATTTAGCCGGTTTGAATACCGTTCGCGAAATTGTGGAAGACCCGACTCTTGGGAAATATGTTCATCAGGTAATGTACGACGAATTACTTCCGACCCTGGATTTGCCCAAAGCCGAATTGGAACAATATGCAAGCGACGTACTCGACCGTTTCCGCAATCCGTTCGTAAAACATTTTGTCACAAGCATTATGCTCAATTCGTTTCCGAAATATAAAACGCGCGATTTGCCCGGATTAAAGATTTATCTGGAACGCACCGGCGAATTACCTGCCGGATTGGTGCAAGGCTTAGCCGCTATTATCCAATATTACAAAGGTGGCAAACGGGGCGAAGACGAAATTGTACCGAATGACGATAAAGCCATTTTGGATTTATTGACGGAACTCTGGAAATCAAATGACGTAGCAAAAGTAGCGCAAGGCGTTTTGGCGGCCGAGTTTATCTGGGGAGAAGATTTAAATAAAATCCCCGGATTGACGGAAAAATTAACGGGATATTTAGAAAATTATGAATAATAGTATCAATAAGTCCCGCAGGGACAATACTTTATTAACCGTAGGCTTTAGCCTACGGTATCGGGATGATGAGAGTGTCTTAGTCCCGCAGGGACGATACATCTCTGACGGAAAAGTGTCGTCCTTGCAGGACTTCATTGAGGATGTGTATTGTCGTGTCCGTAGGCTAAAGCCTACGGTTAATAATGTTTTGTCCCTGCGGGACTTTTATAATACCTGATTCTCATGCAATTTTTAAAAATAAATCCGGCGGATAATGTAGCGGTAGCACTGACCGATTTGCGCGAAGGAACGCAATTATCGGTGGATGGAAAGGAGATTACCATCCGATCCGATGTCCCTGCCGGCCACAAGTTTGCGCTATCGGATATTCCCGAAAAAGCGGATGTGATTAAATACGGTTATTCCATCGGATATGCCCGCCAGCCTATTTGGCAAGGTGATTGGGTGAATGAAAAGACGATAAAAACAAATTTGTCGGGATTGTTGGATTACGAATATCATCCGGTAGGGGCAAATAATTATTTGCCCTTACCATCCATTCCGAACCGGAATTTGACTTTTAAAGGATACCGGCGTGCCAATGGCGAAGTGGGTATTCGCAATGAAATTTGGGTGATTCCGACAGTCGGTTGCGTCAATGGAACAGCGAATGCGCTGGCCGAAAAATTGCGTCAGGAAACACCGGGAAAAGGCGTAGATGCCATTGTAGCGTATCCACACAATTATGGCTGTTCACAATTGGGCGACGACCATGAAAATACACGAAAAATCTTGCGCGATATGGTTTTGCATCCCAATGCAGGCGGTGTGTTGATTGTGGGTTTGGGCTGTGAAAACAACCAGGTGAGCGCTTTCCAGGAAATGTTGGGAACGTGGGACGATTCCCGTATCAAATTTATTGAAACACAAAAAGTAGAAGATGAATATGAAACGGGGATGGAGTTGTTGCGGGAAATATACGCAGCGGTTTCCAAAGATGTACGGGAGGATATTCCTCTTTCCGAACTGAAAATCGGTTTGAAATGCGGCGGCTCGGATGGTTTTTCCGGCATTACCGCCAATCCGCTGTTAGGCGTATTTTCCGATTTCCTGATTGCCCAAGGCGGCAGCACCGTATTGACGGAAGTCCCGGAAATGTTTGGCGCAGAAACGATTCTGAT
>JAISKT010000115.1 GCA_031261295.1 Candidatus Symbiothrix sp. | reverse complement strand
TCCGAATCTAATTTTATTTGCGCATTCGATAGATTAACCATGAATAAGCAAATAATAACTATATAAATTGTATTTTTCATCCTGTTTTTCATAAAAAATGAAGCACTTAAATAACTCTTAATTTTTAGTTCTTAACTTTTAGTTTTTAGTTCTTAATATCCCGGATTTTGAATCAGGTAACCTTTATTTATTTCACCCGTAGAAAAAGGATGCAAATACATTTTCTTGTCAAATGACCGGGTTTCAAATACGTAAGGTTCATACCGGTATTCGGTAGCATTACCCACTATCGGATAGATTTTTATTCCCCACATATCTCCTCGCATTACGCCGTCTTGTTCGGCAATCATCCAACGGCGGATATCCCAAAACCGGTGGTCGTCGAATGCCAGTTCTACGGCTCTTTCCTTCTGCACTCTTTTCTTAAAATCGTCATATCCCAAACCTGCCGGGATATTGGGCATGCCCGAACGCGCCCGGATGTCGTTGATGTATTGATAGGCCTCTGCGGTCGGTCCATTGTTTATTTCATTCAATGCTTCAGCGTAGGCCAAATAAAATTCGTTGAGTTGGAATAAGGTGGAATTGGGTTTATAGGCCCAGATACCGCCGTCTTTCGTCAATGTTTCCGGATAAAGTTTATGCAGCCAAAAACCGCCGTAACAAAACTGTGCATCCCGGCCTCCCTGATAGATTTGTACTTGGGGAAACTCCGCATTCCAGCGCGACAGATTGTATGCGATGGTTTGTGCAAAACGGGGATCTAAACTTGCCATTTTTGCCTGGAGATCATCGCCTCCGCTCCAGTCCACCGTATGGCCGGATTTATCTTCGTATTTTCTTACAAAATTTAAGGTAGGAGAGATTCCGCTGGTTCCACCGGTGCTTCCCGGATAAATGGAATAAGGAGCGATGGCCGACCAGGGCCATTCCCAACGGTTACAGTCTTTATTGGCTTTTTCAGCAAAAATGATTTCCGGGTTATCGTAAATATCCCATGTATATTTATAGTTCCTGTCTGTTCCCTGAGTGATTATTAAGTAACAGTTTGAAATCGCCGCCGTATCCAATACCGCTTTGATTGCCGTTGCCGCTGCACGCCACCGGTTGGGATCGTAATTGCCGTAACAAATCAACTCTTTGTCGGCGAAATCCAAAGGAGGAGTTGCCGTATTAAACAAGGGACTGGCGGCATACAATAATGTTTTTGCCCGCAAAGCCATTACGGTTAATTTGGTAGCCCGTCCTTTCAGATTGGGCGCCTGTTCAAACGGCAGATCGGGAATGGCTTCGTTACAATCTTTCAGGATAAAGTCCACGACATCGGCAAGCGAATTGCGGGGGATTTTTAAGTTTTCATCCAATCCAATACGGCGATCAATGATGGGTACCCCTCCATAGCGCTTCAACATTTCAAAATAATTCAATGCGCGGATAAATTTTGCCTCCGCTTTCAGTTGCCGGGCATACTCCGGAGTCATTGTCGGGTCTTTTACCACCACTTCATCCACTCTGTCCAGCATGATTATGGTTTTGCGAATGGCTATCCAACGATAATTGAAGCGGGGATCATCCGGCGCAGCGGGATTGATGGTCGCTTTATTCCATTCTTGCGTTGAATACCAGTCCGCTATTGTTTCGGATTCATCGGTAGCGCCGCTTAATAAAGTCATGCTATTGTTCGTAACCGGATTTATCCTTGAATATCCCAAATTGCTGTGTATCCCGTATTGATAAAGACTGGTCAGGAAAAAATCGACTTGTGTTTTCGAGGAAAAGATCGTATCTTCCGATACATCTACGCCCGGCGCTTTTTCGAGGAAATCGCCCATAGCATCTTCGCAGGAAAACAGGAGTGTTAACGATAAAAAACCGATTAGGGTAAACGCGGGTATGCGCCAATATATTAATCCGTTCGTTTTCATATATATTAGAAATTAATGTTAAATCCCAAGTTATAAATTCTTGTTACGGGGTAGGGTTCTTCCGTAATATTACTTCCTCTGGCAAATTCCGGATCTTCTCCCGGGAATAAGTTGCACCATGTCAGCAGGTTATTTCCATTCATGTAAATACGGCAAGAACTGATCCCGCATTTTTTCAAGAACGGATTGTTTAAGGTATATCCGATTTCCATGTTTTTCAACCGGAGGTATTTGCCGTCTTCCAACCAATAGGTGGAGAGTTCGTAATTGGGATTGGAATCGGCGACTGAAAAGCGGGGATATACGATTTCATCCCCATTCGCATACCGTTCCTGCGTCCAGCTTTTCAAGAGATCCTTGTTGGCTCCCGAATTGGTATAAAAACCGCGCATCGTTCTTCGGGAAGGTAAGATGGAAACATTGGCAGCGCCTTGGAACAAAAGGGAAAAGTCGAACTTCCGGTACGTTCCGCCCAATGAAAGTCCGAATATTTTTTCGGGGAAGTTGGAATAACCGATGGGCATCATGTCGTTTGTATCAATGTGTCCGTCCTCGTTGACATCTTTGTAGCGGATATCGCCGGGTTGTACCTTATTGCTGTTCCACATATAGATGGGCCGGTCCGGATCGTTCACTTCGTCCCAGGTATTGTAAAGTCCTTCGGCCACATAACCGAAATACTGACCGAAGCGGCGTCCCGTATGATATTGGTACGGATACTTCCAATCGGCTTCGTCCATATATACAATTTTATTGTGCGCATACGTATAATTTCCTTTGACGAAATAGTTCAACTTTCCGGCTTTTCCATAGTACGACAATTCGATTTCATATCCGCTGTTTTCCATTTTTCCCAAGTTATAGGCGGGAAATTCGGCTCCTATGATTTGCGGGATTGTTCCCCTGCTTGTGAGGATGTTATTCCGGTTTTCCTTGAACCAATCGGCAGTCAAGTTCAATTTGTCTTTGAGAAAATGAATATCCGCTCCCAGATTCATTTTGGCTGCTTTTTCCCATGTCAAATCCGGATTTCCTAATTTTCCTTCGTTGGCCGCTTTGTACCATTGGGAAGAACTTCCCCATTCACCGAAGTAATATCCTTTGGATCCGTCATTGAGACTTCCGTTGGAATAGACATAAGTCGTTGGTAAATAGAGGAACCGGTATTTAGCCTGATCCAATTTATCGTTTCCGACTACGCCATACGAACCCCGCAGTTTCAGGAAAGTGACATATTCATTCTCGGGGAAAAAAGATTCTTCGGTAAGTATCCAGCCTAAGGAGTAGGCCGGGAATGTTCCGAAGCGTTTTCCCTTGATAAAATTTTCAGTTCCGTTGTACCCGATATTAAATTCGGCTAAATAGCGGTTTTTGAAGCTGTACGTGACACGTCCGACAATTCCCTGATAACCGTTGGGAACAAGAAATGCCAAATCGGGACTGTGATATTTGCTTTGATTATACAGGACAAGACCGCCCACGGCATGTTCGCCAAACGTGCGGGCATATTCCATACCGGCTTCGAGATAGATCCGGCGGTCTTTACTTACCGATTCGCTGAATTGCGGCACCTCTTTATCCCTGTCAGGTGTAAAAAGGAGGTTGCCGTTGGTGGTGCGGCGCAGATCGTAAACCACTCCATTCTGAATATAGCCCTGTTCCAGGTTGTTGTAATTTTTGTAGGAAACCATCCCGCGCAAGGAAAGTCCGGGCGTCAGGTAATCCATTTTGTAGTTCAGGCGGATGGAGCCGTTCAAGGTATTTCCGTATTTGTGTTTCCATCCTTTGTTGAATGCCGCTAAGGGGCTTGATTTTGCGCCGCCTTTGGCTTCGACCAGCGACACTAATTTATTGTCGATCACACCGGGCGTTTCGAGCGGGGAAATGGAAGACAACATTTCCATCAAATAACCGATTGACCAGTTGGGTGTCCGGTTGTCGTCTATTTGCGTGGACAAGTCGAAACTCAGCGCTAAATCTTTCGTTACATCCACGTCGAAATTGGATCTCAGGTTATATCTCCGGTATTTCAATTGTGCATCGTATCCGGGATCGTAAGCATCGGTATTCAACATCCCGTTTTGTGTGGTATATCCCAAGGAAAAGAAATAGCGTATCATGCCGCTACCGCCGCTGATATTCAAATTGCTTTTGGTTTGCCAGGAAGCATCTTTCAACATGACATCATACCAATCCACATCCGGATAAAAGATAGGATCGGCGCCTGTCCGGTACATCTCAATATCTTCCTGCGTAAAACGGCGGGTATTGTTGCCGGTTACGTAAGAATCATATTCTTGTCCCAGATTATAAGAACCGGCATATTCGTAGGAATTCATATTTTTCCTCAGAAAAGGGAACGATGAACGGGCGACGCTGGATGACAAGCTGATTTTCAATTCGCCTTTTACCCCTCTTTTCGTAGTAATAAGCAATACGCCATTGGCTCCACGAACACCATAAACAGCAGTTGCCGAGGCGTCTTTCAAGATAGAAACACTTTCGATTTCATTGGGGTCAATGTTGTTGTAATTGGTGGTTTCCACACCATCGACCATCACCAAAGGCTCTTGCGTATCGCCTTCGGCAAAGGTGCCGACTCCCCTTATCCGGAGCATCGAAGCATCATTGCCCGGCTCGCCGCTGCGTTGGACGGAAAAAAGTCCGGGCATCCGTCCGGCTAAGGCATTACTGATATTTACTTGCGGGGATTGCAAGAGGTCTTTTGTTTGAATGGCTGAAACAGAGCCGATAAGAGTAGCTTTTTTCTGAACGCCATAACCGATGACCACCACTTCTCCAATTTGGGTATCTATTTCTTTCAAAACTATTTTGACGGGTTTTTCATCGTTTGCTAAAACCGTTTGGGAATTATATCCGACATACGAAAAAATGAGTTCCGATCCTGCCGGGATTTTTTCCAATGAAAAATCACCATCCAAATCCGTAGCCGTTCCGACTCCTGTTCCTTTCACAGTCACACTCACGCCGATTAGCGGTTCTCCTTGATTATCCAGGATTTTACCGTTCACATTGATTTGTTTTTGAGTGGATGGTTTCGGGTTGTTATTTTCTTCTTTCTCCTTTTTTTCCGTTACCACGATTTGCTTTTTATTGATATAATGTTCAAATCCGATCGGATTCAGGATTTTCTTGAGGATGACATCCACCTCTTCATTCTTCTCATTGACGGATACCCGCTTATTCAGCAATTCGCTTTTCTTGTAGAGAAATACATAATCGGTCTTTTTCTCTATTTCCGAAAATACGGATTCGATGCTCACATTGGTAAGATTGAGTGAGATTTTTGTTTGAGAAAAAGAATTACTTGCACATAAAACAGTTTCCAATGCAACTAAGGCGATAACGATAAACCGTTTTGTTCCCAGGAGTTTTTGGAAGAGTGTTTTCTTAATGTTCTTAGATTCAGAGTTATACATAATAGATTTATCTTTTTATTCAAGTGTTCGACATGTTTATTTTATTTAAATTTAATATTCACTTTATTTTCTTTTATGGTATATGAAAACGGTGTATTTAATGTTGTCAATGACAGGTTATACAAAGTTTCTTCAATGGAATCGTTCAAATTCAATTTGCCTTTATATATACCATGGGCGGCTATTTTATCGTAAATAATCGCCACATTGTATTTTCGGCATAATTTGTCGAAAATCACATCCAACGATTCTCCATCCAATTTGATAACATCGTCCAACCAACAGGTATAGAAAGAGGTATCCACTTCCCGTATGCCGGCGTTGTCGCCGGTAAGGAAGAACCCTTGATTGGGTGACAATTTATTTTTCTGCTTGGTTTCACTTGTTGCTACTTCAACACTTCCGTTTACCAACACCACCGATTTTTCCTCTTCCTCCGGATAAGCGTACACATTGAAGCGGGTGCCGAGTACTCTCACGTCGAAATCCGACGTATGGACAATAAAAGGTTGGGCTTCATTTCTGGTTACATCCAAATAGATTTCGCCTTCCGCATAAATTTCGCGGCTATTTTTTGAAAACAGTTTGGGATAAAGGACTTTACTTCCCGCATTTACCCACATATTCGTTCCATCGCAAAACCGGACACTGACTTTCCGTCCGTAAGGAATCATCATTTGTATGTTTTTTTCTTCTGTTTTGGAAGCGATTTCACGATTATCGCTTCCGATGATAAGATTCCCTTCTTCTGTCAGGAAAATAGTTTCCCGGTTGTTGATGCTTATCGTGTCGGAATCCATAATAAGTTGAATCTCATTGTTTTCTATTTGGAGCAAGTCTAAGTAAGACAGCAAATCCGACTCATTATCCGGATGAAACAGGTTCGTTTTCAAGGAAATGGTTCCTAACAACACAAACAAAGCCAAACAGGCCGCGCTTGCGGTATAACGGACAACTATTCTTCTTATCTTATTGTATTTCAACCGTTTTTTCAGTTTATTAAAATCGGCGTCAATTTGGCCGGCCGGCACATCCGCTTCTTCAATCTTCAGGCTTTGAAGCAAGAGCCAAGCATCTTGAATACATTCTTCCTGCCCGGGGAATTGTTGCAGAAACGAGAGTAGTCCCTCGCGGTTGTTTTCCTTGGCGAGCGCTATAAGAGCCGGATGAAAAATGAAATCCTCCAGGAATGTATATTTTGTATTTTCCATGTGAAAAAAATAATTCGTGTTTATATAAAGTACAAACACGGATTAATTTTGTAATCACTCCCTGCTCAATTTTTTTTATGACTACCCCTAAATCCCCTGAAGGGGACTTAGCCATAGTGTCTTTTTCAATTGTGCTGAGCCAAAGCCCCCTTCAGGGGGTTGGGGGTAATTCTGCGGATAATCATTTTTCAAAAATCTAACTATTTTATTTGAAGATCGAGTGAATAAAATTATTACCTTTGCCTAATTAATTAATTAGGTATATCTAATAAAATTTGACATGGCATTCCAACGCGCAGTATTACAGGATATTATCGAACGAGTATCCGAGCCGAGAAAGTTTATTCAAGTATTGGTTGGTCCCCGTCAAGTAGGAAAAACCACCCTTATCAGACAACTTTTGGAGAAAACAAGCATTGCTCATCACTTTGTAACGGCCGATGATTTGTATGTAGCCGATAACACTTGGATTCGCAGGGAGTGGAGTAATGCGCGTTTACAACTACAACAAACCGGCAGCAAAGAGATTCTTTTTATCATTGATGAAGTACAAAAAGTACCGAATTGGAGTGAAGCGATAAAAAAAGAATGGGATGCCGATTCTTTCTCGGACACAGCGGTTAAGGTAATTCTGCTGGGTTCATCGCGCTTACTTATACAGAAAGGGCTTACGGAATCTTTGGCGGGCCGGTATGAGTTAATGAATATCACCCACTGGTCGTTTGATGAAATGCGTGATGCTTTCGGCTGGAGTCTCGACCAATACATCTATTTTGGCGGTTATCCCGGTTCTGCCTCTTTGATAGGAAATGAGGAACGTTGGAAAGATTACATCCGCGAATCATTAGTAGAGACCACCTTGTCTAAAGATATCCTGATGATGACTCGTGTGGATAAGCCAATATTGCTAAAGCGATTGTTTGATATTGGTTGTAAGTACTCTTCCCAAATTTTATCACTTACCAAAGTACAAGGAGAATTGCAGGAATCGGGCAATCTCACGACTTTATCAGGATACCTTACCCTGCTCAAAGAAGCCGGACTGTTGTCGGGATTGGAAAAATATGCCGCCGATATTATTCGTAAGCGGGCTTCCAAACCCAAATTTCAGGTACACAATAACGCATTGCTTGCGGCAGGTCAAAACGTTTCGTTTGAAACCCTGCGCAATGACCACAAAGAATGGGGACGATTTGCTGAATCCGCAGTAGGTGCACACCTGATAAACAGCGGATTAAAACACCGATTTAAAGTTTATTACTGGAATGAAGGCGGTTTTGAAGTAGATTATGTAATTGAAAAGGGAGAGGACATTATCGCATTAGAAGTAAAGAGCGGCAAAGAAAGCGTCAACAAAGGCATCTCCTTATTTGATGAAGTGTTTCATCCACGTGGCATTTATTTGGTGGGAACTGACGGTATTCCTTTTGAAAAGTTTTTAAGTATGAATCCTGCGGAATTATTCCAATTGTAATCGATTTATTTATAGATAATTAATAAGGATATAAGAATAAAAAAAGTTTGGTTGAGATTATTATCTCTCATTTTTTTAATGGCTCTGTGTGTCAGGTTTCGGGCGGCCTGTTCCGAGAGGTTCATGATTGAGGCGATTTCTTCGTATTCCATTTGGTGTAAAAACCGCAGGTAGATTATTTCTTTTTGCCGGGGAGATAAAATGTTCATTATTTCGTCCACCCGTTGTTTGATGTGCATTTCATCTTCTTGGTTTCCAATCGTATCGGTTTCTGTAATGTATTTTACATCAAACGTTTCCATATTGTTCAGATTCGGATAGCGTTCTTTTATTTTTTGGTTGTTTATAAATGCGTTCCTCATGGAAACGAACAGAAAAGGAGCAATGGTTGACGTTTCTTTGATTAATTCGGGTTTTTCAAATAGTTTCACGAACAAATCTTGTATAATATCCCGAATCTGGTCATTATCCATGCCCAAGCTGATTCCATACGAATACAATTTTTTATAACTTAAACGATACAAAATGGAAAAGGCCTCCTTATCTCCTGCTATGAAAGAAGACCATAATTCAGAATCAGAATATATATTTTGATTGTCAGTCATGAGTGTTTTCCAGTTGTTATTGCAAATATACATACATTTCCTACACAAAATAAATAAATTAGTAAATTTTTTCATCGAGCCGGAAACCGAAAGAGAAATCGATGTACCCAACCGGTGTCCTCGTTGAAGAGGCTTAGGATACCCCAAAAAATAGCGGCAAATTATTTATTTACCGCTATTTTTTAATTTTTTAATTTGTCATTGAATTACTTCACTTCCTCAAAGATTTTTTGTTTCTAATATCAGTAAGTTGTGATTTTACTTTACAAATATGGTACAAATGAAATGATGCGATGTAACACGAAATATGTCTAATAAACAGATGCAAATATAGATTTTATAGATATAAATCATGCTTTTGATGGAATCCGAAATCTATTTGTTTTTTGTAAAATTTACGGGAGGTAAAATTATTGCACCTATTCCAGCTTTCAAAGATATATTGGTAATGTGTTCCCTAATATAGGGAAAAATAATTGCTGCACCGTTAATTTTTCCGAACTCATCAAAATCTTTGAGTGCCGATTCCCCAATACACTCAAATATACCTATCATTTTTACTTTAATTTTGACTTGCTCAACATCTTGAAATTTCTGTACAAGTGTTGCCTCTTCGGCAACAGTTATAACTTTATCGTTTACTGCTACGTCTGTGTTAATATCAAGATTATTATTTACACCTTCCCCAAACGCAACATTATTGATTCTGAAAAATGAACTTTCTAAAAGTATCAAATTCTTGATTTGAAAACCGGATTCTAATTTATTTAAATTTTCCATATTATTTTATGCGGCTAAAGAATATTCTTCTTGGTTATAAGTACTTGGATAATTGCCACTAATGGTTAGATTTCCAATGATTTTATTATCGTTGCAAAAATCAGAAAATGTTAATTGATTTATCAAATCAATTAACGGCTCTCTTGTCTTTACAATAACTTCTTGCTCAACAGTTGTTGCCTCATTTACGGTTGAAACAGGCGTGAAGTATTTGCCATACAATGTAAGTTCAATATTTTCAATACCAACCAAGGCATCGTCAGAAATAAAGCAAATATTTTGTGTTGGGAAAAACTCGATAAATTTATCGGTCATTTCGTTTTCCCATAAAATATATTCATCATTTAAATGATATATTTCATTTGGTATTACTTCAATACAATGAACAAGTGCATTTTCATCATATTCATAACGTACACGAACATTTGGAAACTTTACAACTAAAGTCCCTAATTCATTTACAATATATTGCTTAGCGTCCATAATTTATTGATATTTTTTAAGGATTGGAATGATTGTATCAGATAAAGAAATAGCATTTCTGCTTGCTGAACTATCGAAGATTTCATCATCATAATCGGCTTTCACTCGCAACCTTTTTAATTGCCCAATCAATCTGTAATAATCGCTCATGTGATTATTACAATCCGTTTTCTTTGAATCTCGCATGAAATTTCTGACCTCGTTAATTAACACTTCATGCGAACCAATTTTGCCTGAACTGCACAACATATCCAATTCTTGTTGTGTTTTTCTCATTTTGTGCAACCAAATATGTTTAGAAAGTTGATAGCAACCATAATATGCACCGTGAGCCACGGCGGGATACCAACCTTTGTCATGCAGAAACTTAGCAGCATCGGTCAATATATCCGACTTATTTTGAAGATTACTCATCATTTAAATCAAAAAGATTTGCAAAAGTACAATTTTTTATCCAATAAACAATAACAAACGCAAGAAATAACAGGGCGTAATTTCAATTAGTAAATGCCATTGGAAGGTGGCGGAAAATCTATGTTCATGATTTCGGGTTTATCAGGTTGTCAATATCCTCTTTCAGCCGTTCCTTCTTTTTTCCGTCTGTGATTCCACAAGCTGCCAACTCTGCATATACGGTTATCAGTTGGAATAATCTGTTCATGTTGGCTTTCTGAAAATTATACACTAAATTTATTCTTTTGGTAATATCCTGCGTGGCTGCTTTTTGTTCGTTAAACACTTCATCCATCTTTTTGAGAATGTTTTGGATATTTTCTCGAGATGCGATTATCTCGGAATCAATCTTTGCCACCAGATTATTCACGATGGTTTCAAACCGAAAGAAAATAGCATGTGTTGTTTTTACCATCGGATTGAGTTGCGTCTCTTCAAATTGTTACTAATTTTTCGCATCTTTGATTTTAACCGCCATATTCATTTCATCTTTGATTTTTCCCATAACATCTTTTTTATCAAACGATTTAACCGTTTCTTGAAGTGTGTTCCATGCTGCTGAATTACTAATACCCAGTATGGTGTCTTCTGCAAATTTATTATATGCGTCTATGAAATCTTTAATTCCCTTATATGTGTTTTCTTCAAAAAGAAATTCAGATTTTGCTATTTCGGCGTATTCGGCATTTTGTTTAGTAAAAAAATGGATCATTTTTTCAGTGTTTAATGTAGCTATTTCTTTATTTATGTCTGCTATCTTTTCATGGTTTGTTTCTTTTTTCTTTTTTTCCTCTAATGCACTTCCTCTTTTATTAATTTCATTATTGATTTCATCTGATGCATTATTCACAATGAGAGATACAGAAGTTTCTACATTAGCCACTTTTACATTATCATACCATTTTTTCAGTAAAACATAACAGTTATACCGTCTGTCAAAAAGATCTAAACGCACGGTTTCTTTTTGTATCTGAACGGATTGTTTTACTTGCTGTTCGTTTGCTTTTAGTATCTTGTATGTATAGATGACATATAAGATAGTTGCTACTGCTGTAGCAATAGCACAAAATGTTGTTACATCCATTTTCTTAATCCATGTTTTTAATTTTATTTTGTCCATTAACTCTCATTTTGATAATTAAAAAACAAAGTCCCAACTCTAATTTTAGAGTTGGGACTTTGCCTAATTTATTATTTTTACTTCACTTCTTCAAAATCCACATCCGTCACTTCATCTCCACCCGGCTGGCCGCCTGGGCTACCACCACCATTCGGAGCGCCGCCGCCAAATGGTCCATTCGCTCCGCCAAACGGGTCGCCTGCGCCGCCGAACGGATTGCCGCCTTGGGCGCCGCCTGCTTGCGCTTGTGCGTTATACATCTCCTGGCTGGCTGCCTGGAACGCATTGTTGACTTCGGTAACTCCGGCATCGATACCTGCCAAATCCTGGGCTTTGTGCGCTTCTTTCAATTTGGCTACAGCCGCTTCGATCGGGCCTTTTTTATCAGCCGGAATCTTATCGCCCAAATCCTTCAGTTGTTTTTCCGTTTGGAAAATCACGCTGTCGGCATGGTTCAACTTGTCGATTTTTTCTTTTTCCTTGGCATCTGATTCGGCATTGGCAGCCGCTTCATCTTTCATCCGTTGGATGTCGGCATCGCTCAAACCGCTGGAGGCTTCGATGCGGATGCTTTGTTCCTTGCCGGTCGCTTTATCTTTGGCCGATACGCTTACCACGCCATTGGCATCAATATCGAAAGTCACTTCAATCTGAGGCACCCCGCGCGGAGCCGGCATGATACCGTCCAAGTGGAATTTACCAATCGGTTTATTGTCTTTTGCTAAAGGACGTTCCCCTTGCAATACGTGGATTTCAACCGACGGCTGATTATCCATAGCGGTAGTAAACGTTTCGGATTTCTTGATTGGAATAGTGGAATTGGCCTCAATCAATTTGGTCATCACACTGCCCATCGTTTCGATACCCAGGGAAAGCGGAGTCACATCCAACAAGACCATTCCGCCCATGTTGCTGTCGCCGGAAAGGATAGCGCCCTGAATAGCAGCGCCCACAGCCACCACTTCGTCCGGATTCACGCCTTTGGAAGGTGTTTTGCCGAAGAATTTTTCCACTTCCGATTGGATAGCCGGAATACGGGTGGAGCCGCCCACCAAAATTATTTCGTTAATATCTTTTGCAGTCAATCCGGCATCTTTCAACGCTTTTTCGCAAGGAGAAATGGTTGCACGAATCAATTTGTCTGCCAATTGTTCAAATTTAGCGCGGGTCAATGTGGTCACCAAGTGTTTGGGCATCCCGTCAACCGGCATGATGTACGGCAAGTTGATTTCCGTAGAAGTTGAACTGGAAAGTTCGATTTTCGCTTTTTCTGCCGCTTCTTTCAAACGTTGCATGGCCATGGCGTCTTTGCGCAAATCCAAGCCTTCGTTCTTTTGAAATTCTTCTGCCAACCAGTCGATAATTACGTGGTCGAAATCGTCCCCACCCAAGTGGGTATCACCGTTGGTGGACAATACTTCAAATACGCCGCCGCCTAATTCCAGAATAGAAATATCGAATGTACCGCCACCCAGGTCGAATACGGCGATTTTCATATCTTTGTCGGCTTTTTCCAAACCGTAAGCCAAAGCAGCCGCAGTCGGTTCGTTGATAATCCGTTTTACTTTCAATCCGGCGATTTCTCCGGCTTCGATCGTAGCTTGACGTTGTGAATCAGCGAAATAAGCAGGAACGGTAATGACCGCCTCGGTCACTTCCTGACCCAAATAATCTTCAGCCGTTTTCTTCATTTTTTGGAGAATCATAGCCGAAATTTCCTGTGGAGAATACAACCGTCCGTCGATATCTACACGGGGAGTATTGTTGTCGCCCCGAACCACTTTGTAAGGTACGCGGGCAATTTCTGCTTTCACCTGGTCGTAAGTTTCCCCCATAAACCGTTTGATGGAGAAAATGGTCTTAGTCGGATTGGTAATAGCCTGACGTTTGGCCGGATCGCCCACTTTACGTTCACCATTGCCAACGAACGCCACGATGGAAGGTGTAGTCATTTTGCCCTCACTATTAGGAATAACAACCGGTTTGTTCCCTTCCATTACGGCAACGCAAGAGTTGGTTGTTCCTAAGTCGATTCCAATGATTTTTCCCATAATTTTTATCTGTTTTATTGTTTGTTATTTAATACTTAATTTTTATCTCCCGTTACTATTTTAACAAATGATGTGCCACTCTATATAAATGGCATGCTTTCTGCCGAAATGGCATAAAAGACGCCTTTTTTGAGAAGTGTCCGTCATTTTATTATAACAAAAGGGGGATAATTTTGTTTACTAATGTATTGAGAAAAGCGAGGTTCTGAAAACCGAAGTCTTAAATGACTTAAAACGGGTTGGGCTTTTAAGACCCAACCCGTTTAGTGCAAGGCAGTAAAAAATCTTATAGGATTGGGATGTTCTATCCTGTTGGGTTATGAGCACACAAATCCCTAACGAGCATTTTAGCAACTCTGATTAAACCACTAAGGTAGTTTTCTGCACATTGAGTGAATTTGCCCGGTTCCACCATACGAACCCTGGGACCAGGTACGAGTTGCACTCCAGCCGACGATAATCTGCGGGCTATAATCTGTGTCACGGTATATGTAGAACCACGCTGGTGCCAGACTATTTTTCGCCAGCTCCACCGAGCTAACATTCGCGAGTGCGACCCAAATGGTTGTCGTAGACCACCCGGCTGGACAGGCAGGGGCGGAAGTGGAAACGTTGCCCGTGGCAGTCGAGCGTGCGTACAAGTACCCGTCGGAGCCAACAGTACAATTACATCCTTCGGGAGGGGCTATTACCGTTTCGCCGCCTATAGTAGCCCAATCCGTGCCATCCCACACGTAAGCGCCTTTTGCAACTGTAGTACCTTCTCCGGTGTTGTAAACCATCGTACCGGTGAGAGCCTCATTCGTATCATCATCTGTTCCGGCAGTGATTCCCGCCAAGCCATCCGTACCCGTAGGTATCTTGCCCAAATCGGTAATTACCACATTCGACAGTACAAGACCGCCTTTGACTGCACCATTTAAATCCAGAATAGCGCCCGCTGTTGGTTCGTCCGTTGATGCACCGGATCCGCCAATTAATACTTGTGCACGAATGCCTGAAGGAAACAATACGGCTGCCAGTATCAGCAGCATAAATAATTTTTTGTTCATCTTTTTTTGTTTATTAAATTTATATTTTTAATTATTTCAAACCACCGCTTTTTGTCCAGGCTTCACCGTTCCAGATATAGATGCCTTTGCCTGTATCCGGATCAATATTATAGACTATCGCCCCGGCAAAAGCCGTATTCGTATCATCATTTGTACCTGCGGTTATTCCCGGGAAAAGATTGGTTCCCGCAGGTATCTTATCCAAATCGGTGATTCCGACATTCGAGAGTAACAGTCCACCTTTGATGGTACTGTTCAAGTTCAGCAAGGCGCCGGGAACATCTGTTGCCGGATTTCCACCAATAGTCACTTGTGCATTTACACTTGCTGCACCCAAAACGATGAGTGTCAGCGCTAAAAAAATCATTTTCTTCATGATGTATAATTATTTTATTTAATTTTCTAAAAAGGGAAGGCAACCGGGAAATACAAATTTAAATTTATAAAGAATGAAGAAAAATGGTTGCCTATACCCTAAACGATGGGCGGACACATTCAAACGGTTAAAAATGAGAGAACGAAAAACCGTTGAATCACTACGCCCGTCTAATCCTTTCAAAACCCTCTGTCATTATGTAAATGTGATATGTGTTTGCAAAAACACACCTGACTTGTTCTGCATGTCTGTAGAATTTTAATGCCTCCAAGTCCCGAAGAAGCGGTTATTTAAAATAAAAAAACGTGGGACTTAAACTTTATTTGTTATTAGAGGTCTTCGACAACCTATTCGGCAAATAAGTTTAGCCCACGAATTCACGTGAGCGTTTACTGACTTACTCTTGCCGAATTGAAATTGTCGAAGTTTCTAATAACAAGAATAAAAGCTGTAACGCTTTTTTTAATGAATTATGTCTTTATAATATACTTTCTATTTCTTTATAAAAGCTTTTTATCGTTTATTTAATTGACAAAGGTAATATCTTTTCTCATATAAACCAAGGAATTAGCAAAAAATAACTTTTCTTCCTGTTCAAAGCCACTTTTTAGATAGGTACCGCACCGGATAAAGTACCGCCAAAAATCCAATAGCCAGCACGGAGCATAAGACTAAAATCAGATCGCCGGTTTCGATGTGCACCGGATAGGCATTGACGGCAAAGGCGCCGTTGCCCCCGCCCAATTGCAACCAACCGAAATGTTGTTGCCCAAGGCAAATCAGAATGCCCAGCACAATGCCTGTCACAGCTCCCAAGGCGGAAATCATCCAGCCTTCGTAAAGGAAAATCCGCGAAATCAACCGGTTGTTCGCACCCAGGTTGCGAAGCGTAGTAATGTCTTTTTGTTTGTCCACAATCAACATGGACAATGAACCAATCACATTGAATACCGCTATCAACAGGATAAAGCAAAGCATGAGAAACGTCACCCATTTTTCGATACTCACCATCTTGAAAGCCGCTTCCTGTTGCTCGTAACGGTCTTTCACCCAATAATCCGTTCCCAAAATCTGTTGCATCTTTTTCTGAACCGCCGAGAGATTGGCTCCTTTTTTCAAGCGGATTTCCAGGGCGCTGACTTCCGTTTCATAATCCAGTAGTTCGCGGGCAAAATCCAATGGGACAATCAGATAGTTGTCGTCATAGACTTGCTCGTTGACCATAAAAACGCCGCCGATATACGCATAATCGACATTAAAAGAAGATATGGGATTGGCCAGATTTACCTGGGCGTTCCGTTTGGGTGCGTAGATGTCTAAAGGAAAAATAAAATTGGCATTGACACCCAGATTGTTTGCTACGCCTACGCCCAAAGTGGCAAAAGTATGGTCGGCATCGCCTATTCGAAATTCCCCGTCAATCAAGATACTGTCTATCGAAACCTGTTCGGCGAAATTACCCGAAACGCCTTTCATTACCGCGGGAACCTGCCTTTCCTTGTACCGTATCAACACATTGTCTTCGAGGCTTTCGGAAATCAAACCGGTTTCCGGCAGGGCATAAATTTCGAGAAAAGGTGCGGTAGTCGGGTCAAAGACTTTCCCTTTGACCGGCGTAATCTTCAATTCCGGATCAAACGAACCGAACATATCCGAAAGCAATCCCTGGAATCCGTTGAATACCGACAAGGTACACACAGTGGCCAGCGTAGCAATAGCAACCCCACAAACCGCCACCAATGAAATAATATTAATGGCATTGTGCGACTTTTTAGAAAAAAGATACCGCCGGGCTATGTAACTTTCAACTTTCAATTTTCAACTTTCAACTTTCAACTATTAAGCAAGTGGTCTATATTTTCCAGGTAATCAATGGAATCGTCTAAGAAAAAAGCCAATTCCGGTATCCGGCGCACTTGTTTGCCGATCCGCACGCCCAATTCAAACCGGATGGATTTCTTGTTGTGGTTGATGTTTTCCATCAATTCTTTGCCTTTTTCGGAAGGAAAGATACTCAGATAGGTTCTTGCCACACTCAAATCGGGACTCATCCGGACATTCGTTACCGATACCATCACGCCCGGCATCTGCTTGGTTTGCAACAAAAAGATTTCACTCAAATCCTTTTGTATCAAGCGTTCTATTTTCTGTATTCGTGTACTGTTCATAATTCTTTGAGAGTTAAAAACTAAAAACTAAGAACTAAAAGTTGCGCAAAGCGCGGTAGTTAACAGGCGTCAGCCAACTTTTAGTTCTTAGTTTTTAGTTCTTAGTTTATAAATAATAGTTAATCCGTCCCGTAAAGGTAAGATAACTTTTTCAATTCGCGTATCTTGTTTGATTTTTTCATTGAAATTTAATATGCCGATGGTCTGTTTATCGCCGGAATGAGGCGCTTCCAATACTTTGCCGCTCCACAAAGTATTATCTGCCAAGATGATGCCGCCGGGATTTACTTTGTCAAAAACCAAATCGTAATATTCGTTATACAAACGCTTGTCGGCATCAATGAAAACCATATCAAAATTTCCTTCCAATCGGGGAATGATTTCTAAGGCATCGCCGATATGCAAGTGGATTTTATCTTTCAGGCCGGAGGGATTGAACTGCTTCCAGATAAAATCTTCCATTTCCTCATCCTTCTCAATCGTATGAATTTCAGCGCCTTCCGGCAGGGCTTCCGCCAGGCACAGAGTCGCATATCCGGTATAAGTGCCAATCTCCAAAATCCGTTGCGGGCGGTGCAGGCGTACCAGCATCTTCAGGATGCGGCCCTGCAAATGGCCCGAAATCATCCGCGGACGCAACAAATTGACATGCGCGTCCCGGTTCAATTTGGAAAGGAGTTCGCCTTCCCCGTCAATATGATCTACTATGTAATCCTCTATTGTCATCATTTTACCCCCAACCCCCTAAAGGGGGCGTACCCCTAAATCCCCTAAAGGGGACTTTTTTAGAGTCTGCGCCATTCTTGTTTCGTGCGTCAGCCAAGTCCCCTTTAGGGGATTTAGGGGTGTTTTTATTTGAAAAAAGGCGGTTTGAATTTCCCGGAGCCGTCCAGTATCTTACTGACATTGTTGATTTCCAGGAAGGAGGTGCCGCCGCCCTCGCCAAAACTGCCGCTGAGATAAGCGACCATGTCGTTCCGTTCGATCATCTGTTTGCGGAGCAATTTGTCCAGGGCATCCAGGAAATATTGCTTGGGATCTTCGTTTTCCGGTTGATATTCCGCCCAAACGCCATACGAGAGGGATAATTCGCGAGTGGTTCGCTCCTGGTAGCAAATGGCAAACACCGGCGCTTTTCCCCGGAAAGCGGCCAGGTTGCGGGCGGTCCGGCCCGAATGACTATCCGTAACAATCGCTTTTACCTGCAATTTCTGACTCGACTTCACGGCTTGTTTCGATAAGAAGGAAGTCACGTCCACATCGTCGTTGGGAGTCGGTACCCGTATATCGTTTTCAAGGAGTTTAGTCTTTTCCGCTTCGCAGGCAATGCTCGACATGGTGCGCACCGCTTCCACCGGGAATTTCCCGTAAGCCGTTTCGCCGCTCAACATCAAGGCATCGGTGCGGTAATAGATAGCGTTGGCAATATCGGTGACTTCCGCCCGGGTCGGACGCGGGTTGGTAATCATGGAATGTAACATTTGTGTGGCCACAATCACCGGTTTTTTGGCAGCGACACACTTGCGAATCAGAATGCGTTGCAATCCGGGGATTTTTTCCTGCGGCACTTCAATACCTAAATCACCCCGGGCCACCATAATGCCGTAAGCGACTTCCAGGATTTCGTCGATATTGTCAACGCCTTCCTGGTTTTCTATCTTGGCAATAATCTTGATGGGGCTGCGATGCTCGTCCAGAATCCGTTGAATATCCAGCACATCCTGCCGGTTCCGCACAAAGGAATGGGCAATGAAATCCACCCGGTTTTCAATGGCATACAGGATATTCTTGCGGTCTTTTTCAGTCAAAGAAGGAAGATTGATGCGCACGCCGGGAATATTCACGCTCTTGCGGCTTCCCAAAACCGCATCGTTCAGCGCTTCCACCAACAGATGATCCGGGTGTTTTTCAATGACTTTCAATTCTAAGTCGCCGTCGTCAATGAGAATCATATCGCCTAATTTCAATTCGCTTGCGAAGTTAGGATAATTGACGCTGAGGATTCCCGGAACGGTCTTTTGGTCGGGCGCACCCTGAATTTTCACTTTATCCCCTGTGTGAAAAGGGATAGGCTCATCGGAAATGGTGGTGCGCACTTCCGGGCCTTTCGTATCCATCAAAATGCCGATACGGTTGGACACAGCCCGCACATTGCGGATAATGGCATCAAAACCGGTTTGATCCAAATGGGCGGAATTCATCCGTACCACGTTCATTCCGGCATTGAACAAGTCGGTAATAAATTCAACATCACACCGTTTATCCGAAACGGTCGCTACTATTTTCGTTTGTTTTAACATATTCCTTAATTAATCCAGCAAAATTAATGAAATTATTTGAATGTGATATTGTATTTTTGTACCCATAATGGTTTTTAATTATTTGTTATGAAAGAAAAAGTCCGCATCTATTGCAAAAACAACGATACCTACCGGGATTTTAATGTAGGCGTTTCACTGCTGGAAATCTATCAGGCCATGAACATTCAATTGCCGACACGCTTGACTTGCGCCCGCGTAAATAACAAAACGGAGCGTTTGTATTATACTTGTTATAATCCAAAGACAGTGGAGTTTATCGGTATGAATGATCCGTCCGGGATGCGGACGTATGTTCGTTCCCTGTGTTTTGTTTTAGCTAAAGCGGCCAAAGAGTTGTATCCCGACCGGACACTTTGGATCGAACATTCCCTTTCAAAAGGGTATTATTGCACGCTGGATACCAAACACGAGCTGACAACCAAAGAGGTGGAAAGTATCGAAAAAAGAATGCAGGAAATCATCGATGCCGATTATCCGTTTCAAACGCATGAGGCGCAAACAGAAGAAGTCATCCGGATATTCCTTGAAAACGGCATGGAGGATAAAGCCGTGCTGCTGAAGACTGTAGGCGAGGTATATAGCAAATATAATTCGTTGGATGGTTATATCAATAGTTTTTACGGGGCGCTATTGCCCAGCACGAAATGGATATATTTGTTCAAACTTCAAAAATACAACGACGGGCTGTTGTTGCGGGTGCCCAATCCCGATAAACCGGAGGAACTGCAACCGTTTGTGATGCAAAAGAAGATGTTGGCCGTTTTTCAGGAGCTTTTGAAATATCAAAAGACGATGAACCAGACCAATGTCGGCGATTTAAACCAAAATATTGAAAAAGGAAGGATTTCGCAGAGCGTGAAAGTTTCGGAAGCCCTGCAGGAACGACAGGTCGCGACCATTGCCGATGAGATTTATGCCCGGTACAAAGACGGCCTTCGGGTGGTGCTTATTGCCGGGCCGTCTTCGTCCGGGAAAACCACTTTTTGCCGGCGTTTGGAAATCGAATTGCTTGTCAAAACGCTGTATCCGCTCAATATTTCGTTAGATGATTATTATGTAAACCGGGTAGATACGCCCTTGGACGAGAACGGCGAATATGATTACGAGTCGCTCTATGCGATTGATTTGCAAAAGTTTAATGCCGATTTGGAGAAAATATTGGCGGGAGAAGAAGTGGCGTTGCCTACCTACGATTTTCCGACCGGCGAACGGGTGTACCGGGGAAATAAGGTGCAATTGCAAAAAAATTCGGTTATCGTCATGGAAGGGATTCACGCGATGAATCCGACCTTACTTCCGAATATTGACCCGGCCACTATGTATAAAGTGTATGTGTCGGCGCTGACGTCCATTTCCCTGGACCATCACAATTGGGTTTCCACGACCGACAACCGTTTAATCCGGCGTATTGTCCGGGACTATCAGTTCCGGAATTATTCGGCGATAGACACTATTTCGCGGTGGCCGTCGGTTCGCAGAGGAGAAGACAAATGGATTTTTCCCTATCAGGAGAATGCGGATGCCACCTTTAATTCGGCGATGCTCTATGAATTAGCGGCATTAAGAAGAAGTGTGGAACCGATGTTGAAAGAAGTTCCGCCCATGGCGCCCGAATACACCGATGCGTACCGGCTATTGCGTTTCCTGCGTTATTTCAATTATATAGATGTGCAGGAATTGCCGAATACTTCGTTGTTGAGGGAATTTATCGGCGGAAGCCTGTTTAAAGATTAAAACAAATCCTTCATTATCCTAATTCGTTATATTAGTCGTAAATATCATTAATTGTGTCCGGAAGCATACCTGAAAGTCCGTCACTGCAAATCAGAAAAATATCATCTTTGGCAGTGAAAACCGGTAAGAATTATATTTGTTCGTATATCGGGTGCAATCGCACTGTAATTTGTTTTACAACAGTTTTAAAATCAATGCTTTCTGATTTTATTTTGTGAAGAAAATTATTCCAACGTAACTGACGATTTTGGTTTTTAATAAATTCCTCTGAAAACAATGGATGGTTTTCTTGAAATATCGTTTTTCTGTTTTGAAAAGTTGCTGATATGGCATCAATAAGCGTATTACCGTCAATTTCCTGTGTTGTTAATATTTTATAGGTGTCGTAAAAATCTTTGAAACGACTATTATCGTTACCTAATTCTATCATTGCGTGAAATTTCTCTGCAATTACAGTTTCGAGCGAATAGGCATATACTTCGGGTGCAGGCAGTTCATCGAAAAACACAGGGTAATGCAAATTTTGAGGTGCAGGTGTAATTACATCGCCAAAACCGATGTCAATTTGCATTTGTTGCCTGATAGAATCCAAATGCGCAATGTACGAAACACGAATGCCCGTATATCTTTTATTTCCCATAAGTTCTGTTGTTACAATACTTTTTGCATCAAATATTACGCCATCTTCTTCACATTCAACAGACAAAATTTCAATAAATGCGTTTTTGATATTATCCATTTCATTAGAAAAATCCAACCCGAGAAAATCTATATCCAAAGTCGGGCGTGGCGTCTCTTTAGCAAATGCGTAGAGTAAAGTACCGCCTTTCAAACAGAATTTCTCACGAAATCGGCTTACCGACAGACGATAAAGCAAACGTTCGTAAAAATAACGAGTTATCAACATTTGATATTGCAATTGCTCCTGCTGTGCAATATGAAGCAACTTTGCCTTTTTCGATTTAGCATAATCTTTACTCATAGTTCTATTTCCAAATAAATTTTCAAAAGATTATATATTCTCATTTTCTTTGCGTAGTCGGTTAGTTTTATCAAATTTCTATCTTCTCTTTTCAAGTAATTTTTCAGAACTTCGGCGGTTACGTCTATTCCTATTTTATTCCGAAATTTTATGGCATCGCACACCGATTTTTCAATGTCATAAATTTTTACGGTTATCCCATCTTTTGTATAAGATGAAATTCCCAATTCGTATTGATTTTTTCGCCAATAATGCAACACTATCGGCGGATAGTCGGGCAACACAATTTTTCGCTTATTTTCGATGGCAATATAATAGGAATGAGGAATAGTTGTTGACAATCCGTAATGAAACCAGGCGGAAAACAGACACAAAACACCGTTTGGCACAATAGATTCAATATCAATATCAATGGGATTTTGCATTTCGTCTTCCAAATAAAAAACGCCTCTTTTGGGCTGTGTGACAACGCCTTGTTTCACCAATTTGAGCAATTGATAATACATATACCTGCTTGACAGTTGCTGCGTTGTCAAGTATCCATTGTTTTGCCGAAACAGTATGTTTATCTTCTCATTCATATCGCTATAATTTTATGTACAAAGATACGGCTTTTATTTGAATATGCCGTATCTTTGTACATATTTTGCTGTGTTCCGCCCCGTTTCTACAATGCCGCCGCCGCTGGCTTTTTGTATAGATGATTATGCTAATGGTAATGTGGACTGTTCACAATTAATATCTAACCCCTTTTTTCTCAAAATATCTTGAAATAAATCCATTCCTATTGATTTGGGTCCAAAAATAATCTTTTCCACATAATTAAGATTTATCTCAACATAAACCTGATTATAATCTTCTCGAAGCATCACTCTATCATCCATCAAAGATACTATTTGAATAATACGACATTCTTGTTCTTCTTTGAAAGCAACGTCTTTTGTTAGATGCCGTAAGTTGATTAACAACTGACTTACAATAGACTTATCTAATTCGTCTGTGATTTTCCCTTTTAAAGTGTCAAACTCTGTCTGTACATTTGAAATAAGTGTACTAATACTCTCTAAATAATTTTTGTCTGGTTTTCTGACAGGGTCATCCATTTCTAATGGGTGAGAGAAAAATTTTGCGGATTTGAGAGAATTGCTATTTTCCTTAGTACGCATATATTCCTCTTGATGTCCAATAGAAACAACACGTCCTGTCTCTGAATCAAGATACATACAACGATATAATAAGGAATTGCATTTATCGGTTGAAGATGTTGGTGTCTTGGGGTGGGGAAAGGAACCATTATTAAAAACCATACTTACACCGGTACCTTCTTTTTCCCCATCTTTGCCATAAAGACGAAATTGATTCAAGCAATCCGTATTGAAACTAAAACATCCAATAAAAGCACGGTATTCTTCCCCAACACCATTATTATTGCTCCCTTTTGATTCAAGGATAGTGTTTCCTATAAAAGTGATGCTTTTTTCAGTTGATTTCTTTCTCTTATATTCACTTTGTAATTCCAAATAATCAAATAATGTTTTTCCTTCCTTTGAATCATTGGAAAGTGTACTCATACTTAACCGAAATTTAGAATCAGTATCAAATAAAAGTTTTTGAGCTACTGCATTTTTTGTATAATGTACAAATTTTTCTCCGGAAGAAACAAACAAATAGCTAATTAGTAAAAGCGATTGAGCATAAATTTCTCTGTAGATATTTTTTTGCGTATTATCCGTAATGTTATGTTCTTCCATTATTTTACGAAAGTAATCATCTTCAAATTTTTCGGATTTAGTCAAATAGCTAAATAACAATTCTTTGTTCTGTTTATTTTCTATATTAGAAAGTTTTTCTAAAAGGTCTAATTTGGTCTCAAGTAACAAATTTATGGCTTCTTGTTCTTTTTTCGTTTTAAATAAAATTAGCATTTTACTGACTTTGTATTGGTCGTTATCTTTATCTAATTGTATCGCTTTGTCATAACACTTAATTGCTTCAGCGGTTTTTTCTATTTTATCTAAAATATAACCTTTTGTATGCCATGCCGGAGCATAATTTTCATCAAGATTTATCGCTTCCTCATAACACTTTATTGCTTCATCATAGCAAGAACATTTTTTCCAATCTTGTACATAAGCCATGTGTTCCCACTCTTGTGCTTTATAGTACCATGCTTGTGTTTTGAGTTTTGTATTACCATTAGCAAACTTAATTGCCTTATCAAAATAGGACAAGGTTTCCTCGTGATATTTTTGACCTTTACGTTCTTCACCTTCTGTCAGGTGCCAGCTATATAGACGATTTGTTCCTTTAGTTAGCCATTCTTCTGATTTTTCCCTTTTTGTTCTCATTCATCTTCATTTAATAATTTTTTTAATTGTTCTTTGGCTATAGTATTTCCCTGTTCCGCACTTTTTCGATAATATTTTAGTGCTTCTAAATAATCTTTTGCGTTATAATACTGTTTGCCTAAATTGTAGGCATACGTTCCACCATATCTACCCGATTTGGCCATAATTCCTATAGCATTTGTCCGTCCTACCCAATCTTTGACACTTATACGGTAGGCTCTCGAACCGGCTTCGTTTTTAATTATGGTGAATTCACCATAATTAAAATTAGGATTGTACAAGATTTCCCATGTTCCCACATATTCGATAGCGTCTTTATTTCTCAACCAATCGCTGATAAAAATTCTCCGTCCTTGGCTTTTATCATATCAGTAAGACAGATATAGTCTTTATTGTTTTCCACGAAAATAGAAATCGGAATGTCTTGAACAGTGATAATACTTGTCTTTCCCATATCGCTTTATTTTTCTCATTTTGGCTTTTAATTCACGATTTGCAAATTGTGAGGATTAATATTTTTTTTATTAATACAAAGGTAGTTGATTATGCTAAAAAATTAAAATTTCCGCATGATTTTTTAATTATAAAAATAAATTACCGCGTCTCTACCAAGTTCATTTCCGTCATGGCAATACGGACAGGAGGATAATTCTTCCTTGTAATAATGGCCATTGGCGCATTTAGTAAATCCTTTCATTGACTTATTATTTGTATGATGTAATTTGTGTAAAGATACAACTTATTTGATTACTTTTGCAAAGGAGTATTCTTATGTACGAATTAATTACTTTATTAGGTCCGACCGCTTCCGGCAAAACGCCTTTGGCGGCCGCTTTGGCCTGCGAATTAGACACAGAAATCATCAGCGCCGATTCGCGGCAGGTGTATCGCGGGATGACTATCGGTACCGGAAAAGACCTGGCGGATTATATTGTTCACGGTAAATCCATTCCGTATCACTTGATTGATATTTGCAATCCCGGCGAGAAATACAATCTGTTTGAGTTTCAACATGATTTCCACAAGGCTTTTGCTGCAATACGAGCGAAAGGAAAAACGCCCGTTTTGTGCGGAGGAACCGGCCTGTACATCGAATCGGTTTTGAAGGGCTATAAACTCTTGGACGTTCCCGAAAACCCGGCATTGCGCGAGCAATTGAAAGACAAAACCCCTGGCGAATTGGCAGAAATCTTGAAATCCTATAAAACTTTACACAACAAAACCGAAGTCGATTCGGCTCAACGCGCCATCCGGGCCATTGAAATTGAAGAATATTATCTTACGCAGGAACCGGAAAAACGGGAATACGAACCGCTGAACAGCTTGATTATCGGGATAGATATTGACCGGGAATTGCGACGGGCTAAAATCAGCCGGCGCTTGAAAAGCCGCTTGGATGAAGGAATGGTGGACGAAATCCGCCACTTATTAGATGCCGGAATTTCGCCCGAAGATTTAATGTATTACGGATTGGAATATAAATACCTCACCTTGTACGTTACAGGTCAAATCACTTTTACAGAAATGTTTAACCAATTGGAAATCGCCATTCACCAATTCGCCAAACGGCAAATGACCTGGTTCCGGGGAATGGAACGGAGAGGTTTCCGTATCCATTGGTTGGACGCCCAAATGCCCTTGGAAGAAAAAACAAACCGGATACTTGGCCTTTATGCTGAAAATTAGTACTTTTGCTTCCAATTAATATTTTAATTTATTGAATGAAAGATTTTATAATCACTGAGACACAAACTGAAAATGCGGTGTTAGTCGGCTTGATAACTCCCGAACAAAACGAAGCGAAATCCAAAGAATATCTCGATGAGTTGGATTTCCTGGCCGGTACGGCCGGTATCATGCCGGTGAAACGGTTTACGCAACGCTTGGATTATCCGCATCCGGTGACTTTTGTGGGTTCCGGAAAATTGAAAGAGATAAAAGACTATACCGAAAACGAAGACAACGAAATAAGTATGGTTATCTTCGATGA
>JAISKT010000093.1 GCA_031261295.1 Candidatus Symbiothrix sp. | reverse complement strand
AACCATTTCTATTTCAAAACAGAATCGGGTACCTTTGAAAACTACTTGTTCATCAAATTTGCCTCTTTCTTCCGAAGTCCCTTTTTCTGAGATTTTTACGTGCTGACGTACCGGAAGTTTCTCAAAATGCTTATAAAAGGTGGAGTTGAATTTTTTTCTGTCTGCCAATCCATCAATCACTTTTCCATCTTCGCCAATCATTTGAGCCGATGTAAAAATAATATCCGAACCATGCCCTTTTGAGGGTTCCTTTTGATCTTGATATCCGAAAAATTCTTTTGCATCATTTTCTCCGATTGCATGACGAATTACCCCGGCTAAAGAAGTTCCCGGAATATAGGGAAATCCATTTATATCCAGCACAACCATCGCATCCGATATGACGTCCTTTTGTCCGGAACCTATTGACAAAGGCGTAATTGCCTCTATAACAATCCGCGCTAAATAGCGATGTGTATATTTTGTATCACTCATTTTTTATTTCCTCCTTCCTTTTCTTTATTTGAACTGCATTTTTTTGCCATTTCTGCGGCGAGATTAATTACCGTTAATTGAGCAAGTTCCGGTTTTAAATCTTTAAAAAACGTTTCAAACGTTTCCCTTCTTCCATGATCATCCCATTTACTTTTAGCAATACCGGAATATAAATAACCTGAATTCTCATTGAATAATTCATTCTTTAATTCTTCCTTAGACTTGCTTTGCTCGGCAATACTCCGAACGCTTCCCCATTGTGAAGAAAAAGAATCGGTGTCAGATATATACTTACTCCAATGGTTTGCTACATAAGAATTAACAGATTCGTAAATATTCGTGTTATTTGTTTCTTCTTTCATAGAAAGTTGTAAATAATAAAGAAGAGTCTCATCGTATTTAGAAAGCTTTTCATTTTTTCTTTTTTCCTTCTCCATTGATGAATCTTTTTCCTGACTAAATGAATATTCTGCTAAACCATTTGTATGCTCTTTAGCATTTAAAAAATCAGGATTAATGATTATCTTTCCAAAACCCTCATTTTTATAACTTCCTACATATTCCGGTAGTGATTCCGGAATTTTATCAACGGACAAAACAAATACACTTCCTTTTTCAATCCCGCAACGATCGGTATCACGCACTTGTCGTTTGGAGTTCCAAGGTGCATATTGAAATGTGCGGATTTGTGATTTTTCCCAACTGATTTTACCGTTAGGAAAGCCCAATTGAGAAACATCCGGAGTAAATGTCGGCAATCCATTGTCATCTAAAAAAATCAAACGCCCATCTGCATAAACAGTAATGAAATTCTTGTCTTCAATTGCTTTTGATTGAACCTCATCAAAAGACACTTCTTCTATTTTAACTAATCCATATTGTGCACTACGCGAACGTCCAACCCTTTTTTCACCTGTCAACGCATCTTTTATTTTCCCCCGAAGACAGTCTAAAGAATCATCAATATCTACTTCAAAACAGAATACATTTCCTTTATCTATCGATTGATAACCATACATTTGCATGTCTTTTGATTTTCTCAGGTCTCTATCATAAGCTGACTTAATAGCAAATGTTTTTGTAATTTCAACTTCTTGAACCGTATTAGCAAGGAATTGGTAAAAACCTGAACGACATTGTTTTAATTGAGGCGTTTTTGTTTTCTCCATTTTTTTAATATCCACTTCCTTATCATAGAAATGTGTAAGATAGCAACAGTCCTGTTCCGATACTTTTTTCCCTTTGGGATAGTGCATAACGGCGGGAATCCTAAGTGTTCTGAAACTGTTATAGAGTGGATGAGCATCGCCAAAGCGAACTTTTCCACTGTGAAAAATTGTTATACTTTCTTCCGATTTATCTTTGTAAAGTGTACCGGCAGCGATTCCCAAGAAATTATTTCCGGGAATAAAATCCAACGTTTCCTGTTTTTCGTCTGTTGCCGCTTTTTGATTGATTATGACATCCGTAAGCAATGTGCATTTGAATTTTAATTTGCTCATATTATTATTTATTTTAGCGTAATTTGACAACGTCCCAATCCACGATTCCGGTTTACTCCCAACCGTTTTATGAGTCCTAATCCATCCTTAATGTTTTCTTCCATTAATTTTGGTACATAATTGATAGTTCCATGCAATTCACAAGGTATTACAGTTTCTATTTCCCGCAAACTATGTTCTTTAGCGATTCCGCTATCCTCAATCGCCGTAGAAGAATGTGAGCGGTATAAAAACCGAACCAAATCCTCGTTTTTAATGTCCGAACTTAAAGTTTCATTCAAAACCGCATTGGAGAAAAAGCAACAACCTACGCCATTGTTTTCTAATTTCTCTATATCGTCAATGTTTTTTTTATTTTCTTCATCGTCGTTATTATAACCAAATGTTTCGTAGAAAATTTTTTCTTTCTTTTCATTTTTGAAAGACAAAATATCTTCCACGGCTTCTCTAACCAATCCTTTTATCGTTTTACCCGGAATAAACGGCAATTCGTTTTTATCTTTTACAACCAATGCGTTTATATTTGCCCCGGCAGCCAAACCTGAGCCACAATGCCATTCGGAGAAAAACTTCACTGTATATTCAATTGTTTCCATATTATTGATTTTCTTTATTGTTATCCTTCGTTTCCTGATAAATTACTGATTGAAGAGAAAGTATATCATAAACAGGTGTTTCTTTATTGCTTAAATCAGTTACTTTATTAATCAACTCGTCTTTGTTGAATATAACTCTCATTCTATCTACTGCTTGTTTTGCCCTATCAGGATTAGTAAATAATAAACTTATCCATTCACGAAAATGTGATTTCAGGGCATTGCCTTCCGAATCCTTTTCAAGTTTTTCTGCGATATCTAACAATGAAGTAACTGTTTTTTTGTCTGCATGCTCTTTTGTTTCCGACAAGTAATAAGGCCCGTATTTAAATGAAATACCTTTGAGAGTAGTCAACTCTCGCTCAACTATTGTTTCATAATTATCCACAAAACTGTCTTGTACTTTGTGGAACATCAAACAAGAAGGCGCTAATCCATTAACAAGATGTTTTTTTGCATCGTTTTTAGCCTGATTGCATAATTCCTCTGCCAAATCATAACCATAATAAAAAGGATAGGAAGATTTTATAAAGGCAATACCGGCACATGTTGTCAGTTTCTCCAATCCGGTTTCCTCCAACCCCTCTTTTAGTGATGCTTTTGATTTTGTTTCAAAAGATTCCATAAATACCTTTGTATATTTTATTGCCAAATCAGCTCGACAAATGATAGTCAAATCATCACCGCCTAAAATGATTGGTCTAACAGGAATCGTTTTATTCAAATCAAGATTAAGTTCTTTGAATGCAAATTGCGCTGCTTCTTTTGTAACATCATCTAATTTGCTTGAAAATATTTTTAATTTATCTTCATCATTTTCAATATTTTGTGTGATTTTTCCAAAGCCGTTTCCATCTATATGAACGATTGCAATCCAGTCATTCTTTTCTGTCATCTTATCAATGTCAAAAGCAATTTTCCCATAATCTACATTATTTCCAAAACAATTCTTACACAA
>JAISKT010000077.1 GCA_031261295.1 Candidatus Symbiothrix sp. | reverse complement strand
GATTACGCAGGCAAAGGCTTGTTGCTGCCAAAAGTGACGTTAACCGGTGTGACTCCTTTCGGATTAAGTGGAGACGAAGATGAAGCCGTAGGAATGATTATTTATCAGGACGGCGATGCGATTAAAAAGGGAATTTACCTGTGGACAAAGGAAACCGGCCAGCCGGGTAAATGGGAGTTAATTGCTTCTGTAGAGTAATAGTAATAACAAATTTAAATAAAGACAAAGAGAATGAAAAAGAATCTTTTTTTGTTGCTGACACTCATTGGTTTGAGTGTGGCAAGTGTCAAAGCCCAGGTATTAATCGGTGGCAATGGGACAACCGATACCCCTCATGAGGGAGCGATTTTGGACTTGTCCAAGACCACCGGCAAAGGGTTATTATTGCCGAAAGTGAATCTGGGGGGATTGACCGACTTTTCGGTAGCAGACGAAAGCCTGCAAAGTGATGGCAAAGGTATGATGGTTTACAATACGAACGATGCGCTGCCGGGAGGCAAAGGATTGTATGTGTGGGACGGAGCCAAATGGAATAAAACGACCACCGGTTGTACAACCGCTCCGACAGTTTCGGTATCAAAAGCAAGTTACACTGTGTTTCAAAATTCGGCCGCTCCACAATTATCTTTTACAACCGGTTTGAACGGGGGTAGCTATACGTATCAATGGAAAAGTGCGACTGCTGCTGATGGAACCTATTATAACATTCCAGATGCAACCAATGAGACTTATGCTACACCGACTAATGCTGTTGGGACATTGTATTACCAATGTGAGGTGTCAAATCCTTGCGGTACGACTATTTCCGCAACATACACGGTAACGGTACAAACTTATAATGAAGGTGATTATGCCGTACCGGATAATACTTATCGCCCGCAAATAAGTGGAGTGGGTTGTTTCGATGTGCGAGAAGGTTATAGTGTGCCGGGCATCCAATCATACAGTGTTAATGACTATGGGAATCAAACAATCAGGAATATTTCGTGGATCGTTGAACCGTCTTCCGGGGCATTGTTGGATGGTCAATCTGTCAGCGGGACACTCAACGACACTGAGACATTGACTTTTACGGATGTTGAAACGTTGCGTGCAAGCGCCGCCACAAACGCGCAAACCATACTCCTGAAGGCAATAGTCGAATACACCGATGATCATGTGGTTAGAGTGATGAAAACTGTGACGGTGAAGAATGCATCCTGCTGCGCCACTACGACTGTGCGCGCCGGAGTGTACATAGTGCCGGAGACGTTGCCAGCTATGGTTGATTGGATCTTGGAACCAGGAGAAACGAGAGACGGCATAACTCGCACTACCACCGACCTGTGCATAGCAGCCACTAATAAATCAGCTACTACAATAGCAGCGGCTCGCGCCGCGTGCGCGGCCATGACTGACGAAAACGAGTCGTGGAGAATGCCGAATATAATGGAAATTTTATACGGTTTTGGGTGGGCTCTGAAAGGTGCTACGCCGAGCGGTGGCTTGGGGTCTTCCACGTTGCATACGGGATCAAGGTATTGGGAACTTGGCGGCTACGTTGATGCGAGAACGTACAATTCGAAGACCTGGGGTGCGGGCGATGCTATATCCACAACGCGGTGCGTGAGAAACATGTGAAACTTGAGCACAAACTGGTACGGCTCAATTGAGTGTTTAGCTGGCTAATCGCACCATCGAGCTAAGCGCCTTGCCCTGAACCACGTAACCGCGACACTTATCATCGACGGTTAGAGCGCTTTATTGTCCCACCTCTATAGGGTTGGGCGCCTCAAGCCGTACAAAAGTAAACAAAGGTTTGCGTTTCTTAGAACCGGTAAAGGGATAAGAAACGTAACCTTTTCTATCCTCGTAATTGGCCCATTCTTTTGATACTTAAGATATTTAAGGTACTTAAGAATCTTAAGATTCTTAAGATTCTTTAGCCTCTTAAGGGAAACTACAAATTTGCAGAAAGAAATAAAAAGCCTTATATTTACACCCTGAAAATCTAAATTAGAAGAACACAGATGAAAAAAGTCTTTGTTAGCGGATGTTACGACATGCTTCACAGCGGGCACGTAGCATTTTTTGAAGAAGCTGCGACCTACGGGGAGTTGTATGTCGGCATCGGTTCGGATAAGACTTTATACGAACTGAAAGCGCGCCGGCCTGTCAATAATGAGCAAGAACGCCTCTACATGGTGAAGTCCCTGAAAGCGGTACGCGATGCCTGGGTGAACGGCGGCGGCGGCCTGATTGATTTCCTGGAAGAAATAAAACAGTTGCAACCGGACATCTTCTTCGTGAACAGCGACGGCCACAGCAACCTGAAAGAACAATTATGCAAAGACCTGGGAATCGAATACGTAGTTAGCAAACGGCTACCGCACGAAAACCTGCCGGTGCGTTCTACCACGGCCTTGCGCAGCGAATGCCGTATCCCTTACCGGATTGATTTGGCCGGCGGCTGGCTCGACCAACCGACCGTCAGCAGTTTGTATCCCGGCCCGGTATTAACGCTTTCTATTGAACCCGATTACGATTTCAACGACCGGAGCGGTATGTCCACCAGTTCGCGCAAAAAAGCGATTGATCTGTGGCAGGTGGATATTCCTGTCGGAGACAAGGAAAAACTGGCGCGGACGCTTTTCTGTTATGAAAATCCTCCGGGCACCAAATATGTCAGCGGGTCGCAGGATTCCTTGGGAATTGTGTTGCCGGGACTGAACCGGCTTCAGTACGACGGCGATTTCTGGCCTTCGGAAATAGAAAGTATTTTGGATAACGACCTGCTGGCCTGGATAGAAGAACGGCTCTGGTTGGTGCCGCTGTTTCCGCGCCACAACGGTTATGATGTGCTGGCCCATACGAACATCACCGTAGAAGGCGCCAAACGGCTCAGCGATGCGGCAGTAGCTTGTTGGAACGCCCTCCGGGAAAAAGACGTGCGCCGGTTCGGAGAAGCTGTGCGCCAAAGTTTTGAAGCGCAGATTGTCCTGTATCCGAATATGGTGAGCGACGATATTTTTGAAGTGTTGGATAAGAATAAAGAAAAGGCTTTGGGATGGAAACTGAGCGGAGCCGGCGGTGGCGGCTACTTAACATTTGTCAGCGAAACACCCATCGAAAATTCCATACAAATACGAATACGCAGAGGAGAATGAAAGAAATGAAAGACACGGGAACACTCTTTTCGGGGAAGCAGGGACAGAATTATTTGTTTCCCTTTATACTTATTACCAGTTTGTTTTTTATGTGGGGATTTGCCCATAGTTTGCTGGATGTGCTGAACAAACATTTCCAGGAATCCCTGCAATTGACGAAAGCGCAATCGGGCGCCGTGCAAACGGCTGCTTACGGCGCCTATTTTGTGATGGCTATTCCGGCGGGTATCATTGCCCGGAAGTTCGGTTACAAAGCCGGTATCCTTGTCGGCTTAGTGTTGTTTGCTGCGGGCGCGTTCTGGTTTGTGCCTGCCGTGAGCATCAATACCTTTTGGGCTTTCCTGTTGGGCCTGCTCATCCTGTTTTGCGGACTGACTTGCTTGGAAACAGTGGCCAACCCCTATACCATTGTTTTAGGGCCACCGGAAACGGCCGCCCGGCGAATCAACCTGGCTCAGACGTTTAACGCGCTGGGTTGGATATGCGGGCCGCTTATCGGTTCCCTGTTGATTTTCGGGAGTGAATCCGGCAAATCCAATGCGGCATTGATTCCTCCATACGTCGGTTTGGGAATATTGGTGCTGCTGGTATTGGTACTGTTCCTGTTAGTCAAACTGCCGGAAATAAAAGCGGAAAGCGATGATCCGGAAGCAGCGGCAACTACGGCTGCGGTTTCCCGGCCTTTGATCCGGCAACGGCATTTTGTATTGGCAGTGGTGGCGCAATTCTTGTATGTAGCCGCGCAAACGGGCATCGGCAGTTTTTTTATCAATTATACGATTGAAGTGGAAGAATTGCATTTGACGCAAGTAGAAGCGGGACTCCTGTTGGCGTTGGGCGGCATGTCGCTGTTCGCTATCGGTCGTTTCGCAGGGAGTTTTATTATGAAAAAGATAAAAGCGGAAACTTTGTTGGGGACTTTCGCCTTGGTAAATACCTTGTTGATGGCTGTCGTTATCCTGTACCACAACCAATTGGGAGTCGGCGCATTGATACTCTGTTATCTGTTCATGTCGATTATGTTTCCATCTATCTTCGCGTTGGGTGTGAAGGGATTAGGCAATCAAACAAAAACAGCTTCTTCCCTACTGATACTAACCATTGTCGGCGGCGCTATCGCCCCTCCGTTGATGGGTTATATCGGAGCTGTCAGCATGAATGTCGGGTTTATTATTCCGCTGGTTTGCTTCCTGTATATTTCTTTCTTCGGTTATTTCGGCAATAAATCAGCTTCATAATATACAATTGGTTTTTGGACGCTTCAATCACCGCCTAATCCGTGTCATCCGCGTTCTATTTATTTCACGACTACTCGACCTCCGGAGGTATGCGATACAAATTCCGGGGCATACATACATTGAATGGTGGTGATTCCATTGGAATAATCGCCTGCCGAAGTCACATATAAATTATATTCAAACACATACGTGCCTTTGGGCACCGCAGAGAAAAAGAAATTCATCGAAGCATCCCTTGGCGACTGATAATACACCAATCCTTGCTTCCATTGCGTGCCGGAGAGTTGGTCGACCGGTTCAAAACAGGAAGCGCGCAGGTCTTTCAACAGCACATATTCCATATCCCGGTCGGTGCGGACAGTCAGGCGAACAGTTACTTTGTCACCTACTTTCAGCGGGCTACTTTCTGTAACAGGCGCCAAGGTTTTTCCGGCAGCCGAGATTTTCTCAATGAAAAGCGCTTTTTCTACATGGAGGCCGGTCTTTGCCGGAGTAATTTTATCTAAGTCTTCAAAGTATTGCCAGTAGAGTGCGCCCCAAGCCGGGCCGGCATCTTCTTTGGAGAGGGTTATCTTAAGGGGCTTAAGCTTCTTAAGGCTCTTAAGCTCCTTAAGATCAGTCTTAAAGTAGCCGGTACCTGCTTCTCCTGCAATGTCGATAGCTTTATCGTCGATTTGAACGGCTACTTTTCCCCGGCTTTCCAGCCAGTTGGATCCGGTTTTCAGCAAGATATTGATGGCGTTCACTGTGGCCGGAACACTTTCCCAAAGCTGTGTTTGCTTTTGTTTCAGCAGCCAGAGTTTCATTTCGTCCATCTCTTTGGCAGTCGTGCCTACTTCCTGGAAGGCTTCCATGATAAAAGTGTGAACACAAGTGGCGCTTTGGGTCATGAAACTATTTGTGTTGTTATTGGCCCAATACATTCCCAAATCGGGGTGGTGGGAGGCATGTTCGCGAAGGGATTTGATAATCGCATTGGCTACCGGGGTGCTCCCGTTGCGTTGCATAAGCATGGCGGCCAAGGCACGATCATACAAATTGGGATTCTTGGCCCAGTATTGCGCAGCTATATGGGTATAGAATTGCACGGCTTCCCCGGTTTCGCCGAGTGGAATATCCTTGTACAAAGAACGGACAAAAAGGTATTCCAGCTCAGATGTGGAAATGGCTTGTTTCTTCTTCCAATCGGGGTTGTATTTCTTGAAATATTCGTATTGCTGCTTGAATTTTTGGTCGATGAATTGCAGGGCTTTTAATTTAAGGTCCTTAAGATTCTTAAGATTCTTAAGATCATTTTCTGCCAATCCGTAGAGGATCCATTGGGTGATTGGAACACTGCCGGACATTCCTTTGAACCAAGACCAGCCGCCGTCTTCGGTTTGCAGGGATTTTAATTTATCCAAGGCTTGCGCATTCAGGTTGTTGCTGCGGTTGATGTCAAATAACAGCGCCAAACGTTGTTTTTGTTCTGTTTCGTTTTCGGCTTCCAGCACCCAAGGCGTTTCTTCCAATAAAACCGCTTTCAATTCGGGATTTTTCTCCAAATTGGATATTGTAGAGACGTCATATATGGCGTCTCTATTAATTCCACCCTGTTTAGTCCACACATCGATGATTTGTTTGATTTTCGACGTGCTGTTGGCAATCCGGACAGCCAATGAATTGGAATAATACGCTGCAAACCAAGACAATACATTATCCGTTTGAGGCGTAGTGATGGACGGGAGCGCTTGAACAGCATACCAGGTCGGATTGCTTGTAAATTCCAGCGTCATGCGGTAATTTTCCAAGGTGGGAGACGTATTTTGAGCCGGTTTGTCGAAAGAGAAAGTCCGGGTTTGACCGCCCAACACATTCAACGGGAGACTTTCCGTTACCAGCATCCGGTTGGGCAGCACCGGAATCAGATGCTGCTCGCCGTCGCTGAAATCAGATGATTGGGCTACGATTTTCAAGGCCGTTAAATCTATTTTGGAAGGCACTTCAAATGTCCAATTGACGGAAGTCGTTTTGCCGGCTTCTATTGAAAATTCTTTGGAAGCATTGGCAATCACGATATTGGATTCGCCGGTATTCGGATCAAAACATTCGATGCTGACCGTTCCGGTGACAGGTGTTTCCGACAGGTTGGAAATGTTCGACGAGATAGTCATCCTATCGCCTTCGCGGATAAAGCGGGGAATAGTGGGTGTAATCATCAACTTCTTTTGGCTGATGACTTCTTTGATGATTTGACCGTATTTCAAATCTTTGGTGTGCGCCAATCCCATGAATTTCCAGGTGGTATTGCTTTCGGGAATGGTAAATGAAATCAGGGTTTCGCCGGCTTCATTGGTTTTTAACTGCGGATAAAAGAAAGCCGTTTCATTGAAATTCTGGCGGAGCTGAACGTCTTGTTGGGATATTTCTCCAACACTCACAACATCTTCATCCGCAACAATTATCGGAGGCGTAAATTGGACTGTTCCTGCAAATGCCGGAGGAGGGCCTGCAGTTGCACTTTCCATAGTATCGTAAACTCCATTTTCAGAAGAAACGCCTAATGCTTTGGAACGCAAAACCGTTTTTAAAGATTGATTATAAACATTAAATCCAAACCAATTGAATGAATCGTAGGTAAAAGAAGGCACTTCAATATATTTCCCTTCATGACTTAATGACTTACCGGAAGAATTAAATTCATTTCCTTCCTGGTTGGACGGATTCCACAAATAGACAGGCTGAACCGGATTGAAATTCCAGGAATGTGCGTAAATTTTGTCCAAAGAAGCATCGTACATGCCGGCCAAAAGTTCTGCCAAAACCGGTTGCTTATTAGCCTCTTTTACGGACAGTTTCCATTCCTCTTTTTGTCCGGGAAGCAGGTGATCACGGAAAACTTCCATCTGCAAATCAAGCGTTTTATCTTCCTGTTTTTTGTAGATGCGAACGGTTTTCGTAAAGAATTTTTCCTCTTTTACAAAACTGAACATCGCCGTTATTCCCTCTCCATAAGATTCCAAAAATGGAATTTCAATTTTCTTGTTTTCGTTGTTCAAGACAAAACGGGAAGAAGCGATTTTTTTGTTACCTTTGAATAATTCGTAAAGTACATACACGTCTTTGGCCGAAGAACCGTAAATGATTTCGGCTTTTTCGCCCACAGCGCAAGTGGTTTGGGGAGTCATCAACCATTCGTAAACCGGAACCGGCGGTCGTTTGTCCTGCTTGGAAGCCAAGGTAAAATCTTGTTGGGTTTCTATTTCCCGGCCTTTTTCGTCGGTGGCTTTGGCAATCAAGCGGTATCGACCGGAAGCAATTGCTTTTAATTGGCTGCAATCAATCGCTTTACCGGATTCAAAACTGCCGGACAGAATCCTTTTATCTTGTTCCCACTCTTTCTTTTCCAAATTCAATGGCGTTTTATTACTTGTTTTCAGACTATAAATCTGATAACTTCCTTTGGCCGGAACAGAAACTCCCGATAAGTTCAAGGCATTGATCGTAACAGCCGGAAGATTCTCTTTATCAACTACATCACTCAATCCCGAAACGGATAAATACATGGATTTATCGCCCATAAAGAACCGGGTTTGAGCGCTCTGCGTTTCGCCATTGGTATCGGTGATGGTGGCCTCAATGGTATAAGTATAATAAACCGCTTGGCTGTTTTGATCTTCAAACGCTTTTTCCGGCGTGAAAGCAATCTCAAAACGGCCGTCATCTTTTGTTTGAACCGTTCCCTCAGCTACTTGCACCGGAGAATAAAATCTTCCCCTGTACAACCAATGATTTTGCCGGGTGATCCGGTATTGCACATTGGCCTCTTGGAGATGGATGCCTGAAAACGTTTGGGCAGTTCCTTTTACCGTCACTTCGTCTCCAAAACGCTCTGTTTTTTCGTTTTTATCAAACAAAATGTCAAAAGTCGGTCGTTTGTATTCTTCTACTTTAATAGACGCATATCCTCCGTTAGCGTCCGATTCGATAGTGTAATTCCCTGTCAATGAACCTTGTGGAATCACAAATTCGCCGTTGAAAGAGCCCAATTCATTGGTGGTTAATTTTTGATTGGACACTTCCTTTGAATTGGCGTCGCGGAAAGTCAAGGTATAAGTTTTATGGGGCGTCACGTGTTGGGTATCTTTGCCTGTTTCAAATGCAATTCCCTTGAAATAAACTGTTTGCCCCGGCCGGTAAATACTTCTGTCCGTAAAAAGGTTTAATCTAAATGTATTGGCATTGGATGTTCCGGAAGTTGAAATCCACGGAACGGCGGAGGTAATCAAGGCCGTATCGTCCCCCATCGAAGCATTGTAAAAATAAATATCTTTTTCGTTTCCGCCCAAAGCCAATCCTGAGGAATTGGTAATGAGCGCTTTATCTTTCACTAATTCCAATGAATTGGTTTTTCGCGTATAAAAATTAATTTTGGCGCCTTCAATGGGTTTTCCACTGATCCGGTCAACGACCAAAAATTCCCGTTGATTACCGATTGACCGGGAAATGGTGGCCAAACGGCTCACCGAAAACTGCTGATTAGCAACCGATTGTTTTACCTGATCGGCTGAAATCACATATTCATAGACGCCCAGGTCTTTGACCGGAATCCGGAAAATCGTATCACTATTTAAATAAGGTTGTTCATTAATCAGATTAAATTCGTGTTTTTCCACTAATGTCCCGGCTTTTTTGTATTGTCCTTCCCGCGACCAATTGTTGGAATAAACCGAAACAGGCGCATTGATTTTATATATTTCAACCGTTAAATGATTGTAGTTTTTATAGTTGAGTTTCAATTTCAACTCTTTTCCCGGATACACCACGTTATCCGCCGTAATGGATACATTGCTTTCGGTGATCTGACTTAAAAGATTCTGCAATAATCCAATGCGTTCATATTTAGGATATTTTTTGATACCATCCATACAAATATCGTACGCCTTTTGGACATAATCATCCGATTTTTCCGAATATTGATTCTGATAATAAAAATCCGCTTCCATAGATAATATCTCCACACAGAAATCATCCGTTTTGTATTGTTCTTTCAATTGATTCAGCGCTTCCAAATACGGTTTTTCGTTTTCACTCTCTACCGTATTTATTTTGACAAAAATCAAACGATCCAAATCGGCCATTAACAAAGCAAGCTTATCATTGCGAGTCTGCTGCCCTTGGGATAAACGGAAAGTCAGCAATTGCTGATACAATTTCAGTATTTGCGGAGCAAAATCATACGTATTGGCAGGGATATTCAGATGAATAAATTCCTTTACCGGCGTATAGTAGTTATTATTTGTAAACCGGGTTTGTGGAAAATAATTTTGGGTATTGCGATTGGCCGTTAAGTTGTTTAAGTTATTAATTCCTCTTTGCACCAGTAGATCGTAAAGCGTCGGGCGAAGGTTGCGGGAAGATTTTCCTTCGGTCAGTATTTCTTTGTAATCCAGGGAATTGGTTTTTTGTAAAGCTTGCGCGGGACGCAAAGACCCATCAACCAAATCCGCTATTTTTTGTATAAAAAGATTGCCCGTCCACTCGCGAATGTCAAGCCTCTCCCCCGGCCCCTCTCCATAAGAGAGGGGAGAGGAAAGCGCTGTCCGTTGATTGATCGTATAGCTATTTGCCTGATAATAATTACTATATAATTCGGCTAACAGCGAATAGAGTACTGCTTGTTCTACGGTATTTTTATCGGCTGCGGCAAACTGTTCTATTTCTACAATCCGATCCGGCAGTTGGTCGCGGTTGATAGCCGTTTCATATTTAAGTTGATAAATAATGCATTTGATCAATTCGGGACTATTCCCGGTTTTTAAAGCATTTTGATAGATTTGATTAACGACATCCAATGCCGATTTTGGAAGCGATTGTTCTTCCAATTTTGTCACTTCCGCCCATTGGGCTGTTTGCGCCTGTAATGAAAATCCACTCATTATTATTCCCAAAATCAATAAATACCGTTTCATATTTTATTTTCAATAATTATCGACTGCTAAGGTAGTAATAAATTTGAGGAAAATCGCGTAAATCAAGCGGAAAAGAAGCCCGGCAAATCATCGACGGCAATTGTTTGTTGTTCGCCCGTAATTAGATTTTTAACACGCGCTTTATTTTCCAGTCTATCCCCTTCTTCGATTTTTACCAAATACGGAATTTTATTATCAACAGCGTAAGCCATTTGCTTATTAAACTTATCCTTGCTCGGATAAATCTCCGCATTGATTCCCGCTTTCCGCAATTTACTTAAAAGGGGAAGGATATAATCTTCTTCTTTTTCCCCAAAATTCACAAACAAGACTTGGGTTTGTTGTCCGGAACCTTGCGGATACAGGTTTAGTTGATTCAAAACGTCAAAAATGCGGTCGGCTCCAAACGAAATGCCGACACCTGAAACACCCGGCATTCCAAAAACACCCGTCAGATTGTCGTAACGGCCACCACCGGTAATGCTTCCGATTGCTACATCCAAGGCTTTTACTTCAAAAATGGCTCCAGTATAATAATTCAATCCTCTGGCCAAGGTCAAATCCAGTTCCACTTCATTTTGAATTTCCAATTGATCTAATTTGTTGAGAAGGATTTCAATTTCTTCCACGCCTTTGGTTCCGATTTCGGAAGATTGAAGTACGGTTTTTAAAGTGGACAGTTTTTCCCTGTTGGAGCCGCTTAAAAGGATAATCGGTTGAAGTTTCACAATGGCTTCTGCGGCAATGCCTTTGGAAGCCAATTCTTCGTTGACTTTTTCCAGACCGATTTTATCCAATTTGTCTATTGCTACGGTAATATCGGTGATTTTATCCGCTTCGCCGATGATTTCCGCAATGCCGCTCAGTATTTTCCGGTTGTTCACTTTCACGCAAACGCGAATACCAAACCGTTGATACACTTCGTCAATGATTTGCACCAACTCGACTTCATTCAAAAGCGAATCGGAACCCACAATGTCTGCATCACACTGAAAAAACTCGCGGTAACGGCCTTTCTGCGGACGGTCGGCCCGCCACACCGGTTGAATCTGGAAACGCTTGAATGGAAACGTAATCTCATTGCGGTGCATCACGACAAACCGGGCAAAGGGAACCGTCAAATCATAACGTAAACCTTTCTCGCACATTTGATTGGTCAGTTTCACCAACCGGCGTTCTTCCAAATCGGCGGGATTTACTTCGCTAAGGAAATCGCCGGAATTGAGTATTTTGAAAAGCAACTTATCGCCTTCTTCCCCGTATTTTCCCATGAGGGTCGAAAGATTTTCCAGGGCCGGCGTTTCAATCTGTTTGAATCCGTACAGATAAAAAACACTGCGGATGGTATCAAAAATATAGTTGCGTTTCGCCATTTCTTCGGGCGAAAAATCACGAGTTCCTTTGGGAATAGACGGTTTTTGCATGATTGTAATTATTTTTATTGTTCGTCAATTTGATCTGATATTTCAATGGAAGCATTCCGATAATTACCGGATAATATAGAGTCCATTTTCATTACTATTTCGGACTGATTCGTTTCAATAGAATTGAGTTTAGGGTCGGATTTTAATGATAAAAATCCCAATGCAATACTAACAATAGTGAAAATAACGGTAAAACCGGCTATATATTTAGCCAATTTATCACTCTTTACTAACGATTCATCGACTTTTCCCACTAAAGTTTGTGTTTCAGTGGTGATTTTATTTACTTCATTTATATTCTCTTGTAAAATACTTGGAGAAATTAATGCAAGTTTGGTATTGTTATGTATCAATAACATCCTATTTTTTCCTTGTAATAAAGAAATAATATCTAAAGCATTTTTTGTATTTAAAGCCGTACGATGTCGTTTCTTATATTCTTCAAAATTAATACTATTTCCAACTTGTTCTGAATAATCATATTTACAAGAGCTATTATACCAGGAATGTAATAGTGAATTATAATATATGGCTTCTCCTAATGCATTATTACATAGTTCATCCAATTGTTTATGCCTTCTATTGAGATTGAGGATAATTTCCGACAAACTTTCATTATTTTTTTCTTCAATGAACTTATATTCCTCTTGAATAAGGTCTCTGTAAGCAATGAACTTTCGTTCAAATTGTTTCAAATAATGGATAAGAGCTTTATTATCTTTGTCTTGAATATCTATTGCTTCATCATGAATATATGCTTTAAGTATTGAATCTCCGTTTTTACTATGATATTCATGATTATGAAAAAATCCTTTTATTTGATGATAAATTGCATTTGGCAATGCCTCATATATAAACTTATTTTCAGAATTTCGATTATCTAACTCAAAAAAATACTCTATCAAACCGTTTTGGCTGGACTGAATATATTTTAGAATAATCGTTCTTGTTTTGTTTTCATTACTTTCCGGAGTTGAGGTAATGGTTATATCCTTATTTTTCTCGTCGTTCAATACAATTTCTACCGAAACATGGTGGCAATTACCTACCTTGTCGGAAATATCATCACTTAGTTTATTCGGTATGTGATTTAATACTTTCAGTTCATCGTGACAGGTTGTTGGAATCCAAAATGTACAATATTTTTTAGCCATTCACTATTGTTTGTTATAGTGTCCATCCTCTTTTTTCACAAAAATCACCTATTGATTTTTCTTCATCTGTCGGTTTTGAATTGAAAAAATCAATTTGTTCTTGCCCAAAGTCTGTTATTGCAAACGTTCGTACAGGTTCGTCATTTTGAATACCAACGCCTTGTCTTATAATTCCAATTAAACATAACCGCTCAAATAGTGTCTCGCCAATGTTTTTTTCACAATCAACTCTCAGATTACTATCCAATTTAGATATTTTTTTTAACGCTTCTTGATTAGTCATAACTTACTTTATCTTTTCTTCAACTGCAAATATAAGAAAAAATATATTATTCAAACTATTTTTTATTTATCTTTGCAACAAGTTTATTTAGATAATATGAAATTTCTGTTTATTATATTTCTCGTTTTTGTACTTTTTGTGTTTTTGTTCGGATTTTCCATTCTCCGCCTGTTTTTTAACGGGTTGTTTGGAACAAGGCCCAAACCCAAACAAAACACTCAACAGCAAGCCGCAAACAAAAATCAAACGCGGCCAACAGCCAAGCCTCATCAAAAAAAGATTATCGACTCCGACGAAGGTGAATACATTGAGTACGAAGAGATTAAAGACTAACTTCGTATCAGATTGATAAATTCTTCCCGCGTCTTTGCCTGATTGAATGCGCCGGTAAAATCGGAAGTCGTTGTAATTGAATTTTGCTTTTCCACCCCGCGCATTTGCATGCACATGTGTTGAGCCTCAATCACCACCATCACTCCCAAAGGTTTGAGCGTTTCCTGAATACATTTCTTGATTTGTGTGGTCATCCGCTCCTGAATCTGCAAACGGCGGGCATATACTTCCACTATCCGCGGTATTTTACTCAAACCGGTAACAGCATTGTCGGGAATATAAGCCACATGCGCTTTCCCGAAAAAAGGAAGCAGATGATGCTCGCACATCGAAAAAAAGTCGATATTTTTTACAATGACCATTTGTTTATAGTCTTCGATAAAGACAGCGGAAGAAAGGATTTTTGCCGGGTCTTGAAAATAACCTTTTGTCAGGAACATCATCGCTTTGGCCATGCGTTCCGGCGTTTTCAGCAATCCTTCCCGGTTCGGGTCTTCTCCCAGCAATTCCAGTATTTTACCATAATGAAAAGCAAGCGCTTTTCTCTTTTCCAACTCTTCGGGTGTTGCTTCCATATCTATTCGCTTATTACAACGGGGAGTTTGATTTTATCCGTAATGATATACATTTCTCTTCCGTACTGTGGAAACTCCCGTTGAAGTTGTTGCTTGAAAACGGTCGCTTCTTCCCGGCTTATAAAATCGCCCACCACCAATTTCCAATTCGGTGCATTGTATGTCAGGTAAGCGCCGATTTCCGGAAAAGATTCCTTGATGGCCGCCTGTTTGGAAGAGGCTTCCGAACGGGCTGTACTTGGATTGCTGCCCATAAACACTTGAATGCGGTAACCGGTGCGTTCCACAAAATCAGAATTGCCCGAAGCGCTTACACGATTGCCCGGTGTGCCGACCAACGCCGTGATATCCGCATCGGATTCAATATGAATGACACCTTCCGAAGAATTTGAAGTGGATTGCAAATCTTCGATAATTGAAGTTTGTGCTTGCATTCCATTCAAACTAAATAAAATCAACAGAGCTGTCATTGCGGGCTTGACCCGCAATCCCCAGCTCATCGTTAATAAATGCTTTCTGTTTTTCATACTATCAAAATGCTTCTACAATCGGCAAGAATGCATCTACTTTCAGGGAAGCGCCGCCAATCAATCCGCCGTCAACATCCGGGTTGGAGAATAATTCTTTGGCATTGTCCTTGTTACAGCTTCCACCGTAAAGGATAGACGTTTCATTGGCTACGGCTGCGCCGTATTTAGCAACTAATGTCTGACGGATAAAGGCGTGCATCTCCTGTGCTTGTGCGGAAGTGGCCGTTTTACCGGTTCCGATAGCCCAGACCGGTTCGTAAGCCAAAACGATTTTGCCGAAATCTTCAGCGGAAAGGTCGAATAAACCTTCTGTGATTTGTTTTTTTACCACTTCGTTTTGTTTGCCGGCTTCGCGTTCTGCCAACACTTCACCGATACAGAAAATCGGAGTCAGGTTGTTTTCCAATGCCAATTTTACTTTTTCTTTCAAAATAGCGTTGGTTTCGCCATAGTAAGCCCGGCGTTCGGAGTGGCCTAAGATAACGTATTTCGCTCCGGTAGAGGCTACCATCGCTGCAGAAACTTCACCGGTGTAAGCGCCGGAAACTTTGTCGGCACAGTTTTGTGCGCCTGATTTCACGCTCTTCCCGTCAACGATTTCATTGATAGACGCCAGGTGAATGAACGGAGAACAAATAATCACATCACAGTTTATTACTTTTCCGGTGAGCGCTGCCTGTAATTCTTTGGCCAGGGCAGTTCCTTCTTGCAGGGTTTTATTCATTTTCCAGTTTCCTGCTACAATGTTTTTTCTCATATTTGAATTTATTAAAATTATGTATTTGAGTTATGAATTATGAGTTATGAGTTATGAGTTTTTTTTCTGTAACGAAAAAAGTCGAATAGGAACAGCGATAAAAGCGGGACGAACAATACCAATGCGAGCAACAGGACGGTTCTCACATTATGATTTGCGGGGGGAACTCCCAGTGGGGAATCGGCTAAAGGGGCAAGCAATTCCTCTTCGCCGGGGATTTTCCGGTCCGGCCATTTATTAATAATCACCGCGTCCTTTATCAACATCAGTCCCGGATTGGAGCGGATAATGGTTTTCAACGCTACGTCATCCGTTGTACAGAAAGGATATTCTGCGCCCGTACTTCCTTTCCATTCCTTGATTTGGTCGGGAAGGGAAGACGTCAGGCAAAGAAAACGATAGCCTTTTTGCCGCGCGTAATCATACAGTCCATTGATTTTATCGATATGCGATTCATTGGCTTTTTCGAGTTTATGGGCAATCAAAAGGAACGAGTAACCCGGATCGGACAATACCTCGTCCGTAATATCGTCTCCGTCTTCGTTGGTAATCGTAAAATCGTGAATCGGCGGTTCGTAGCCTTTTTTTACTAATGTATTTATCGTTTCAACATACGTCCAGCCGCTATCTCCCTTGGGGTAATCGGCCATCGTAAATTTCTGTTTTACACCGTCTTTCTCATACACTAAGGTCGTTTCATACACATTCCGTTCCGCATCTTCGGGTATTTCCATCAATTCACTGATATTGTTACCTGTTTTATACGGACGAAAATCCAAAATGGGCAGGTTGGCATAACAGTAAAAAGAAACGCCCAGGATAAAAACAAGGGTATATAATACGACTAACGAACGGGATTTCTTTGAAAACAAGAAACTCATCTGCCTGTGCCAAAGAAAAACAAGAATGGCCATCGCAATGAGAACCAGATTCTTGAAAAAAGTCTGCCAGTTGGATATCACTAAGGCATCGCCGAAGCAGCCGCAATCGGTTACCGGATTAGCAATGGCTACATACAATGTCAGCGGCGTCATGAAACACATGGTGAGTAGGACCAGAAAACTCGTAATCTTCCGGTACACCCCGGCCAACAGGAAGACTCCCAGCGCAAATTCGAGCGCCGATTGAATAAATGAAGCAGGTAAAGCAATGAAATCGAAAAAGTCGAGTCCGAAAGAAGCTAAATATTCCTGGATTTTGTAGGCGCTTCCCCACGGGTCAACGGCTTTCACGAATCCGGAAAAAATAAATACGAGTCCCAAAATGACACGGCATACTTCTACAATGATTTTCTTAGTCTTCATATTGTAATTTAATTAGCGCAAATAATGCGTAGTTAATCATATCCATATAATTTGCATCGACTCCTTCCGACACCAGCGTTTGGCCCTTATGTTCTTCAATCTCTTTTGTCCGGTAAAGCTTTGTCAGGATTAAATCCGTATAAGAACTGATGCGCATACTCCGCCAGGCCTCATCGTAATCGTGATTTTTGGCATACATCAATTCTTTGCTTTCCGTGATATGCCGGTCGTATAAGGCCAATGCCTCTTCGGGACTGATGTCAATGGTATCGGAAAAATTTAATTGCAACTGAATCAGTCCAATGACTCCGTAATTGACTATCGCGATAAATTCGGGTTTGATCCCTTCCTCTATTTTACTAAAGCCTTTTATTTCCAAACTGCGGATGCGTTTGGCCTTGATGAAAATCTGGTCGGTAATGGATTCCGGCCGCATAATACGCCAGGAAGCGCCATAATCTTTGAGCTTTTTCTCAAATAAACTGCGGCACAGCGCTATCACACACTCAAATTGTTCTACTGTATTCATCTATCCAACGAATGAGATACAAAGGTACGACTTTCAATTAGAATATGAAAATTTTTATAAATGGAGTGATGTTATTGAGTTTATAAAATAATTCTTATCTTTGTAATCTTATAGAATAAGAAATTTATAAATCAAACAATTATGACAACAATTGAAGTAACAAGCCGGCAACTGAAAAAGAAAAAAAAATTGTTTAATCTTGTTTTAACTCCTGTAAAAAAAGAAGTTGAAATAGATTCTTTTTTTACTCCGGAAATGCTAAAACGCATTGAAAAATCCCGACAACAAGCAAAGGAAGGAAAAACGACTCTTTGTAGAACAAAAGAAGAATCAATGGCATTTTTAGATTCATTATGATGTTCACAGTTGGATATACAGAAGATGCGGAAAAAAGCATCTCCCGATTTAAAAAATCAAATCCTGCGGCCTTTAATAAACTGGAAAAATTTGTTGCTGAATTACATGAACATCCTCGTACAGGAACCGGACATCCGGAACCCTTAGCAAAAGGAAATTCTGTCACATATTCTCGAACGATAACGAAAAAAGACCGCCTTGTATATGATGTTTACGATGACGAATTGCATGTGGAAGTGCTTAGTGTAGAAGGACATTATAAAGACAAATAATTCCCTGGTTCAGAGATAATAACTTTGGGTCAGTTCGATGTATTCCTCACTGTAAACATGCCGTGATTTTTCGATAAATAGTTCATTGGATTCCGTTCCGGTCATTTGCGTGGAGTATTCCAAAAGAACTCTTTTGGGAGGAAGGTCTTCCCGGGGTCTGACGATTGTTTTTCGATTCAGGTACAATTCATTCCGGCCGGCCAGGAACTGTATCCGGTCAAAGGCATCCACAGGAATTATCAAGGATAATTTACCGTTTTTACTTAGCCATTGGCAACTTGTTTTGAATAAATCTTCAAAACTCAATTCGCCGGTGTGGCGGGCAAGATTACGGGTGCGGTCGGGCGATTGTAAGGAATCGACAAAGTAAGGCGGATTCGATACAATCAAATCATACTTATAGACGGGTTGGTATTGCCGGAAGTCTATAGGATAAACGTTTAGCTGCTTGGCAAAAGGCGACCGGTTGAAATTAATTCCGGCTTGCCGGCAGGCATTTGTGTCAATATCAAGGGCATCTATTTTTGCATGGCAACGCTGAGCCAACATCAAGGCGATTAATCCGGAACCGGTTCCTACATCCAAAATCGTATCCGCACCGGCACAATGAGTCCAGGCGCCCAATAAGACACCGTCTGTCCCGACTTTCATGGCGCATAAGTCGTGATAGACGGTGAATTGTTTGAACCGGAAATAAGGATTCGACACGAATTAAACTCCTTCTATCCAGTCTATAATTTCGACTGATTGGGGAGAATCTCCCGGAGCAATGGATTTTACCCAATGCCCCTGTTCATCAATCAGGAATTTTTGAAAATTCCATCCGACTTCGGCATCGGCAACGCCGTTTTCGGCTTGAGTGGTCAACCAACGGTAAAGTGGGGCTATGTCGTCGCCTTTCACCGATATTTTGGCCATCATAGGAAAAGTAACTCCGTAATTGACGGTACAAAATTCCTGGATTTCCGCATTGCTCCCCGGTTCCTGCGCGCCGAAATTATTGGCAGGGAAACCGATAATCACAAAGTTATCGTCTTTATATTGTTTGTAAAGTTCCTCCAATTGAGCGTATTGCGGCGTAAGCCCGCATTTGGAAGCCACATTGACAATCATTACTTTTTTCCCTTTGAGGGAAGCTAAGGAAAAATCTTCACCGGCTATCGTTTTCACCGTAAAACCGTAAATAGTCGAATGGTTCGATGTAGATCCGGCTAAAAAAGTCAGCATCATCCGGTGTACATCTTCCGGATTGCTAAAATTGATGTTTTCCTTTTTGACAAACTCATTCAGTTCTTTTTTGCAGCAGCCGATCGCTTTCGCCAAAGAGGAAGCCGAATCAAACCGCTTGAGGTTGTCATTGGCTTTCAAGTAAAAAGAACATTCCGGAATTGTATTCATACCTTCATCCTGCGTATAAAGGGGAACCGCCAAGTTTCCGGCATCGGAAGTTTGGTAATTGGTCGTACTGTAACTTTGGGCGCGGTGTCCCATACCTATGTTTTTACCGATGGAAATCCATTTGGCGCCCCACTCCACATAATAAAATCCGTCACCCACAGGAATGCGTTCCAAAAACCCGTTCTTGGGGGTATTTTCAAAAGTCCGTCCGGCAATGACCACGGAACTGATATCTTCGGGATGCTCGAAAGTCATCACGATACTGTCTTTTTCCAAATACTGGATTTGCCGCTTAATGGTAGAATAATTGTAGCGGCCCGGCGCCTTTGTCCCGTTTTTCAATAAGGCGGCGCCGTCTTCATATTGAGGAAACAACAAGTCCTGCGATGAAACCGTTTGGGCTTCCATAGCCAGCAAACAAAACAGGAAAGAGAGGTAAAACACTATTTTTTTCATGACCTGAAAATTTTAAATTAAATAATGGGCAAAATTACATGAAATTTCAAGAAATCCAAGCGTGTGCAATAAAAATCAAGACCACCCCTGTCGCGCTTACTACGGTACTCGAGGTACAAATGCTATCTTTGTAGCGAGATAATTAACTGATTGTATAACAATTAATATTGTAA
>JAISKT010000063.1 GCA_031261295.1 Candidatus Symbiothrix sp. | reverse complement strand
ATTGAAACAGGGTGCCTTGAGCTGGTTAGGCGATTCGTTCCAATCGGTTGATTTGAGTTTCCTGAGTTTTATTATTTTCATTGCAGTGATTGCTGCCATAACGCAAATTCTGGAAATGGTGATTGAAAAATATTCTCCGGCATTGAATGCCTCGCTCGGCATCTTTTTACCGTTGATTGCGGTCAACTGCGCCATCATGGGCGGGTCGCTGTTTATGCAGCAAAAAGCGTTTCCGAATGTCGGATTTGCTACGGTTTACGGTTTGGGTTCGGGAATTGGCTGGCTGTTGGCGATTGTGGGCATGGCTGCCATTCGTGAAAAATTGCAATATTCGGATATTCCCAAACCCTTGAAAGGATTAGGAATTGCATTTATCATCACCGCCTTAATGGGATTGGGATTTATGAGTTTTTCGGGAATTAAGATATGAATACAATAACGGTCAGCATAGTTGTTTTTTTACTAATAATATTGTTGTTAGTCAGCCTTTTGTTGTTTGTTAAAAACAAATTGACGCCTTCCGGCAATGTCAAAATTGTGGTGAACGATGAAAAAGAGTTGGATACGCCTTTGGGAGGAACGATTCTTTCGACCTTGCAATCCAACGGCATTTTCCTTTCCAGCGCTTGCGGAGGCAGTGGCAGTTGCGGGCAATGCCGTTTGCAGGTAATGGAAGGCGGCGGCGAGATTTTGCCTACCGAAGTCGGGTTTTTTACGCGCAAACAAATGAAAGACCATTGGCGATTGGGTTGCCAAACCAAAGTGCGGGACAACTTGAATATCCGGGTGCCGGAAGAGGTTTTCGGTGTCAAAGAATGGGAATGTGAAGTCATTTCCAATTACAATATCGCTTCTTTTATCAAAGAATTTGTGGTCAAACTGCCGGACGGTGAACATTTGAATTTCAAGCCCGGCTCTTACATTCAGATACAAGTGCCTCAATATGAAGCGCCGTTCAAGGATTTTACTATTGAAGCACGACCGGCGCAAGGTCAGGATGCCCGGCGTTTTCAATCGGAATGGGACAAATTCAAAATGTGGGACTTAACCGGAAAAAATACGGAAGAAAACGTACGCGCCTATTCGATGGCCAATTATCCGGCGGAGGGCGATATTGTGATGCTGAATATCCGGATTGCTACGCCTCCCTTCGACCGAAGTACCGGCACGTGGAAAGAAGGCGTTCCTTCGGGCATCTGTTCTTCCTATATTTTCAGTTTGAAACCGGGCGATAAAGTGCGGATTTCCGGACCTTACGGCGATTTCCATATTTTGGATACGAAGCGGGAAATGTTGTATATCGGTGGTGGAGCAGGTATGGCGCCTTTACGTTCACAATTATTGCATTTGTTCCACACGTTGAAAACGACCGACCGTCCAATTTCCTATTGGTACGGAGCGCGTTCAAAAAATGAAATTTTTTATGCAGAAGATTTTTATGCAATTGAAAAAGAATTTCCTAACTTTGCATTTCATATTGCTTTGAGCGAACCGCTTCCGGAAGATAAATGGACAGGTTATACCGGATTTATTCATCAAGTGATTTATGACAATTATTTGGTACATCACGAAGCGCCGGAAGACATTGAATATTATATGTGCGGTCCCGGACCAATGGCTAATTCCGTCAAAGGGATGTTGGATAATTTGGGTGTTCCGCCGGAAATGTTGATGTTCGACGATTTCGGATAATATATAAATTTATGAAAACAGAAGATTTACAAACAAAAGACGACGTTCCCGAGGAGCGGACGTATGACGAGTCAAAAGTGAAAAAATATGCCTTTGTTTCTACACGGGCATTGGAAGCCGACCATATCGGCTATTGTTACCGGGACGAACCCGAAACCAATATCGACAGCGGTTGGCGATTCCTGTATGGCGATGAAGACGAGGAATATTTAGATAATCCGACTCATAGCGAATCCGTTTACCCGGAAGATATGCTCTCCATCAATCCGGCTTTGGATGTAATATTGGGGGCGCCTGCCGGCACGGAGTTTGAGTGGAATGCCGATGCAGAACTATATGAAGAAATAATCGTAGATTAGCTTGTGTTTTTGTCCATTTTCCCAATCAATGCGGGGACACAAAATGTTGTGCCCCCACGATAAATACCTTAAAATTGGGATATTTATCAGAATTTATACATTACACCAATTGCCGGTAAAATATCCGTTGCATTCAATATAAAATCAAAATCGGTTGTTGTATATCCGTCTTCAATTTTCGTTTGGGAAAAACCTAATCTAAAAAAATTCAAATTAGAGAATACGGCAAATTTATCAGATAAATCGTAAATAACCGTTGGATAAATGCTTGCACCCCAATTCGTGTATTTTTCTTCACTTACAACCAGGATTTCTTGTTTCATTTTTCCTTTACCTGCAAATATACCGGCAGAGCCTAATATATTAAACTTGCCGAATTTAATCATTGAATAACGAAGATAAGGCGCAACAGAAAAATCTTGTGTTTTGTATTTTACAGCATAATACAAAGCATCATATCCCTCCACCCTTGACGTTGATTTATAAGAATTTGCGGATATAGACAGCCCAAAATCCAATTTATCATTTAAACGATACCCTACCATCGGAGCGATAGAGAATGAGGACGTTGTGTTTTTATCCCCTTTGGTGGTACTGCTATTATAGCCGAAAGAGCCACCTGCATAAAATTGTGCATTTGCTGATACTATACCTAAGAAGGCTACTATTATACTTAAAATTACTTTTCTCATTTTTTGTTTATTTCTAAATTGTTATTAATTTGTTTTTTGTGCAAGCCAGCGGAAGTTTTGCTTCCGCCGAACCGCTTAGTTATTTATAGCTCTCAATGATTTTTCTTATTGAATCCGGAGGAGTAACCAGTGTATCCTTATATACTTTTTCCGGAAAATAAGAATTGTCGTATGATAGTATCATTGTATCCTTTGTCAGATAGATTATCTTTTTCTCATATCCATCACTACTCCATTGAGGCACAACAGGATGATTTCTTTTTAATACAATGGTTGAATCATCCTTTATTTCCCAGTGATTGGGATAGAGTACATCGGTTTCTTCACTCTGAAGAAATTGACTTCCACGGACAAAATCATAGTAACCGTAGCTTCCATCGTTCCCAAAACGAATATAAAAAGAATCGTGTACATGATATTCCTCATCCCAATTAAGTTTAAGCCAATACGTGAAATTATCCTCACAAATAAGACTGATCATCTTTTCTTTTTCGGACTTGCAAGATAACAATCCAAACAATAATACGATTCCTATAAATCTTACACTGTATTGATATGACCTTTTCATAATTTAACTAATGTAAAAGAAGATAAATTTCCGGTACCATCTAACGATATCCGAATCTGATATCCGGAGTTTTTAATCGTTTTATTCACATCATTTACCGTGTTTATTATAGTATTATAGTATTATAATAACTATTATTTAACTCATCTAAATCAGAATGTTGCAACATATCCACGAAAGAACCTATCACTCCTTGTTTATATTTATCTGTTGTTTCTTTAAATGACGAATCCGTAATTTGAGCGCCATAAACAAGTGAATGTTTTGCGTCTGTAAGTTTTACCTCACCATGACCTCTTTCTTGATGAATTTTTTCGTGAAACAAAGTACTTTTCATATTTTCCGTATTGTCTAATAATTCATTGATATTAGAACCCTTTGTATTTACATATACATTCTTCTCTTGAGTATATGCTAACCCTGAGTCTGAATTTGTAGTTCCTTCGCTACCAGTTGTTACTCTGCCGGTTATCCCGACCTCATTTCCGTAATAAGATAAAATATTTGATACTGCCGTATTACTACCACTGTAAGCATAAAAACGACTTAAAGTAGTTTCTGTACCATCTCTATTAATAACCCGAATGATATGGGTATTATCACGGGCAATGAAATTACCACGGAAGTCAAATAAATCTTTCCCATCCGGATCAACATATTTTATCGGATTATTACCGCAATACGCATACGGACTTATCGAATAATACTTTTCCGCCAGCGGGTCAATCGTCATAAACCTCGATATATCAAAAGCCAACATCCGGGCCTCGAAATCGTACAAGTTTAGTCCGTTCATATCTTCCAATTCCTTACCTCCGAATTTATACGGTTGCACTCCTCTGCCGATACCGTCTGCATATGGCATTCCGAAAGGATAATATTCCGTACTCTGCACTATGTTTGCATTTTCATCCGCCACTATCCTGTTGTTACCTAAATGGTCGCGGATGTAAAAGTAATATTTTCCGCCTTCATAATAACCGTTTTCCGT
>JAISKT010000033.1 GCA_031261295.1 Candidatus Symbiothrix sp. | reverse complement strand
GGGAGGAGGAGGGCAGGGCGCTCTTCGCCTCCGGCCAGGTCCCCTTCTGCTACGCCGATGCCCAGGCTCGCCCCACCATGGCGGAGCCGGACAACCCCAACGGATCGGACTTCGCCATTGAGGCCCTCGCCAGCCCCGACGGCCGGGTCCTGGGCAAGATGGCCCACTCGGAGCGCTGCGGGGAATACGTGCACGTCAACATACCGGGGAACAAGCGCCAGCGCATCTTCGAGGCGGGGGTGGGGTACTTCGCGTAGGGGCGGAACTTAGGGATATTTAGTTTCCCTTTCCGTTTGCCTCGAAAATAATTTTATCATATTTCTTGTTTTCTTCTTCCAGCAATTTAACTGTCCCGCTTTGTTTCTTTATCTCCAATTCCAAAATCTCTTTCCGCAATTCCATTTCCCGTATTTTATTCTTTTGGGACTTTTGTTTGTACGAGAGGGTGATCGCCACAATCGGTATGGACAATGCCATCAAGGGTATTAACATTCCTATGTATTGTATCATATCAAATTTCCTTTATTTTCTTGGGAACTTTTTTGCCAGCCAATTTAATAATTCCAATTGATCCGCAATTGATGCCGTTCTGCCAATGTTGCCCCACACATATAACAAGCAAAATTACTGCCTGCACCAATCAGACCTATGGTTTCATGAGAAATAGTATGGCTAAAGGTTAATCGTGTTGTCTTGCGTTGCATAATTCTATAACTTCCTTGTTTATAGCGATTTTTGGGGAATAATCCCGAATGTCCCCTTCCGCTACCTACCAACCAGAGCGATTTTTCCGTTGTTTTATATTAAAACAGTCGGGAAAATGATTTATTTGATGTCGTGTTATTGGCATCATTATTAATCCAAATATATTTTTCCTTCCCCAAAAATCCAATAACCATATTGATTTTGGATCATCTACTAAACCTCCATTTTGCATTATTTTTTCAAGTTGATCTTTTTCAACTTTTCTTTTTAAGTCACCAAATTCAAGAGCCTCAATTATTCTTTTTGTTGATTTTCCTACTTTGACCCTATATTCCTTTAGTTCGTTTATGTTTACACTTTTATTAAATGTTTCTATTTCAGAATATGTCATTGCATTCCCGGTGTCTTTAATTTTTATACCCAATTTTGTCTGAATCTCTTTATTAAATATGGTTTCCTTATTTCCAATTATTATATTGGCGATTAAGTCTTCAATTCTGGTAATATGCCATATATTCCATACTATGGATGTTTCTTTATTTGAAATTATTTTGCAGGTGTCTTCATTTAAATTTTCCCATAAATTGTCATAAAATGTTTCAATTTTTGTATTATACACCTTCTTATCATGCACCAAACTATGCATTTCCAGTAATAATTCTTTGCCTTTATTGAATGTTTTTTCAACGGGCAATAAAGCCTTTAGATTTTTTTGTTTTTCATTCCATATCCTTGTAATGCTTGCCATATATTCCCCTCCAGTTTATACTAAGTATATTTCATAAAACAATATTTGTCAATACATTATTCTACCTATATTCTCCAACCAAGTTCAGCCTAAATTGCATATAACGTATGTTGAGACTGTCGAAAAAGGCCTTCATGCAAAATTTTACCCTCATTTCATGCCCTAAAACTACTATAAAACACTCATTTAGATGCGCATTTTTTCTGCAAAATGACTTTTCCGACAATCTGGTTATGTGCAGTGGGGGCGTACACCATATATTGTACATTTTATTGTTAAAATTTATATGCGATTCCAATTGATATTACGGTTAGATGCAAAGGACGTATATTATCAAAAGACCATTCTTTTTCAACTTTCTCAATAATACTCTTTTTACCGATTGGTGTAATATCATATCCTAACCGAGTATCAGCTATCAGAGTAAAATTTTTTGTAATATCAAACATTATACCTCCGCCTATATTACTTTTAAATATAACATTATTAAAATATTCTTTCGCATCATATTTATCCTGACCAAAATGATGATCCGCTAATACTAAAAATTTCAATGAGAAACCTGCTTCCGCAAACCAACGAAATCTACTTTGCCCTTTATATTGAAATAACAGCGGTATCTCAATAAAAGTAAAATCAAACCATCCGCCATCAATATCCTTATCTGTTATATCACACGAAATACTTTCTACCATAGGTTTTATTTCTGCCTGTATCGCAAAATGTTCTTTAAATGAATAATTGAAAAACGCACCAAAATTAATAGGTGCCCAACCTCCAGTAGCTATTGTATCATTTTCAATATCACCAGTACTAAAAGTCCAACTGCCAAAAAGGATTGGAGATGCTTTTACTCCTACAGAAAATTGCGCAAAAAGACAAAACGGTATAAGTAAAAACAAAATTGAGATTAACAAACATTTCATATAGTTTCCCCCAAAAGTTATAGATTCCTAATATTCCCTTTTTTCTTTTTGTCAAGCCTTCTTGGGTATTTTATACAATATTTTCCAACAAATTTAGCGCCCATGTCGCATAACGTATATTAAACGAAGTCAAAACCTGCTACGAAGCGCCCAGCCATGGACTACAAAGCGCTTTCTTCTTTACAGCTGAGGGTAATCAGCATCGCCTCCAGAAGTCAAATCATAAATCATTCCAATCTACCACAAGCCTGCCATTTTCAAAACTTATGTTATCTCCCAGATCGCCTCTGATACCACGGCAACAAGGTACAAGGGCGGGATCGTTTCCAGTATCCCAAGGAGCAACGCCGCTATGGTCAATATATCCATCACCATCTGGATCATCGACAATTATAATAGTAAATTGCCAAATAAAATCATTTCCAATATACGGCGATTCACCATTTTGATCATTAAATAAAGGAGCCGATCCAATTCCATTTCTTATTTGTGATATGGAATTTTCGCTTCCTTTTATATGGTAACCACAAACATACTTCGAGCTATCTTCCGTCAAATAACCATAGGTATATAAATACTTGCCATTAAAACGTTCTAATCCTGTAATGAACGATGTCGAGGGTGTTACAGGTTTTCCATCTTTTTGCTCATAATAATCGTCATCCAAAACATAGACCGTGTTTATC
>JAISKT010000376.1 GCA_031261295.1 Candidatus Symbiothrix sp. | reverse complement strand
TCGCCTATTTGAGCGATTATATTGGCAATGATTTCATCGGCCCGCGCTTCAATAATTTCGTTCAGATTGGCAATTTTTACTTCGCGCGGTGAATCTGTGTTTTCGGCTATTTTTATTGTCCTGTTTTCATTCGGATTCAAAATAGCGCTACCGTATTCCGACTTTAATTTTTCGGCTTCTTCTTCCGAAACATTCAGACTGCGGATGTCCTTACTGATGGCCGACCCGCCTATGGGAATGGTAATCAGATATTTCAACGCTCCGCCTTTGTAAACGGAAACGTAAGTGATGCCCGCACCCCATTCGACCAAGGCACAGCCCAATTCTTTTTCTTCTTTCGTCAAAACCGCTTCGGCTGTAGCCAAAGGGGAAATGAAAAAATCGGCAGCATTGATTTTACTGTCAAGAATTACTTTTTCCACCAACTTTTGCAAGGTTGACATTCCCACAATCAACAGGAAGCGGACTTCTATTTCGGAAGCGTTAATTCCTTCCGGATGTGTTTCTAAAGCGCCGTCCAAGTAATATTCCGGTTCAAGCACTTTCAATGTTTTGGCAAATTCCGGTACATAAAAATCGGCTTCTGCTTTGAGGCCGTCAATTATTTCTTTGGTAACAACCCCGCCTTCCACCGGTTTTTTCACACAGAATTGTTCTGTCCGGAGTGATTGTCCACCGATTCCCACATAAATTTTCTCCAATGAATTTTCTTTGAGTTTGAAATTCAATTTTCTGATTAATCCGGAAATCTTGGCGGATGTCACATTAATATTGTGAATATAACCTCTTTTGATATTGTTATTTTCCGGTTTTTCCTTTTCTGTATGAAGAATCGATAATCCGCCTCCATATTGTTTCCGGGCAACCATGGCAATCATCTTGGAAGTTCCCAAATCTAACGCTGCAATCAATTGTTCCATATTCTGAATTTTATATTAATTGTTTTTTTTACAAACTACCTGATTTTTGAATTTCAAGTTGATAACCGAATAGCGGTTCCATCCCACTTTGTCTAATCCCTTTTCGTAAAACAGGCGCAATTTATCCAAATTTTCCTCGTAATTCTCAATTTTTCCCAAAATAATTTGATGATTTCCAACGGTAGGCGTTAAAACAACATCTTCATTGGGTTCGATATATATCTGCTCAATCTGGGAATTCCAAAATTTATCCCTTTGAAGAAATAACGCAAATTCGTACAATTTAGTTTGTGCGTATTCGGTTTCGATATGTCCGCTTGCTACCGGAACATAAGCGGCAAAGTTACGGGGAACCGGCATTTTTTCACCGTCAATATCCACATAATAATTTCCTTTCGTCGAAAACACCCGCAAAAGCGGTATCCGCTGATAGATTTTTACGTGGACTTTCCCGTTGACTGTTTTATAACATTCCGCCCGTTTAATCAGTTTGTTTTCCTGCAATTTTTCTTCTATGGCGGAAGTGTTAATTATCGAAACGTCTTTTCCGACAGGCGATAAACCGGCATTTTTCAACATATTCACCACCTCATTCCGTGAGATGTAATGCCGTTCCAATGTATCAACCACGCTTACTTGAATGGTATCGCAGATAGTGTTTTTACCTGCTTGCGGATTCAGATAAGCCACGGCAAATGTCATGTAGGTAAATAAAAAACCTGCCGCCAAAAACAGCAATATATTCTTAACCATACAATAAATTTTTTATGGGTTCAACCAATAATTCAATATCACCGGCGCCCGCTATTAATAACGTTTCGTACCGGCCTTTTTTAATATTTTCCAACAATTCCGTCTTGCTGTACAAATGCTTTTCGGACGTTGTTACCAAGTCGAGAATCATCTGTGAAGACACACCAGGAATGGGTTCTTCGCGTGCCGGATAGATTGGAATCAAGATTACCTCGTCGGCCAAGGACAAGGAAGCGGCAAATTCTTTGTAAAAATCTTTGGTGCGGGAATACAGATGCGGTTGGAAAATAACCGTCAACTTTTTACCCGGGTACAGTTCTTTGACGGAGGAAATGCTGGCCGCCAATTCTTCGGGATGATGGGCATAATCGTCTATCAGAACCAAATCGTCGGTTTTGATATGGAAATCGAATCGCCGTTTCGCACCCCGGAATGAAGCCATTCCGGCACGTAATTCTTCGTCGGAGACACCGTTTAATTGTGCAATCGCTAAAGCGGCAACGGCATTGGCAATATTGATTTTTACGGGTACACCCAATTGAATATCGTGGACGATTCCTTGCGGCGAAACAAAATCGAAATGAATTTCACCATTGCCGATTCTAATATTCTGAGCATAAAACTCAGAAGTGGTTTGGTTGGCACAAGGTTCTACGTTGGCATGGAGTTCCACGTTGGTGCGAGGTTCTATGTTGGTGCGAGGTTCTACCTCGCGCCTTTCTATTTTGACAGGTTCTAACCTGTCGGAATAGCCCGGACAAGGTCGAACCTTGTCCGAACATGAGCTTCCCGAATACCGGTAAAGCCGGACATTTTCCTGCAATTGCAACGGTATATCCACCCCTGCCTCCATCAGCAACACGCCACCCGGACGAATCAATGAGGCGAAATGAACAAAAGCCTCGCGGTAATTTTCCCCGGTGCCGTAAATATCCAAATGGTCGGGAGCAACCGATGTAATTACCGCCATATAAGGTGTCAACCAATGGAAAGAGCGGTCGTATTCGTCGGCTTCAATCACCGTCAAATCACTCTTGTCGGACAACAAAAGGTTGCTGTCGTAATTTTTTAATATTCCGCCGAGGAATGCGTTGCAATCCACTTTCGATTGTTTCAATAGATGGGCAATCATGCTCGAAGTGGTTGTCTTTCCGTGTGTTCCGGCAACGCACAGGCCACGGTTTGTCCGCGTAATTTCGCCCAAGACTTGCGCCCGTTTGAGAATTTCAAATCCATTGTCGCGAAAATAAACCAATTCGGAATGATCGCTTGGAACGGCCGGTGTCAAGACAACCAAGGTATTGGCTTTGTCCTTGTAAATTTCCGGAATCAAGTCGATATTGTCTTCGTAATGAATTTCGGCTCCTTCGGCGTTCAGTTGGCGTGTCAAATCCGATTCAACCCGGTCGTAACCGCCCACCCGTTTGCCTTTGGCTAAGAAATAACGCACAAGAGCGCTCATGCCGATACCGCCTGCACCTATGAAATAGATATTGTCATGCGTTTTGTCATTGCGGGCTTGACCCGCAATCTCCTGCGCAACGTTAATTCCTTTTTTTGGGGATTGCTGGTCAAGCCCGCAATGACAGATACGATCTATTTCATCCACAATTTTATTTGCTGCGTCCGGCAAAGCCATTTTCAGGATATTTTCGCTCAATTCCTGCAAACGCTTTTGGTCGGCAACTAATTCCAAAGCCTTGGTTACCAACTCTTTTACAGCATCTTTGTCGGAAACGAATACGGCTGCATCGCGTTTTACCAAGGCCAAAGCGTTTTTCGTCTGGTGGTCTTCGGCTACGTTGGGTGAAGGAACCAAAATTACCGGTTTACCCAAGATGCAAAATTCGGAGATGGAACTGGCGCCTGCTCTCGATATAATCAAGTCGGCAACGGAGTAAGCCAAATCCATGCGGGAAATAAATTCGAGGCGTGTCACCCCTGCCCCACAAGGGAGGGGAGGGTTAGCTCCTGTTATTGCGCTTTGCGTTCCCCTCCCTTGTGGGGAGGGGGCAGGGGGAGGGGTGAAATTCTTCCCTGTTTGCCACACGAATTGTACCCCATTATTTTCATGAGATTGCGGGTCAAGCCCGCAATGACAGGAATCAAGATAAGCCAAAATACTTTCATTAATCGTCCGCGCACCAAGACTTCCGCCAATAACCACGATGGTTTTTTTATTCGGGTCGAGATTGAAATAGGAATAAGCCTCTTTCCGCTTTTCTTCCGTACATACCAAATCTTGGCGAACGGGATTGCCGGTCAGTACGATGCTTTGTTGCGGAAAGAACTGTTCCATACCTTCGTAAGCCACACAAATTTTGGCCGCTTTTTTGGCCAATAGTTTGTTGGTTACCCCCGCATACGAATTTTGTTCTTGGAGTAGGGTAGGGATGCCCAGACGGTTGGCCGCTTTCAAGGTGGGGCCGCTGGCATAACCGCCCACGCCGATAGCCATGTCCGGTTTGAAATCTTTCAGCGTTTTACGCGCCAAACGGATGCTTTTGAACAATTTGAAAAGTACGCTTATATTTTTCAGCAGATTTTTGCGGTCAAATCCGGCTACCGGCAATCCCACAATCGGGTAACCGGCAGCGGGAACGCGCTCCATTTCCATCCGGTTTTCGGCTCCTACAAAAAGAATTTCCGTTTCAGGATGCCTTGCTTTGATGGCGTTGGCAATAGAGATGGCCGGGAAAATATGTCCCCCGGTGCCGCCTCCGCTGATGATTATTTTATGCTTCTTCATAATCTTCTTCATTAATCATTTCCGCGTATTGAGGGCTGAATATGGACGGGCTTTCATGCGCGGCTTGTTTTTCTTCTTCCAATTCTTCTACAATTTCTTCTTCCCTTTTGACACCGTTTGAATTTTCAAAACGGCTGACACTCAAGATGATTCCGATAAAGGCGCAAGTGACCAAAGTCGATGTTCCCCCCCGGCTTATCAAAGGCAAAGGTTGTCCGGTAACCGGTATCAAATTGACGGCGACCGCCATATTGGTCAGCGCTTGTATCACAAGCAGCAGCGCACATCCTATCACCAAATATTTAGGGAATAGTTTTTCGCACCGGTTGGCAATGATTCCTGCTCGAATGAACAGGAAGATGTAAAGCGCCAGTACACCTATTCCGCCCACGATTCCCAATTCTTCGATGATAATGGCAAAAATAAAATCGGAATACGCCTGCGGCAGAAAATCCCTTTCGCGGCTATTTCCCGGCAAATTTCCAAATAACTTTCCCCGTGCAATGGCAATATTGGCGTGCGATACTTGATAATTTTCATCGGTTATCACGTAATCTTTATCCCCGACTTCTTCCTCTTGAAAATGTCGGGTCATACGCGCTTTCCACGTTTCACCCCGCGGGAAAACCGATTTCAAGACATTATCAGGTGTATATCGAATCACAGCGATGAAAGCCACGCCTGCCACGATGCAAATTGCCGCCAGTTTCAATAATTTCAGGAATGGAATCTGTCCGATGAACATCATAATTACCACTACGGCAAACAATAAGACTGCTGTGGAAAAATTGTCCAATAAAATAATTCCACAGGTAACGATTGACGCAAATAAAATAATTTTATAATTGATGTTCTTATCCGACTTGTTGTATTTCGACAGGAAAAAAGCCGTTGTTCCGATTAAACACAATTTGGCTAATTCCGAAGGTTGAAAACTGACACCGCCCACTTCCAACCATCGGCTTCCGCCGTT
>JAISKT010000372.1 GCA_031261295.1 Candidatus Symbiothrix sp. | reverse complement strand
GGGGATTGCGGGTCAAGCCCGCAATGACAGACCTCCTGAGAATTCGCAATGACAGACCTCCTGAGAATTCGCAATGACAGACCTCCTGAGAGCCGCAATGACAGAAAACTTTATTTATTTTTTGTTTTTCAACAAATCCCGGATTTCCGTCAGCAGTTGTTCTTCTTTGGTGGGAGGAGCGGGAGGAGCAGGCGCTGCCGCTTTTTTCCTGTGAAAACTGTTCACGGCTTTTACCATCAGGAAAATGGCGAAAGCAATAATCAAAAAATCAATAATCGTATTGATGAAACTCCCGTAATTGACGGTTACCGCCGGCGTGACTGCTCCTGCGGCATTGGTAGTAGCATGTTTGAGCGTGACAGCCAGTTTGGAAAAATCCACGCCGCCGATTAATAAGCCGATAGGCGGCATAATAATGTCGGACACAAACGAACTGACAATTTTACCGAAAGCGCCGCCAACGATAATACCGACAGCCATATCCATTACATTGCCGCGCATGGCAAAATCTTCAAATTCTTTTATAAAACTCATAATTTTAATTTTATTTAATATGAATAAAACAGCTAAAAATAAAAAAGGTTTGTAACTTTACACCCTTAATTTACACATTCATTATATGAAAAAAACCGATTTGTTCCGGATACTTGTTTGTACACTTGTGATGGTTGTTTTTTCGACTTGTGCAACCACCCAATGCGAATGCGAAAATAATCAAAAATATCGAAAAAGAAAACCTAAAATTTCCTTGATAGATTATCAAAAAAATAGTACTTTTGCGCTGCAAAAAGATTTTAGTAATTCAAATTATATTAATCTATAAAAAATTAAACTCAAAATGATTAAAGTAGGTATTAATGGTTTTGGCCGTATTGGTCGTAATGTATTCCGCGCAGCAGTGTATAATTTCGCTAATGATATCGAAGTAGTAGGTATCAATGACCTTTTGGCAGCTGATTATTTAGCTTATATGTTACAATATGATTCCGTACACGGACGTTTCAAAGGCGAAGTGTCTGTAAACGGCAACAACTTGGTCGTTAATGGCAAAACGATCCGCTTAACAGCAGAAAGAGACCCGGAAAATTTGAAATGGAATGAAATAGGCGCTCAGGTAATTGTTGAATCTACCGGTTTCTTCTTAGATGATGCAACTGCTCGCAAACACATCACTGCCGGTGCAAAGAAAGTAATCCTTTCGGCTCCGTCTAAAGACGATACCCCTATGTTCGTTTATGGTGTAAACAGCGACAAATACGCCGGTCAAGATATTATCTCTAACGCTTCTTGTACCACCAATTGTTTGGCTCCTATCGCTAAAGTATTGAACGACAAATTCGGTATCGTAAAAGGTTTGATGACTACCGTTCATGCTGCTACGGCTACCCAAAAAACAGTAGATGGTCCTTCAGCTAAAGACTGGAGAGGTGGTCGCGGTATCTTAGAAAACATTATTCCTTCTTCTACCGGCGCTGCCAAAGCCGTAGGCAAAGTACTTCCCGAATTGAACGGTAAATTGACCGGTATGTCCATGCGTATCCCAAGTTCTGATGTTTCCGTTGTCGATTTGACGGTTGTTTTGGAAAAACCGGCCACTAAAGACGAAATCAGCGCAGCCATGAAAGCCGCTTCCGAAGGCGAATTGAAAGGCATTTTGGGTTACACGGAAGATTCGGTTGTATCTACCGATTTCCGCGGTTGTGCCAAAACTTCTGTATATGATGCAGGTGCAGGTATTTCTTTGGATAGTAACTTCGCCAAAATCGTGTCTTGGTACGACAACGAATGGGGTTATTCCAACAAAGTATTGGAAATGGTTCGCGTAGTAGCAAAATAAATTCAAAAATTCATAATTTTGATTGAGAGCGCCTTGGAAAGTTTCGAGAAATCGAATACTTTGCGGGCGCTTTTTATTTGCGGCGTTTTTCCAGTAAGTTTCCATTTTCCTCGGCATAAATAAACAGGTAATCCATACCGGGAAATTGCTCGGCAAGGGCGCAGGCTTTTTCCAATCCGAGCGCCATGAAAGCCGTGGCGCAGGCATCTGCCGTCATACAATCCGGATACATAACGGATGCGCTCAAAATATTTCCTTCAACGGGATAACCGGTCAGGGGATTGATGGTGTGCGCGTATTTTTTCCCGTCCTTGATATAGAAATTCCGGTAATTGCCCGAAGTAGCCAATGAATAATCAGCCAGTTGAACGACTTCATAACTTTCTTGTTTTGTGCCTGTAGCATCGTCGATGGGTTTCAGGATTTCGATCTGCCAGTATTCTCCCTCCGGATTTTTTCCTTTGGCATGAATCTCGCCGCCGATTTCCACCATGTAATCGGTAATTCCATACGACTCCAACAGTTCGGCAAGGACATCACAGGCATAACCTTTGGCAATGGAAGAGGCGTTCAATTGCAAACGGGGATCCGCTTTGATGACTTTCCGTCCTTCGAGCCGGACTTTTTGATAACCCACAAATTGCTTGAGGCTATCGATAAGGTACGGGGTGACTTCGTCCGATTTTTCAAAACCAAATCCCCACAGATTGACCAAGGGCGCACAAGTAATGTCATAAACACCGCCGGTCATCTCGGAAATTTCCTTGGCCCGGTTGAAAACCGCGATAAACCAATCGTCCACTTCCACAGCTTCATTGTGATTTACCTTATAGATAATGGAATAGGAATTGAAAGGATTCAGCGACAAATCGAAACTGTCCAACCGCGCAAACAATTCTTTTCCCAAATCCCTATGGTATTGATATTTAATGTGAGTAGTGGTCTTGAAAATCTCACCTTGCGTAAGGAAATATTTTTCTTGTGTTCCACAAGAAAAGAATGAAAAAAATGAAAGAAATGAAAGAAATGAAAGAAATGTTTTTGTCATTTCCATTCTTTTTATTTTCTTCATTTCTTTCATTTCTTTCATTTTTTTCATTCTTACAGTTTTATCGGTATTCCATTGTAGAAGTCCAGGATTTTTGTCCGGAAAATATAATCGTATTTGGCTTGTACTTGTTCTCCCCGGCTTTGAATCAATTTAGTACGCGCTTCATTAAATTCAAATACGGAAGACTTGCCCGTTTCGTATCTTTCCCGGGCATACCGGAAAGATTCGGCGCCGGCGTCCACTGCTTTTCCTGCCGCGCGGTACTTTTCCTGGGCGGCCGTAGCATTGAGATAAGCCGTTTGAATCTCCTTGAAAAGCGTCTTCTTGGTATTGTCCAAGGCCAATTGCCGGTTTTGAATATTGAGTTTAGCGCTGCGCACCTGATTCCTTACCGAATAACGGTTGAAGATTGGAATACTCAAACTCAAACCAATGTATTCTCTTCCATTTTCCGAGAATTGCTTGGAAAAAGCAGTATTATTTGCGGGATCCATTTCACCTGTTTCCGGATTCATTTGTTTTAAATCATAAATATGATAATAAGCGGTATTATATCCTAAATTCAGACTTAACGAAGGTAGATAACCGGATTCTGCAATCTTCAATGTTTTTTCTGCACTTTGTACGCGGTATTGTTGTTCCTTAATAACCGGTTTGATATTTACGGCATTGTTAAAAATAATTTTGGGCGGTTGTACACTGTTCATGTATTCGGAAATAACATCTTCTATTTCAGGAGTATATATATCAAACGAAATGTCGTTTTCCAGTTCCAGACTTTGCCTCAAATCCAATAACGCCAATTCCAGGTCATTTTTAGCCTGAAGCAAAGAAACTTCATCTTTAGCTACCTGTGATTCAATATCGTATAATTGCGATTTGGGAACTTTTCCTACATTTACCAATATATTAGTCCTATCCACCTGCTTTTGACTCAGATTTAGTTGTTCTTCGTTTATTTTCACCAATTCTTTATTGAACAGGGCCTGCAAAAACAAGGAGGCGATATTCAAAGCCAAATCTTCCTTGGCTTTTTCCAGATTTTCGGTAGCAGCTTTCAACTCCAATTTATTCTTTTCTATTTCGTTGGGAATCCGGAAACCTGTAAAAAGCGGCATTGAACTAACAATAGAAAAGCTGGTGTTTGCTTGGGTTTGACTGGCATTCACACCGGATTTTCCAGGAGAATATCCCAAGTCCCAAGTTTGTCCGGCATTTGCATTGAGATTCGGCAGCCGGCTCATCTGCGCTGTATTTAGTTCCACTTCGGCGCTTTCCTTTTCCAGCGCAATTTGCTTGATAGTAATGTTGTGATCAATAGCGTATTGGATACATTTTTCGAGTGTCCACTGCTTGGTCTGAGCGTTTGTTATTGAAAAAAGACAACAACAAAAGACGAACGTTACTATTTTGGGGTACACGGTGCAAAGGTACACGGTGCACGGGTTATTCCTATTGTATTTCATGTTTTTTATTTCTGTTTATTTATTTTTCGTGCACCGTGCACCTTTGCACCGTGTATCCAAAAATTATTTTTTATCTTCCTTTTTTGCTTTCTTGTCAATCGCATTGCCCCGGATCCGGTCTGCAGGCTTCAATCCTTCTTTCACCTCAATATTGATACCGTCTGATAATCCGATGACTACCTGTTTCCGGTCAAATACCTGTTCCGGTTTTTCGGCTTTCAACACATAGACAAAAGCCGAGTCATTACTGAAATCCACGCAACTTTCGGGGATGGTCATTACATCTGAGGCTTGTGCCAGAACGATTTCCGCATTGGCGCTGTATCCTGCACGAACAAAAACCGCATCCGGAACTTTTACGGCCGCTTTTATCTCAAACAATACGGCGCCGCTTTGTTCGGTTCCTTTCGGAGAGATGTATTCCAGATCCGCATCAAATTTTTCGTTGTTGATAGCGCCCACGGTCAATACAATCGGCATGCCTTCTTTTACTTTGCCGACTTCCGTTTCGTCGATATTTCCCCTGAAAATCAGGTCGTTCATATTGGCAACGGAAGCAATGGTCGTACCATCGTTGAATGTATTGGCCTGGATCACCGAGTTTCCCGCTTTTATGGGAACGTCCAGGATCATACCGGTAATGGTAGAGCGTATCTGGGTATTGCTCAATTTGGCATATTTTTTGGAAACACCGTTCCGTACAATGTCCAAAGCATCCTGGGCATTGTCCCGTTCTTCGAGGGCTTTGTCGTGAGCGGCTTCCGAAGCATCAAATTCTTCCTTGGAGATTACCCCTGTTTTATATAACTTGGTTTGGCGTTCGTATTCCAATTCAATTTGCTTCAAATTAATTACGGATACCTGCACACGGGATTCGGCGGAGTTCAATTGCCCCATTTCCGGAACTACCTTGACCGTAGCAATTACTTCTCCTACATTCACCATTTGTCCGGCTTCCTTCAATACTTCGGAAACAATGCCGGATATCTGGGGTTTGATCAGGATTTCGTCCCGGGGTTCCACTTTGCCCGTAGCAATGGTCTTATTCTCTATTGTCCCCACGGTAGGAGATACAATATTATAAACAGTCACTTCGGGCTGGGATTTATTCCAAAGGAAAATAAAGGTTGACACTACTATCAAACCAATTATTACAAACAAAATAATTTTTCCAATCTTTTTCATAAATTACTGTATTTACCCCCAACCCCCCTAAAGGGGGCTTTGGTGAGGTGTATTATCATTATTGTTACTATTCTTCCCGGATGGCATCAATCGCTTTTATCTGCAACGCCCGCATGGTTGGAATTGCACCGGCTATCAACCCGCAAATCAATAAGATGACGGTCGATATGACGGCTGTCACGAAAGAAACCCTTGGATCTGCCAAAAATACGTCTTCTGCTTTTTGCAACCAATAAACATCGGCCAAATGCAATGTCAACACACCCAGGCAGAGTCCCAACAAACCGGCAATGGCCGTCAACAGTAAACTTTCCGACATAACCTGGGAAATAATGGTCACCGGTTTGGCGCCTAATGCCCGCCGGACACCGATTTCTTTCGTCCGTTCTTTCACTGTTACCACCATAATGTTGCTGACGCCTACGATACCGGCAACCAATGTTCCCGAACCTACAATCCATACAAGTATGGCAATTCCGATAAACAGGTATTTATACATATCGAATTGTTCTCCCAAATTGAAGCTCCATATCGCCTGGGTATCTGTAGGGGAAATATTGTTATTGGCTTTCAGGATGACTTTCATTTTTTCCTCCACCTCTTTAGACGAAAAACCGTCTTTGGCCGTAGCCGCCAACATGTGAACGACATCTCCCTGATTATTGATTTGCTGCAGGGTAGTAAAAGGAATGGCAACGGATTCGGATGTTCTGCCGTTAATACCAATATTTTCGACTCCTTTAGCTACTCCAATCACCTGGTAATAAATACCGGCTACCCGGATATATTTTCCGATGGGATCTCCTTTTTTTGTAAATAGTTCTTCATATACTTTTGTTCCGATAACGCAGACTTTCCGTTTTTGAAGAATATCTATATCATTAATAAAACGACCTTGAGTTAAAAAAGGATTTTCTATATACCTGTAACTGGAATTTAATCCCTTTATGGGATAAGTGCCGGCATTCTCCTCATATATCACATTATTATCCGAACGTCCTCCCCACAAAATCGGCGACAGATGTTCTATTTCAGGAACAGACCGTGTCAGGATATCCAAATCGCTGTTGTGAATTTCCCAGCTCCGGCCTTTTTGAAACCCTTTGTAGGGTTCGCCGGTCTGGCTGGCTCCCATAAAACAGGAATTCGTAGAAAAACCTTCCACGCCTTTCATCACTCCCCGGCTCAGCCCTTCTCCGGCGCCCATCATGATAATCAGCATGAAGATTCCCCAAAAGACGCCAAAACCGGTAAGAAAACTTCTTACTTTATTCCGGGTGATGGTGACCCATATTTCTTCTAATCTATCTGTATCAAACATTTACAACAGTTATCAGTCATCAATAATCAGTTTTCTGTTCGCATGGCTTCTACCGGCGGTATTTTCACGGCTTTCACGGCAGGAAAATAGCCTGCTATCAAACCGGAAAAAATAAGGACAAGCATCGCTCCGACAGCGACATTCACGGCAATCGTCGGATCTTTAAAAATAGAGGATATTTGTTCCGTTTCCGGTTGTTCCGACAGGGAATTTAACACGGAAGTGGCCAATTCGCCCAACCCGATGCCCAGAAACATTCCTATGTAACCAAAAACAGACGTAATAAAAATCGCTTCCAAAAGGATACTTCCCAATATGGAAGACGGTTTGGCGCCCAACGCCTTGCGGATACCGATTTCCCGCGTCCGTTCCCTTACGGTTATCAACATGATGTTGCTGACTCCGATAATTCCGGCAATGAGCGTTCCTACCCCTATAATCCAGATAAAAGCGGATATACCGTTGAAAATTCCCAAAAATTGAAGGTAATTCTGCAATTGATTCCAAATGCCGACAGCTCGATCGTCTTTCGGGTCGTAATGATGGACAACGGACAGTTTTTCCCTGAAACCGGTCTCAAAAGTTTCATTTTCTTCTTCGGTTTTCAGGTTGTTCAACGTGAAAGAAATATCGTGTATGCCCCAGCCTTTGTTGTACAACAATTGGGCGGTAGTAAAGGGAATGTAGGCGGACTCCTGATCGCCCCATGTTTTTTCTTCATACACGCCGATGACCGTATAACTTAATCCGCCGACGGTAATCATTTTACCGACAGGGTTTTCCTCTTTAAAGAGGACTTCTTTCATCCGTTTGTTGATGGCGGCCACTTTGCGGTATTCTTTCATATCCATACCGTTGATAAAGCGGCCCTGGTTGTCCTTGATTTTGATTCCGTTGATGTGCATGTATTCCGGATTCACACCGGTGAAAGAACAGAGGGAGCTATTAGTTCCATAACTTGCCGTCACATCCTTAAAAATCATGGGAGTTATTTCGCCGGCTTCAGGCACCTTGTTTTTTAACAACTCCACATCTTTATGGTCTAATTGGATGGGACGGTTTTTAGGCAAACCTTGATAAGGGATAGAAGTCCTTCGGCCCCAATACTGCAAGCTGTTTACCGAACGGTCTCCAAAATCGGATAACATGCCGTTCCGCAAACCGTTGCCGGAAGCCAGAAGAATGCAAAACATGAATATCCCCCAGGATATGGAGAATCCGGTAAGGAACGTACGAAGTTTATTTTTTTTAATCGTGCTGAATATCTCAGCCCAGTTTTCTAAATCAAACACTTTAATTTGAGAGTTAAAAACTAAAAACTAAAAACTAAAAGTTGGCTGACGCCTGTTACCGCGCTTCGCGCAACTTTTAGTTTTTAGTTTTTAGTTCTTAGTTTAATTGATTCTATGATTCCGTCTTTTAAATGAATAATTTTATCGGTTGCTTCCGCTACGCTTTGTTCGTGGGTAACGATAATCATCGTCATTCCGGTCTCATTTACTTCCCGGAGGATTTGTATGACTTCGTCCGATGTTTTGCTGTCTAACGCACCGGTCGGCTCATCTGCGAGAATAATCTGCGGATTGGTGATCAAAGCGCGGGCAATAGCTACCCGTTGCTTTTGTCCTCCCGATAATTCATTCGGCATGTGCCCGGCCCATTCCTTCAATCCCATTTTTTCCAGGTAATCCAAAGCGATTTGATTCCGTTTTTTACGGCCCACGCCCTGGTAATATAACGGAAGCGCTACATTTTCCATTGCATTTTTGAAACCGATAAGATTGAACGACTGGAAAACAAACCCAATCATTTTATTCCGTAATTCAGCCGCTTTCGATTCACTTAAATCTTTGATGAGGATGTCATTCAGGTAATAATTACCGGTATCGTAGGTGTCGAGGATACCCAGAATGTTCAACAGAGTGGATTTTCCCGAACCGGAAGCCCCCATAATGGAAACCATTTCACCTTGTGCTATTTCAAGGTTAATTCCTTTCAAAACATGTAAGGGCGCTCCATTGTGATAGGTCTTATTTATATGCTCTAATTTTATCATTTACATTTAAGACGCTAATTTTTCTAATTGGTTACAAATGTATGGATATTTCAATACTTTGCAATACCAAGTACATGAAATACTGTAGATTTTAAGATAATTTAACAACTGAAACCGGTTACCAACTTATATAAAAATGATACCCCTGCAAGTAATAAGAAAAAGTTAGGGGAAGATGAAAAACGAGCAAGCACGAAAATCAAACTTCCCCTAAATTATTATTTAATAACTACTTAAACAATAAAGAATCTTCGGGCCAATTAACTATTATTGTCGTTTTATCCGGATATTTGTATTCATGATCTGCATATTTTTGCTTAATCGTATCGTTTACCACATACTGACCTCGCAAACGGTAACCGTCGGAAGAAGTAGTGTCTTCATAGTAAACTGTAAACTCCGCATAACGAATACACCCAATATAAGAGTCTCTGATAGAACCTGTAATTGAATCGTATGGATGAAGCACACCGCAAAAGAAAGAGGTTATTGTTTTTTCTTTACATTCATCTCCTCCACCTATCTGATCTTCTACCGGATAATACAACCGAACGTACATACTCATTTTGTCTAAAGTAGGATCACCATTGTTGTAAAATTTGAATACTGCATCTTCTTTAACAAGTACGGGATATTCCGGAGGATCCGGCCAGTGGCAACTCCAGCACATAATAATACTTATAAATAAGAAAATATATTTAACCGGTTTCATTTTCTGTACTTCTATAAATTAAAATTCTAACAAAGGAATATATAATTTGCTTAATTTACAAGTATTTTTTTGCTATAAATTCTGTTTGAATCCGTTATTTTAAAAATATAAATTCCGTTCAAATGTAATCGCTCCGAGATTAGTCCTGCTAAATTATTAATTATGGTGTGTTTTTCCTAATGTTTCTTATTGTTTTCAAAATAAATATTTTAACTTTGCGCTGAAAATAATACGATTGACAATGTTTTTTGGGCAAAGTAGAGGGAATTAATGATCTTATTACTTTTGAAGGAAAAACAGTTCAGGAACTTATTAGCGCTTTCCGCTATGTTGTTGATGAACATATTAAGGATTGTGAGAATGAAAATATAGCAGTGGCGATAACAGCACGCATACACGGACAAAGCCTGAATCAGTTTGTAAATAATGCTTTAATCAATAGCGTTCAAGTCGGAAACATGGCTCACCAGTAAAACCCTGTGTTCAACCTAAAGGTTAGTGTAAGGTGTTGACACTAATGCAAAATGCTCAAAGAAGGCGCGTAGCGCTAAAATCTTTGTAGCCGTGTGCGTAAGCGCACGGTAATGATACACACACAACACCCCAAGCAGCGTAGCTGCGACATTTTTGCCCATTTTGTAATATTAGAATATTTTTCTATTTTTGTAGCGTATTAATAATTTAAAATTTTAACTATATGGCAAATACTTATTCACAACTGTATGTACACCTCGTTTTCGCAGTAAAACGCAATCATTTATCTCTTATTAAGGAAGAGAACAGAGTTACTATGGAAAAATATATCTGTGGCATCATCTCTAAATGCAAAAGTAAACCACTCGCTATTTATTGTAATCCTGACCATACGCACATATTAATTGGTTTACATACAACTATTTCCGTTTCGGATTTAGTAAATAAGATCAAAGCAAACTCATCCGGATTTTATCACAAAAATTTAGAAACCAATCATTTTTTTGGATGGCAAGATGGATACGGCGTTTTTAGTAATTCCCGGTCACAGATAGATAAAGTTTATAATTATATCAAGAATCAGAAAGAACATCATAAAAAGCATACATTTCAAGAAGAATATCTGAATATGTTGAAAAGTGCAAAGATTGAGTATGATCCCCAATATTTGTTTGATTTCTTCTAATAATTATTGCAATGATATAAAAATGTCGCAGCTACGCTGCTTGGGGTGTTGTGTGTGTATCATTACCGTGCGCTTACGCACACGGCTACAAAGATTTTAGCGCTACGCGCCTTCTTTGAGCATTTTACACCAGTGTCAACACCTTACACTAACCTTTAGGTTGAACACAGGGTTTTACTGGTGAGTTGGAAGCATTTATTAACACAAAAAAATAACTCCGATTACTTTTGTATAAGTAACCGGAGTTCGTTTTATATTTGCAAGTGCAACGAATCTAAAATGTTATCTGCTGCCTCTGCTTGACGATGAACTTGAACTTGAGCCGGATGAACTGGACCTCGAGCTTCCGCTTCCACTGCTTGTACTACTATTCTGTCTTGAACTGCTGCTGCTTTCGGATCTCACTGACGTACTCTGACTGCTTCTGGACGAAGAACTACTGCTACTGCTGCTCCCGACACTTTGTTGCCGGCTGCTATTGGAGCTTGCGCTTGGACTCGTCGTTGTCGTTGTCGTTGTTTGGCGGGTGCTTTCCGATCTTGTGTTCGTAGAGCTTGGGACTGTTGACGTCCGCGTACTTTCCGATCTTGTGCTCGTAGAACTTGGGGCTGTTGTAGTAGCTGCCGGCCGGGTGGTTTCCGTTCTGGAAGCAGGCGCAACTGTATTTTGCGAATCGGAACGCGAACTTCTCGTATTCACATTGGGAGTTGAATTTTCCCTGGTTGTCGTTGTTGTTTCAGTTCTTGTGGATGTCCTTGTCGAAATCCCTGATTCGCGTGTGCTACTACTATTGTTAATACTACTTCTTTCGCGAGTGCTGGTTGACTGCCTGCTGCCGGTTGTCGGTGCAGAGCGGGGATTATTATATTCCTTATTAATCTGACTTCTTTCCCTGCTGGGAGAGTCATTGAAATACGGAGAACTGTTATAGCCTCTATCCCTGTGACTTGGATTGTGGTCGTAAGCATACGCATAACCATAACCGCCGTGGTTGTACGGTTGGTGATAATAAACCGGGCGACCGTAATAATCATAGCGTCCATCGTAATATCCGTAACGCATATTGAAACCCCGCGGCACCCAATAGGCATCTATCCATCTGTAGCCGCTCCTGTAATATTCCCAATAGCCGGGAACCCAATAGGCGCCTATATAAGGAGCTAATGACCAATAGCCTTGTATCCAAACGTATTCGCCATAGTAATTATCCCACGACCAATAGCCGTCAACCCAGATGTAATCGGGTCCCGGGGCTGCGATAACGGGTGTTCCCACCGTTAAAACAATATTGGGCGCCAAGGGAATACTGGCATATACTGAAACGTCATATACTTGTGCTTCCGCCGTTCTTGCCGAACCGCAAGCCGTTAGTAATAGGGAAGCAAATAAAGCGAAAAGTAATCTTGTTTTCATGATTGCTAATTATTTAATTGTTAAACAAACTCGTTAATGCTTTGACAAGCTATCGGACGAAATGTTTAAAAGGCAATGTATAATAATTGTTAACAACAGTCACATTGCGCCGCTACCAAATTCCGATCTCCAAAAGCATTGTCCACCCGGGCTACATTCACCCAGAATTTGTTTTCTTGAATCCATTCTGCGGGGAAAGCCGCTTTGGTCCGCGAATACGGATGTTTCCATTCATCGGCGCACACTTCATATTGCGGATGAGGCGCATTGATCAACACGTTATCTTCCTTATCGGCAGTGCCTTGAGCCACTTCTTCAATTTCTTTCCGGATGGTGGCCATCGTTTCAATGAAACGGTCTAATTCGGCCAGACTTTCGCTTTCGGTCGGTTCAATCATCAATGTTCCATGAACGGGGAACGAAAGAGTTGGCGCATGAAACCCAAAGTCAATCAACCGTTTGGCAATGTCCGTTTCGTCAATTCCCGCATACGATTTGATATTCCGGCATTCTAAGATTAATTCGTGTCCTACGCGGGAGGTATTTCCCTTGTAAACAATTCCGTAGTCTTTTTCCAATTGCGAAGACAAATAATTGGCATTCAAAATGGCTATTTTAGTGGCCAATGCCAAACCGGGGCCGCCCATCATGCGGATATATCCGTAAGTAATCGGCAATACTCCGGCGCTTCCGAAAGGAGCTGCAGCCACTGTATTCAAGTTGGAGCCGTCTTTTTCCGGATGGGAGGGTAAAAACGGAATCAGGTGTTTCGCTGCGCAAATAGGGCCTACGCCCGGGCCACCGCCGCCGTGCGGAATCGCAAATGTCTTGTGAAGATTCAAGTGGCAAACGTCTGCTCCGATAAATCCCGGATTGGTCAAACCGACCTGGGCATTCATATTGGCGCCGTCCATATAGACTTGTCCGCCGTTTTCGTGGATAATTTGGCACATTTCCACAATGTTGGTTTCAAAAATTCCATGCGTGGACGGATAGGTAATCATGAAAGCCGCCAGATTATCTTTGTTGGCTTCCGCTTTGGCTTTCAAATCCGCGATGTCCGTATTGCCGTTTTCATCAAATTGAATGGTAACCGTTTGGAATCCGGCCTGAATAGCCGAAGCCGGATTGGTACCGTGAGCCGAAGCCGGAATCAACACAATGTTCCGGTGGCCTTGCCCGATGGATTTTTGGTATTCACGGATCGTCATCAATCCGGAATATTCGCCGGCTGCACCCGAATTGGGTTGGAAACTGACGCCCGGCAAACCGGTAATGATTCCCAGATAAGACGCCAGGTTTTCAATCAGTTCTTTGTAACCTTCTACCTGGTCTTGGGGAGCATACGGATGAATATTGGCAAAATGCGGGTCATTCAAAGGCAATAACTCCGATGCGGCATTCAATTTCATCGTGCAGGAACCCAACGAAATCATTGAATGAGCCAACGAAATATCGCGTACTTCCAATCGCTTGATGTAGCGCATCAATTCCGTTTCGGTATGATAGGAATTGAAGACTGCGTGTGTGAGATAATTAGAATTTCGTTTAAAAGAATTATCAAAATAAATTTGGGTAGGAATATCATCTCCAACTCCCTGAAGGGGGCTTAAAGTCCCCTTTAGGGGATTTAGGGGTAGCGCCTCTGAAAAGATATACAACAAAACGCCGACATCTTCCAAAAGGGTGGTTTCGTCGATACTGATTCCTATCTCGCCGGTTTCAAAATAATGGAAATTGACTTTACATTCCAAAGCCGTTTCCACCAATGTTTCCCGATTGGCATTGGGAGCCAGGCGGATTTTCAAGGTATCAAAATAGTTTTTATTTTCCTGCACATAACCCAGAACGGTCAATTCCTTGGAAAGGAAACCGGCGATGGCGTGAACCCGTCCGGCTATGTTTTTCAATCCGTCCGGCCCGTGGTAAACCGCGTAAAACGACGACATGGTGGCCAATAACGCTTGTGCCGTACAGATATTGCTGGTCGCTTTTTCCCGTTTGATGTGCTGTTCGCGCGTTTGCAAAGCCAACCGTAAGGCCCGTTTCCCGTGCGCATCCTTGGAAATTCCGATGATGCGTCCCGGAATATTGCGTTTATATTCTTCTTTTGTAGCAAAATAACCGGCGGAAGGCCCGCCATAATACATGGGAATCCCGAATCGTTGGGAACTTCCGAAGACTACATCGGCGCCCCATTCTCCCGGAGGAGTGAGCAGGCATAAACTCAACAAATCGGCGGCAACGGCCACTTTCACTCCGTGGGCAGCAGCTTTTTCTACAAATGCCTTGTAATCTTCAATCGAGCCGTCCGAATTGGGATATTGGATGATGGCGGCATATTCTTTCCCTGTAAATTCAACCGTTTGGTAATCACCTTTTTGCAGCACAATTCCCTGAGGTTTTGTCCGGGTATTCAATACGGCTAAAGTGGAATCAAAAATTTTGTTGTCCACAAACAAGACATTCGCGTTGTTTTTGATTTGTTCCCGGCTCCGCGTTTGGAAAAGCATGTTGGCCGCTTCGGCGGCGGCAGTGGCTTCATCCAACAATGAGCAATTGGCCAACGGCAACGCCGTCAAATCGCTAATCATTGTTTGGAAATTGAGCAATGCTTCCAAGCGTCCTTGCGAAATCTCAGCCTGGTAAGGCGTATAGGACGTGTACCAACACGGATTCTCAAATACGTTGCGTAGAATGGCGGGAGGCGTACACGTATCGTACCATCCCCTGCCTATATACGAGGTAAATATTTCGTTTTTGGAAGCAACTTCAGCAATGTGTTCCGCATACTCCCGCTCAGTCATCGCCTCGGAAAGTTCCAATTCCTGTTTCAAGCGGATATTTCCGGGAATCGTTTCTTCTACGAGTTGTTCCAAACTACTAACACCTATTTTTGAAACCATCGTTTCAATCTCTTTTTCATTCACTCCAATGTGACGGCTAACAAACTGCATAAGAATTAAAAATTAAGAATTATAAATTATGAGTTATGAGTTATGAGTTATGAGTCATGAGTTATAAATCGTGTGTAAACCAACTCATAACTCATAACTCATAATTCATAACTATATATACGGATTATGTTTTTTTTCTTCTTTAACGGTAGATGCCGGCCCGTGCCCCGGATAGATTTCCGTATCTTCCGGCAAGCTCAATAATTGCGTACGGATGGCATTTAATAAGGTATCTTCATTCCCGCCCCACAAATCGGTTCGGCCGATGTCGTGACGGAAAAGAGCATCGCCAGTAAACACGCAGTTATCTTCTTTACTGTAAAAAGAAAGGCTGCCCGGCGAATGTCCCGGAGTCAATAACGCTTTCAACACCGTATTCCCGAATTGAATCGTATCGCCTTCTTTGATAAAATGTTCCGCGCTGACCGGTTCATAATCAATGGGAAAACCGAATGCCCCGGCTTGTACCCGTAGTCCCGGCATCAAATCTTCCGCTTCGTGGTATTGGGGTTTCAACCCGTAGGTTTCATAGACAAACCGGTTGCCCAACACATGGTCAAAATGAAGGTGGGTATTGAGTAAATACGTTAATTTCAGGCCGTGAAAATTGATATACTCCGTTATCCTTGTCCGTTCTTCTTCGGTAGATGCGCCGCAATCGATAATCGCGGCTTCTTTGGTTTCATCGTAAATCAAATAGGTATTTACATGAACCATATTAAATTCAAATAGCTTGATCTGCATTTCAATTATTTATCATTATAATGTCCTAAAATGGATAGTATGTAAATATCATCACCATTTACTTGATAAACTACTCTATCTTTTTTTGAAAGTTCTCGTGACCATTTTCCGGCAAGTTCGTATTTCAGAGCCTCCGGACTTGCAAATCCCTCAAAAGGAGTTTCCAAAATACTGAGTAAAATGCGTTCAAACCTTTTCTCCACTATTTTTGAACCACTTCTTTTGATTTGCTCGATATCATGCAAGGCTTTCGGAGAGTAAATTATTTCCATAAATCAGCAATAGCTATTTTTTTCCCTTTTCCGGCTTTTATATCTTTTTCGGCTTGGCCAATCATCTTCACATACTCTTTGTTATAAGAAGATACTTCTTTTTCTATGCCAACTTCCTTAAAGAACGGCATGAGCATTTCGCCATATTTAGTCAAATCAATATGGGCATAATGCGCCATTCCGCGTGCATTTCGTTCGATTCTTATTCCTACCGCTTGTGCCATGATTGTAAATTTATCACACAAAAGTACGTATTTCTTTTTTATTCCCTATCTTCTTTCCCACTTGATTTGATGCGAAAAAGTTATTTTTTGCTAATTCCTTGGTTTTTATGAAAAAAGATATTACTTTTGTCAATTAATTAAACGATAAAAGAATTTTATTAGAAAATAGATTATAAAGACATAGTTCTTTAAAAAGCGTAAGCTTTTATTCTTGTACTAGAAACTTAGGAAATTTCAGTACTTACAAGAATAAAGTAACGCACACGCAGATGCGTGGGCATAACTTATTTGTAAGTACGGGTTTCCTAAGACCTCTAGTACGAATAAAGTTTCAGTCCCACGTTTTTTCATTTTAAATATAACCGCTTCTTCGGGACTTGGAGGCATAAATACTACAGACATGCAGAACAAGTCAAAATATTTTTAAAAACACATATAAAAAGCACCCCTAAAGCCCCCTTTAGGGGGTTGGGGGGTAGAAATTGGCGGGCGTCTCAGTTCAATGGTTTTTTCTCTCTCATTTTTAACCGGTTGAACGCGTCCGCCCACTGCTTAGGGTACAGGCAACCCATCATTTTTCTTCATTTTTATTAAATTTATAATTACCGGTTGCCTTGCCCTTTTTAATCGGCGTTATGCGCCTTGTACGAAATACAAATTTAAATTAAAAATAATGAAAACAAAGTTTTTTTTAGCACTGACACTTATCGTTTTGAGTGCAGCCGGTGCAAATGCACAAGTGATTATCGGTGATAACAGCAAAGAACCGCACGCCGGTGCGATTCTGGATTTATCTCCATTAGGAACACAAAAACTCGGTTTGTTACTGCCAAGCTTTGAGCTGCAGAACACGACGATTTTGCAATTGGGCAATTCTGTTGCGGAAACGGATACGGATGCCATTGGTATGATTATTTACAATCCGACAAAAACAGGTTCGATTGAAAAAGGCATTTATGTGTGGAATGGTACTGATTGGAAACCGGTAGTTCTTTTATAATTAAAAAAATGAAAAGAATGAAAGAAATGAAAAGAATAGTCATTGTAATGGGGTTGTTCCTGAGTTTGGGGACAGCAGTTGGTTTGGCGCAAGTGGTAATTGGAGCCGACCAGGCTCCCCGTACCGGCGCCGGTTTGGATTTGAATTCCAATAAGGGATTGCTTTTGCCGAGAGTGTCATTGTCGAGTACAGCCACTGATTTTCAGTTGGATGGAGGCGACCCAACTCATGCCAAAGGGATGGTGGTTTACAATACCGGCGCCAACTTGGGCGGCCCCGGTGTATTTGTTTGGGACGGAAGTAAATGGTCGATAGTACAAGCGGAATTGCCGGCGGTAACTATCGAAACGGTAGGAAGCGGTACGTCCTTTTGTGGAAGTGTCACTTTCAAATTGACAAAACCTACCGGTTGGTCAACCGCACAATGGATAAGTTTGGCCGTAAGCAACGTAACGGCGACACTCGCAGGCGCTGCTTATAACGGTACTTTGACTTACAATTCAGTGGATAACTGTTATTATTACGGGATTACAGCAGCGGCTGTCGGACAATCGGCTGTGATTACGGTGAACGGTAATATCAGCGGAACTCCTATCGCTGAAAGCACAAAAACAGTGACTGTTAATTTGAATACAGACAGCAGTTTTAAGGTAGGTGGTGAAAATTGTTTTGACATCAAACGCAGCAGTGACACCGATCCGGATTGGAATACCCGGGTACAAGCTGATTTTACAAAGATGTATGAGTATGCCTTGAGCGGAACGGTAGGTAGCGGATTTACGATTACCTCGGTCACATGGAGTTATACCAATCCGGAAAATGCGGTGGAAACATTTACGCCGGCTACTACCAGTACTACTCCGGCAAGCAATAAGGTAACGGTAAAATACAATCCGGCCAATTTGATTGGCAATACAAATATTGATGCCACCGGTATCCAAGTGATTATTACCGCTACGATTGTGGCAACGAGTACCGGCGCTTGCCCGACTGCAGTATATACCGTATCACGGACAGTGACAATAAAGAATGCTGATTGCTGTACTTCTGTTACGGATGCAGAAGGAAATTTCTACTATGCACACCAATTTGGCGATGCCGGTTGTTGGATGACGCAGAACTTGCGTTCGACTTATACGATGCAAGGGGCTACAAAACAAAACATCACAGCAGCAGGTAATCAGGGTCATAACAATGCAGCTTACTTGTATTTTCCGAATGCCAGTTCGACTGTTTATATTAACAATCCTACTTATGGTTTGATTTATACCTGGGCTGCTGCTAATATCGGGACTTCTGCAACGGAAGCGAGCGATGCATTCAGTGGAACCACTTCTACCCGTCAGGGTATTTGTCCGACCGGTTGGCATTTACCAAGTGATTATGAATGGGGACAATTAGAAAAAGAAATTGCTTCTAACCCCAAGCCATACGCCAATCAAGAAACTGCTTATTCCGGAGCAGCCGGTTATGACTACACCGGTTCAACGGGAACCCGCCCGAACACAGGCAATACAAACTTGACTTATTGGGGTCGCCAGATGAAAAGCACGACTGCCGTGAACGGTACGGCTACCTATGGTAGTAGCTTCTCTAGCGCCGATGGCGGTTTCGACGTGCTTTTGGTGGGATACTATAGCTCAGGCTCCAGCACTGTTTACGGCTCGCAAGCATACTTTCATACGAGTAGTTCTGTTGCGGTGAACACCGGCATGAACCGTAATTTTTATTCGGGTGAATCGGGATTAGGTAGGCATAATGGGAGTAAGGCGTCTTTTTATAGCGTGCGTTGCGCTAGAAATGATTAATTCATCAATTTGACCATTTGTCAATTTGAAAACGAGCGCTTTACCGGCCCTTGAACCGCTCGGTCTTTGGCCGTTAGGAATTAGGGTTGAGGCGCTCAACCTTTGATTCAGGCGAAAAAGGTAGGGTTGCGTTTCTTAATAAACCTTCCAAGTCTTAAAGACTTGGAAGGTTTGTTTGCAATATATTCATCTTCCCCTCTATTTTTTGATATTTAATTTTAAATGATGAATAATATTAACACAGATTACCTAAATGATAATTTCTTAAAATTGGAAATAAATAAACGATTGAAGGTCGGCCGTGATAAATTGGTAAATAATAAAAACCGCAACCACTACGACTAGCGCCATTAGGGTCAAGGGTAATTTGGCAAAACCCAGCCGGTAGCGGCGTTTGAAGTTTTCCGGCAACCAATGAATCAACATCCCGATAATCAACAACGAAAATACGTACCGGTATTCATAAACCATCTGCCCGATCTGGGAAAAATCCCATTTGCCCCCTATTTGCGCCACCATACTTTGCGCCGTATCCCATGCCGTCTGGTTGGCTTCGGCAGGATCCAGGTTGGAACCGGAACGGAAAAACAAACGGGTAAATGAAATAAAGACAAAGGTTTGAAAGACAGCCCAACACATTTCCAAATACTTGAACGAACGTTTGCCATCCAAAATGTTGTATAACAGGCGGACGGCAGTTCCGGTCAGGACAATGCAAATCCAAACCAATAGTATCCGGAAGACCGGCAGCGGGAAGATGCAATTCAGTATCAAGCAAATAGTGATAAACAGCAGCAGCGCTTGTGTCCGTATATACACATCCCAATCTTTCCAAAACTTATAGACCAGAATGCCCAATCCGTTGAGTCCGCCCCAAATCATGAAATTCCAACTGGCTCCGTGCCAGAGGCCTCCGATAAGCATTGTATTCATCAGGTTCAGGTTGGTATTTATCTTTTTCTTCCGCTCGGGATATTTACAGGCGATAAAACAAAGACTTCCCAATATTAGCAACAATAACACGCCGACCCAAATGCTGCCGGAAAGAATCAACGCGATAAGCGAAATGGTGATTATCAGGAAATAAGTGGCAAATGTGGCATTCCGGTTGCCGCCCATGGGAATGTACAAATAGTCTTGCAACCACTTGGAAAGCGAGATATGCCAGCGTTTCCAGAAATTGCCCGGATTGGTGGCTTTGTACGGGGAATTGAAGTTTTTGGGAAGATAAAAGCCCATCAACATGGCGACACCGATAGCGATGTCGGTATATCCCGAAAAATCGGCGTAAACCTGCAAGGAATAACCGAATAAGGCCACGAGGTTTTCAAAACCGGAAAACATGGTCGGATTTTCAAACACCCGGTCCACAAAATTGACGGCAATGTAATCGCTTAAAATAATTTTCTTAGCCAATCCGTTTATTATCCAGAAAATAGCCAACCCGAACTGTTTTCTTCCCAAGTAATATTTCTTGTATATCTGGGGGACAAATTCATTGGCGCGGACAATAGGCCCGGCCACCAATTGCGGGAAAAAACTGACGTAAAAACCGAAATTGAGGATTTCTTCCACCGGCTTGATCCGCTTCCGGAAGATATCCATCAAGTAACTGATATTCTGGAACGTATAAAAAGAAATTCCTACGGGTAATAAAATACTTGATACATTAAACGGTTGTCCTTTGCTGAACAGGTTGCCCATCCAGGCAAAGGCGTTGAACACCCGCAAATGGATTCCAAAAACATTATTGATAACATCCGTAAGGAAATAGGCGTATTTGAAATAACAGAGAAAGAACAAGTTACCCAATAATCCGAGAAACAAATACAGCCGCCGCTTCTTTTCCGTACCGGAAGTGTCAATGAATTTGGCCTGGTAAAAATTAAATACGGTAGTAACGATCAGGATTAAGACGAATAGACCGCTGGTTTTGTAATAAAAGAAAAGGCTGACGAAACAAAGGAAGGCATTTCGCATCCATATCTTGTTTTGCAACTTGGCAAATCCGGCAAACACCAATGCAAAGAACGCCCAGAAATAAAACTGGGTAAACAAGAGCGGCGAGTTAGCATCAAAAGCAAATAGCGTTTTCAGAAAATCAAATATCATGTATTTTATTCAAAATCAATCTGTTTATAGTAATCAATCAGTGCATTGTAAAATAAATCCCCAATCAGGAGGTAGCCGTCTTTCTTGAAATGGACTTTATCCGCTTGAGCCAAACCGTCATCCTGCCATTGCTTCATGGAACTTAAGCCGCCCATGAGGGAAAACAAATCCCAGACGCCTCCCTGATGATTTTGAGCCAACTTATAAAAAGCGTCCCGGGCGATAAGTCCATTCCGGTTGACAGCGTATTTCCTTCGCGAAACCTTCCGAAACGAGTCGTTATTTGTAATAAAAATATAAGCGCAACCGGGGTTGACCCGTTCGATTTTTTCAATCAAAGCATCGTAATCCCGGCGAAACGAATCTTCTGTGAAATCACCGGCCGCCGCATCATTGATTCCGATAGCAAAAATAATCAGGTCGGGATTCAATAACGGAAGTTCCTCTTCAAAATGTTCACTATTCAAATAAGAAGGAACCGCAGCGCCATTTACCCCAATCGCATGATATACAATGCCGGGCGTTTCTTTCTCCGGAATAAATCCATTGACCACAAACGTATGGGGAACCGTGTCTTTTTGTACAAATCCCACACTGAAAGAATCATCCGGCGCGGGCAATTCAAAGAGGTAGGTGTTACTGATCAAATCCAATTTTCCTTCAATCAAATCATTAGTATAATGCAGGACGGGAATGACCATATCACTACTTCCATCCATCACGTGGCCCAATAGCCGGAGTTGATTAAAATCCCACCGCATCATTTGATCCGCATTGAGCGATATGTTGATTTGGGCGTGCGTATCACGGGTGTAAACCGCTATTCCACCCATTCCCAAGGGGATATTCCGGTTTCGCTGCACATTCCGCACCGCACCCCATTCGCCCGAATAAGTTACCTTATAGTTGGTCGGATTATTGGTTTTCGCCACGGAAAAAGGGAAAATAAATCCGCGCGGCGTCCGGAAATCCTGATTGATGGCATCCAGATTTTGGCGAACCTGGTGCGAAAACATATCCGCCTGCACATGGGAGCCGCCGATATGCAAGATATTGATTCTCCCCTCCCCTTTCCGGAGCAAGGTGTCCACTTTTTGGAAAAACCGGTTCAAGCGGGTAGAATCTCCACCGGGCACTTGAATATCTTTGTAGGCATAGTCTAAAAAATCATATTCCCGGATATTTACCTCCTGCAAATCGCTTTTCGAGCGTTGCGCCGGCAGTTGAATACAGAGGCCAAGCAAAAACAGAATCAATATATATTTTTGTATTCCTTTTATTTCTTTTATTTCTTTCATTTTTTTCATTCTTTCATTTTTTCATTGTTACCGTGTTCTTTCTTAAAATTGTAGTAGTCGTAATAAACCAACAGGGATTCATAAAACAGATCCGCGATCCGTTCCGCGCCTTTTGTACTGAAATGGATGTAATCCGGCGCCGCTAAAGAAGGCGAATTTTTCACCCAATCGATCATGGAATTTTTCCCGCCCATCACCTCGTACATATTCCAAAAAGCCGCTCCATTCTCCAAGGCCGCTTCTTTCAAGGCTTCCACTACTTTTTCCAACCGGGGATGTGTCTGCAATTTGCCGTTGACTTTGGTGGACATGTCCGCCGGCCCGATCAGGATGATTTTAGCTTCCGGGCACAGCCGCCTGAAATAGGCGATTTGTTCAGACATTTTGTTTTTATAACTTTCGATTATTTTATCGTTTTTGATACCGGGTATGGTATTTCCACCAAACTCCAGCAAGACCAATTTCGTATTCAAATACGCAAGCATGGAACTTAATACCGTGGAATCCATGCTGTTGAAAAATGTTCCGGAACTTCCCCGGAAAGGGATATTATCCATCGCAATGCCGTACGTTCCATCTGCAGCAATGCCGTATATTTCCCCCGAGCCGATTATCCGTAAGGAAAATTTCTTAACCGGTTCGTCCAGCGTCCAGGACAATACTTCCACCGGTTCTTTTTTATCGCTGATCGTTCTCTTCAAAACAGCCTGGTTGGGAACAGACAGATTCGCCTTAAAATTGGCGCTCGGACGTCCCACGAACAATCTGATTTTTTGAAATTCCTTTACCTTTTCGGCTGTCGTTTTCCAGTTCCGGGCGCTTACCGAAATATAACTCTCGCCGGCCGTCATTCCCACCTGTCCCAAAGCCCCGTAACGTCTGTGGGGCGCTTTGTTTTGATGCATGCCCGAAATAATGTAGCGTTCGATATTTTCCGAAGCCGTTTGTCCCACAGCGGTTGACGGAATGACTTGGACAGCCGGCAACAATCCGGGGCCTATCCCGCCGAATTTTTCCTGCAACTTCTGCCGGATGTTTCCTGTGATGCGGTCTCCTTCGATTTGCGAATCGCCGTAATGCAGGATATGGACAACTTCGTTCCGCTCCTTGCAATGATCGAACGTTTCAAACAAATCATCGAAATAGTTCCAATTACCCTCCGGCAGGTGCATCCGGGAAGGGTGATTTTGGAAGAAAGCGATATAAAAAGAAAGCGAGTCGTAATAGAGCGAATCATGTTGTGTTTGTTGCATGGACAAACCCTCTTCCAAGTCCGTTATCCGTTGGGAAGCCGTAGTCGAAGAATGGTCTTTTTTCGAAAGAATATCCTCTATGGTAGGAAAATAGAGTTGCCGGTCGCCAAAAGTAATTCCTTTTTTTGGAAAAACTAAGCTGACAAATCCCAATAACAGCAGTACACTTATAATAAAAAACAGTGTTTTTTGCGCTTTCACACCTTTAATTCAATTAGCTATTTCAAAAATCGCGTAAAAGTAGTAAAATTATATCAGAAATCAGAAATTCTGAGTTACGAATTAGGATAAAGGGCTGTTTTTGGATGCGGGGTACACGAAACAAAGGTGCACGAATACACCCAAAAAAAGTTATTTTTTGGTAATTTTTTGGTAATTCCAAAAAAAGATATTACTTTTGCCAACTAAATAAACGATAAAAATTTATTACAAAATAGAAAGTATTTTATAAGGACATAATTCATTAAAGAAAAGCGTTAGCTTTTATTCTTGTTCTAGAAATCTGAACAATTTCAAATCCTACAAGAATAAATGAGTAAACGTCCACGTTCATCCGTGGGCTTGACTTATTTGTAGGATTGGGTAGTTCAGAACCTCTAGAACAAATAAAGTTAAAGTCCCACGTTTTTTTATTTTAAATAACCGCTTCTCAGGGACTTGGAGGCATAAATTCTACAGACATGCAGAACAAGTCATAGAAAATTGGCGGGCGTAGAGGTTCAATGGTTTTTTCTCTCATTTTAGCTATTTGAACGCGTCCGCCCATCGCTTAGAGTAAGGCAATCCTCAAGATTTTTTTCATTCTTATTAAATTTATAATTACCGGTTGCCTTGCTCTTTTATAAAACAGGCGCTATGCGCCTTATTCGAAGCACAAATTTAAATTATACAAATAATATGAAAAAGATGATTTTTTTAGCGCTGATACTCATCGTTTTGGGTGCAGCAAGTGTGAATGCGCAAGTGCGTATCGGAGGAGCTGACACGGATGTTCCAATCCAAGGTGCTGTTCTGGATTTGAACAATGGGAATGGGTATGTAGGTGGGCTGTTATTACCCAAAGTAAGCAGTTTGACTCTAAACAGTGTAGCAGCGTTTTCTACTGATGAAGATGCAGCCGATAAACTTGTCGGACTGATTGTCTATAATACCGCGACAGGATCGGAAGGTATTTATATCTGGACAGGGCCCGTTTCAGGAGAAACCGGTGGCTGGAAACCTATATGGAAGAAAATTTAATGAAGAAAATGAACATGAAACAGAGAACAAAAAGAAATTGGGTGGCATGCCTTGCCACCCTTTTGCTGGTTTTGCCTGCCATTTTGCAAGCGCAGGTACATATTGGCGGAAACACGGATGCTGTGAAAGGAGCATTACTGGATTTGACGACTCCCGAAGGGTCGAATCTTGGCTTACTTCCTTTGAATGTGTATATAGATGAAATCGATCAGATTCCGGATGTATTTACCAACAGGGCTTCTATCATTGACAGTGACTTGCAAGGCTTGATCGTGTATAATACGAACGACGAACTGACCGATGGTGCGGGTCTGTATGTATGGGACGGAGGATTATGGAATAAAGTGGAACCAGCGGTAGTTACAGTTGAAAGCGTAGTTATTACAACTACTCCGACCACCATGACAAGTGTCGGTGCGACACAAACTCTGGCAGCTACGGTTACCCCATCTTTGGCAGTTACAGGAGCAACGCTCACTTGGGCAAGTAGTAACACAGCGATTGCGACTGTCAATGCATCTACCGGCGTAGTGACCGCTGTGAGTTCCGGTACAACAAACATTACTGCATCGGCAGGCGGGATTACCTCTGCAGCCAAGGCGGTCACTGTCACTATCGCGGTTACCGGCGTAACTGTAAGTCCAACCTCTGCGACAGTGATTGCCGCAGGAGCCACAAAAACGCTAACTGCGACCGTAGCGCCGTCCACTGCCGCTGTTAAGACAGTGAGTTGGAAATCAAGCAATACAGCTGTAGCCACCGTTAGTGCGAGCGGTGTGGTAACTGGAGTCGCCAGCGGTACTGCTACGATTACGGTTACGACGACAAGCGGCTCGAAAACGGCTACCAGTGCAATTACGGTTCTCCCCGCTGGTGCCAGTACGACCCGTTACATAACGCAGGGTGGTGTAAAATTTTATTATGTAGGAGGAAAAGCTCCATCTTCGTGCCCAAAAGCCAAACGACCGACTACGGGGGCCGCCGTTTCGACAGCCCCGGCACAATGGGTCGGAATGGTCTGGCTGGCGACTGGCACAAATGACTTCCACCTGGCCCAACTGGTGCTCGCCGGCGATAGAAGCATGACGCTGGCGAAAAGCTCCTCGGATTGGGAGAGCATAGTGGGACCAACGTATGCGTGCTACATAAAAATATAATTATTTTATCAACATGGCCGAAACTACGTTTAATTAAAAAGTCGTGAGTTTTATTGCGATTAGGTATTGTATGCTTATATCTTCCCAGGGTTGCTTTGAGCAAACCCTGGGAAGATTAAAAAAGGTAACCGGCCTTGCTTCCGAAGAAAAACTTTCAAAAGTGCTTGCTCCTTTTGAAAATTAATTCTATCTTTGCAGCCCAATTGGATTGATAATATAAAAATAAAATACATAAAGTCATGAAACGGACATTTCAACCTTCAAACAGGAAAAGAAAAAACAAACACGGATTCCGGAGTCGAATGGAAAGTGCTAACGGTCGTAGAGTATTGGCTTCCCGCAGAGCTAAAGGCCGTAAAAAATTATCTGTATCCGACGAATACAACGGATAAATCCCGGTTTTTTTATCATACAGGGGAATAAGCTGATAGTTTATTCCCTTTTTATATTTTCATATCTTCTTTTTTCGTATTTTTGCCTGTATTATTGAAAAATTTATTATGAAAAATCGAAGTTTATTTTCAAATATCTTTGTAAAGAATATATTAATAGCTGTTATTGTTTTTATCGTTCTTGTTTTTGTTGTCCTTTGGTGGTTGGATATTTACACCAACCACGGCAAACAAGTGGCCGTGCCGGATGTCAAAGGACTGCAAGTGGCGGAGGCGGCGCCTTTTTTTCAGCAAAAAGCCTTGCAGTATGCCATAGTGGATTCCGTTTTTGTCAAAAACAAAACACCGGGGAGTATCCTCGAAACAATTCCGCCTGTAGGGACGAATGTAAAGGAAGGACGAACGATTTATCTTACCGTCAATGCCCATTCCGCCCAATTGCTGACGATACCCGAAGTGAAAGACATGTCGCAGCGGCAAGCGTATGCGATGCTCTTGTCCTTGGGTTTTGAGTCGGTAAAAATCCAAACGGTTCCGGGCGCTTACAAGGATTTGGTGTTGGGATTGGAAACGCGGGGACGAGCATTGGAAGCGGGAGTGCATCTTCCGGCTGACGCCGTATTATCTCTTTTAGTAAGTTCCGGAGAAGAAGAAATTTTTTCTGCGGAAGAAGAGGGTGTCGAGACAGTAGAATTAGATCCTGAAGAATCCTGGTATTAAGAAGACATCATGATGGAAGAATCGAAAGACGAATTAAATGAAAAAATAGAAGAATATAGCGAAGATTCGGCCTTTACAGAAGAATCCGGAGATGAATTGTATGAACACTTCCGTTTTACAGCCGACAAAGGACAAAATCTTTTGCGGGTGGATAAATTCCTGACAGACCGGATTACGGGAACTTCCCGCAACCGCGTCCAGCAGGCAGCCGACGCCGGGTACATCATGGCCAACGGCATCCCGATTAAATCCAATTACAAAGTCAAACCCTACGACACCATTACGGTCGTATTGGACCGTCCCCACCGGGAAGTCGAAATCATTCCCGAAGATATTCCGATTGAGATTGTTTACGAAGACGACGAAGTGATGGTGGTAAATAAACCGCCGGGATTGGTCGTTCATCCGGGGCATGGCAATTACGATGGCACGCTGGTCAACGCCGTTGCCTGGCATTTGAAAGACAATCCTTACTACCATACCAAAGATCCGCGTCTGGGCTTGGTGCACCGCATCGACAAAGACACATCGGGTTTGTTGATCGTTGCCAAAACGCCGGATGCCAAGGCGGATTTGTCCCTGCAATTTTTCAACAAGACGACCAAACGGAAATACTGGGCGCTGGTCTGGGGAAATGTAAAAGAAGACGAAGGCCGCATCGAAGGAAATATCGGCCGCAACCCCTACGATAAAATGAAGATGATGGTTTTTCCGGATGGCGATTTAGGAAAACCGGCTGTGACACATTACAAAGTGTTGGAGCGGTACGGGTATGCCACCTTGGTCGAATGCCGTTTGGAAACGGGACGCACTCACCAGATTCGTGTCCACATGAAACACATCGGCCATACGCTGTTCAATGACGAGCGCTATGGCGGCGATGAAATATTAAGAGGGTATCATCATTCCAAATACAGGCAATTCATCTATAATTGTTTTGCCGTATGCCCGCGTCAAGCGCTGCACGCCAAGACGTTGGGTTTTGTTCACCCGAAAACGAAAGAAGAAATTTTCCTGGAAAGCTCCATTCCGGACGATATGATGCAACTGATTGAAAAATGGAGAAATTTCAGTCCCAATACACTCTATCAGGAAAAGGAGGACGAAGAAGATTTATTTTGGTAAAATAAGATTTGAAAATGAAAAACATTGCAATTGTAGCCGGAGGATATTCTTCCGAACAAGTTGTTTCGTTAAAAAGCGCACAAGGCATTTATTCTTTTATTGATAAAGAAAAATACAATTTGTATATCGTCCGGATTACAAAAGACCGGTGGAGTGTCCTATCAGAAGATAAACAGGAAATCGCTGTGGATAAAAACGATTTTAGTTTTACGCACAACGGCGAACCGGTCCGGTTTGATTTTGCTTACATCACCATCCACGGCGCTCCGGGTGAAAACGGCCTTTTGCAAGGTTACCTGGATATGCTGGGTATCCCCTATTCTTGCTGCGGCGTTTTGTCGGCTTCCCTGACTTTCAACAAATATTTTTGCAACAATTACCTTCAACATTTCGGCGTAAAAACGGCGAAATCCATTCATTTGAGAAAAGACGAAAAACGGACTTCCGAAGAAATAATCGCAGAATTAGGATTACCCTTGTTTATTAAACCCAACGACGGTGGTTCCAGTTTTGGTACGACCAAAGTAAAATCAGCCGAACAAATCCAACCGGCTATCGCTTCGGCCTTTGCAGAAGGGGAAGAAGTGTTGATTGAATGTTTTATGCCCGGTACGGAAGTCACTTGCGGCTGTTATAAGGTAAAAGATAAAAAAACGGTTTTCCCGGTTACCGAAGTGGTCAGCAAAAACGAATTTTTTGATTATGACGCCAAATACAATCCGGCAAGCGTGGAAGAAATCACGCCGGCCCGCATTTCCAACGAATTAACGGAAGAAATACAAACGCTGACGGCCCGTATTTATGATTGGGTGGGCGCCAAGGGAATTATCCGCATCGACTACATTATTTCGCCGGAAGGAGAAGTGCGGATGCTGGAAGTAAATACGACTCCGGGCATGACGGCCACCAGTTTTATCCCCCAACAAGTGCGCGCCGCCGGCTTGGACATCCGCGAGGTAATGACAGAAATCATTGAGAACGAATTTAATATAAGGTAGAGAATGGAAAAGAATACTGAATTTGACGATATACGTCCGTATTACGATGAAGAGGTAGCGCCCGTCATCGATCGTTTGGTCAGAGATCCCCTGTTCAAAAAAGTGGTGGGCAAGGTTTTTCCCGAAAGAGACTGGCACGAGTTGGAAACGCTCCTGCGCACTTTTACTACCAAAAAGGAGTTTCAACATCAATTGATCAGTAAAGTGGTTTTTCAAGTTGTGGAAGCTACATCCTGTTCAATTAAATGCGCCGGCCTCGAACATATCCGTAAGGACGAAGCGTACACCTATATATCCAATCATCGCGACATTGTATTAGACGCTTCCATGCTAAGTTCCATGCTTATTTACAAAGGATACGAATCAATTGAAATAGCGATTGGAGACAATTTGTTGTTATATCCGTGGATTGAAGATGTGGTCAAACTAAACAAAAGTTTCATTGTGAAAAGAGGCGTATCCATCCGGCAAATGCTGGAAGTATCGACCCACCTCTCCCAATACATCCATTACGCGATCAACGAAAAGAAAGAATCCGTGTGGATCGCCCAGCGGGAAGGACGGGCCAAAGATTCCAACGACCGGACACAGGAAAGCCTTTTGAAAATGCTGGCGATGGACGGGAAAGACAATTTTTTGACAAGCCTCAAAGAATTAAACATTGTTCCGGTCTCTTTTTCTTACGAATACGATCCTTGCGATTACCTGAAAGCCAAGGAGTTTCAACAAAAAAGGGATAATCCCGAATTCAAAAAATCACAGGAAGATGATTTAATCAATATGGAAACGGGCTTGTTCGGATACAAGGGAAATATCCACTTCCAGTTTGGCATGCCCATTCATCCGTTGTTGGAACAATTGGATGCACAATTACCCAAAAATGAATTGGTAACAGCCGTAAGCGCTCTGATTGACAAGGAAATATTCCTGAATTATAAATTTTATCCGGGCAATTACATCGCTTACGACCGGTTGTGGGGCCAAAACCGGTTTGCAGATACATATACGGAAAAAGATTGCCGACTATTTGACGATTATCTCAACAAACAGTTGGATAAAATCGTTTTGGAAGATAAAGATGTTCCGTTTTTAACGGAAAAAATACTGGAAATGTACGCCAATCCGGTGAAGAATCAATTATCAGTAGAATGAAGAAAATGAAAATAATGAAAATAATGAAAGGAATGAAGAAAATGAAAGAAAGGGGAACATTATTTTCATTTTCTTCATTCCTTTCATTCCTTTCATTTCTTTCATTTCTTTCATTTCTTTCATTTCTTTCATTCTACTCTTGCGCTTCCGATCCCGTTGTTGATTACGGTTTGGGTGAATATTACGTTGAAATCGCTACGGCTCTGGAGGAAGACGCTTTCCTCTTGGATACCGGAAATACCGTTCGGAATACCGATGAAAGCGCCCGCAAATCCTACGAACCGGGCGACCGGGTTTACCTGAATTTTTCGTATGAAGAAAACAGTTCCGACCGGATTGTGATTCATGCTTCCGCCAAAATTTCCAAAGGCGTTTTGAAAGCGATGAAAGCCAACGAAATTTCGAAACAGGTAAATGATCCCGTCCGTTTTGAAAGCGCCTGGACAGGCAGTCATTACCTCAATCTGCAATTTTATATCGAATACAAATCCGAAGCGCACACAATCGCTTTGATTACAGACGAATCCAAAGTGAATGATTCGGAAGTGACGGTTTATTTCCGGCACAATACCAATAACGATGCGCCCGGATACCCTTCAAGCGTGCGCGTTTCCTACGATTTGAGCGAAGTCCTCGGGGAAGCCAAGGGAGACCGGACGTTACTCATTCATTTCAACACCACTAATTACGGCGATAAGACGTATAAATTCAAGTATTAAACAATATGGAAAATCATGGATTCCTGAAGGTAGCGGCAGCCATTCCCGAAGTACGGGTAGCCGATTGCGAGTTTAACATACAACAGATTGAAAATTTGATCAGTGAAGCTGACCAACAAGGAGTCAAGGTCATTTGCTTTCCCGAATTATCTGTAACGGCTTATACTTGCGGCGATCTGTTCCTTCAGCAAACGCTTGTCAGAGAAGCCGAAAAAGCCCTGACATGGCTGTTGGAAGAAACCAATGGCTTGGAAATCTGTTTTATTGTAGGCGCTCCAATGGAACTCAATTCCAAGTTATACAACTGTGCCTTTGTCTGTTACAATGGTTATATTATCGGTATTGTACCCAAAATATATCTTCCCAACTATTCGGAATTTTACGAAAAGCGTTGGTTTGAATCGTATCCGTCAGAAGAAGTTCTGGAGGTTAGTTACGGAGACCAAATTCAATCGATACCTTTTGGAACCCGTCTGTTATTTGGAGTCGAAGACAAAAATTTTGCTGTAGAAATTTGCGAAGATGTATGGTCGGTGATTCCACCCAGTTCCTACCATGCGATGGCCGGCGCTCAATTGATTTTCAACTTGTCGGCCAGCGACGAATTGATTGGAAAACGGCAGTATGTAAAATCGTTGTTGAGCCAGCAATCCGCCCGTTGCCAGGCGGCTTACGTATATGCAGCAGCCGGTTTCGGCGAATCGACAACCGATTTGGTCTATGCCGGAAATGCCTATATCTACGAAAACGGACGGTTACTGGCGGAAAACAAGCGTTTCCAATTCACAGAACAAATGGTTATCAGTGAAGTGGATTTTGATTTATTGGATGCAGAACGGAAGAAAAACACGACGTTTATCAGCAAAGCAAATACTAATAACTACACGGAGGTATTCGTTTTGTCCGTATTGGATAAGGAGCCTTTGACGCTAAGCCGGTTCGTCAACCCTACCCCATTTATCCCGTCAATGGATAATTACGATGAAAGTTGCGATGAAATTTTCTCCATTCAGGTGGCAGGCTTGGCCAAACGACTGGTACATACCCATTCCCAAACATTGATAATCGGCGTTTCCGGCGGATTGGATTCCACCTTGGCGCTGCTGGTCTGTGTGAAAACCATTGATAAATTGGGATTGTCGCGGGAAATGATTCACGGGATAACCATGCCCGGCTTCGGCACCACCGGACGAACTTATACGAATGCCATCAATTTGATGAAATCGTTGGGAATCAGCACGAAAGAGATCAGCATTGTGCCCGCTTGCGAACAACATTTCAAAGACATTGGCCACGATCCGGGCGTTCATGATGTCACTTACGAAAATACCCAGGCCCGCGAACGCACCCAAATCCTGATGGATTTGGCCAACCAATTGAACGGCATGGTGATTGGCACCGGCGATTTGTCGGAATTGGCATTGGGCTGGGCCACTTACAACGGCGACCACATGTCGATGTACGCCGTAAATACCGGCATTCCCAAAACATTGGTCCGGCACTTGGTCAAATGGGTAGCCGAAACCCAAATGGACGAAGGCAGCAAGACCACGCTGTTGGATATTCTCTACACGCCCGTCAGCCCCGAATTGTTGCCGACCGACGCCGAGGGACAGATGACGCAGTTTACCGAAGATGTGGTCGGCCCTTACGAATTGCACGACTTTTTCCTGTATTATGTATTGCGCTATGGATTTTCTCCGGAAAAGATTTATTATTTAGCTCAACACGCTTTCAAAAATACATACGACCATGCGACTCTTTTGAAATGGATGGAAGTCTTTTTCAAACGCTTCTTCAGCCAGCAATTCAAGCGCAGTTGCCTGCCGGACGGGCCAAAAGTGGGTTCGGTCAATCTGTCGCCCCGCGGCGACTGGCGAATGCCGAGCGATGCAAGCGCTAATCTGTGGTTAAAACCATTTGCCGCCTTGTAGTGTTATTTACAGAAAAATAACATGTCTCGGAAAATACTGGTAACTATCTCGGATCATCCCGGCAAAAGTGTATTAATCAATGAAATCTGTGCCGCATGGACTGAAAATGATCGTATTTACAGCCTAAGCAAAAGCAAAAAAGAACCGGTAATAGAAAATATATCCGTTCCCATGGAAGCGGTAACGATTCCGACCGGAAAGAATGAAGCGGAAATATGGGAAATTTTCGATACGATCTATGCCATTTTCCAGGAAGAAGACGAAGTAACTATCGACATTTCTTCCTGTCCGAGAATAGTGGAGATGTTGATTTCCTCCCTTCTGCAATACGCTAAATTCTTGAAAAACATCCGGGTAAAAGGAATTTATTGCGGAAGGACGGGACACTCCGGAAAGCACGCACACATCAATCTAACGGCTTTTTCCGATATTCAGGATTGGTCGATAGCGGCCAATGATTTTGTGAATTTCGGCAACAGCAAAAAATTAAACAACCTGACGAAAGCGCACCTGGCGCCTATTCTCAAAGCCTCCCACGGTCATAACGAGATTGCCGAACGATTGCGGGAATTAAATAATCACATCGAAAACCTCAGCCTGAATATCATTACCAACCGGGGCCGATCGTTGATGGAAGGCCACAATTCCCACCAGATATTAGAAATCTTAGATCATCTGGAACAACACCTCATCGAACCGTTGAATCCCATTTTATTCAAAATAAAAACCTCCGTCCGGGAAATACACAAGGGGAAAAACGATAAGAAAAACATGCTGTCCGCCGTTCAATGGTGCATTGATAAACTGCTTATCCAGGAAGGGTTTACATTGCTTCAGGAAGGAATAATCTCGCATTTCCTGGAAGATTATAACAATAAAATCAAACGTGATTTTGCCTCCGCTTATTTGAATCACCGGTTCCGTGAAGATTTCAATACCGGTCTGTTTTCGGAAGTAGAAATGGCCGTAACCAACGAATTGCAAGGATATTTTGAAACCCTTCCCCACATCAACGAATGGTCGCATTTGTTTGCGCAAATCACCAACATCCGCAACGACATCAATCACGGCGGCATGACGGACAGCGCCATACAATCCAACCGGTTTGAAATAAAACTGAAAGAATTATACGAAAAGACGAAAGAATTATTGAAATTAAATCCGGTCGATAATTCGTAAAAGAGAAAAGCCAAAAAGCTTGCAAATACGCCTGGAATATCGTACTTTTGAACAAATTTTTTTGAATGATACAAAAATATCCTTCGATTTTGTTGGAAAATGCCGTCAATGAATTTGCTAAGTTGCCCGGGATTGGCCGGAAAACCGCTCTGAGACTGGTACTTCATTCATTAAAAAGAACACCCGCAGAAGTTGAGAACTTTGGGAATGCAATTATTACCCTTCGAAATGAAATAAATTATTGTAAGCTTTGTCACAATATTTGTGATGAAGAAATATGCAGTATTTGCAACGATTTATCGCGGGACACTTCGCTGGTGTGTGTGGTGGAAAATATTAAGGAGGTGATGGCTATTGAAAATACGGGACAATTTCATGGCTTATACCATGTGTTGGGAGGAATAATTTCGCCAATGGATGGTATCGGGCCGCGTGATTTACAGATCGATAGCTTAGTGGAAAGAGTAAAAACAGGTGTAGTAAAAGAAATTATTTTGGCTTTAAGTACCACCATGGAGGGTGATACCACCAATTTTTATATTTATAGAAAACTTTCCGGTAATAATGTAAAAATATCTATTATTGCAAGGGGAATCTCTATTGGTGACGAAATAGAATATGCAGATGAAATCACATTGGGACGGTCGATACTGAACCGTACCAATTTTAGTGATTCGCTTAAACAAGAATAGATTAATAAAAAATTAAAGATTTTAAAATTATGGTAATTGCAGTAGATTTTGACGGCACAATTGTAGAGCATGAATATCCGAAAATCGGGAAGCCAATTCCGTTCGCTTTGGATGTTTTGAAAAAACTTCAACAAGAAGAGCATCATATCCTTATTATGTGGACCATGCGGGAAGGAAAATTATTACAAGAGGCAAAAGATTACTGTGAAAGAAACGGATTGACATTTTATGCCTACAATAAAAACTATCCGGAAGAAGAATTCCGGGATGGGGATCCCCGCAAACTGGCTGTTGACCTTTTTATTGATGACCGGAACATCGGCGGCCTACCCGATTGGGGAATTATCTACAAAATCATCAAATCGGGGAATAATAATATTCAAAATGTGATGGAAGATTTGGTCGATTATGATAAACCCCGGTCCATTGGAAACAAAAACTTTTTCACCCGACTGGGAGAATCGTGGGACAAAGCCCGCGGATACAGATATTAAAGAACTAAAAACTAAGAACTAAAAACTAAAAACTAAGAACTAAGAACTAAAAACTAAAAGTTAAAAATTAATATGATTTCATCTGATATTATTCAAAAAGCTATAACTGAATTACATATAAAAGATTTATCGAAAGCGACCATTCGGGAAGTCGTGGCGATTGCCGGCAAAATAGAAAAACAAACCGGCTTGGAATTTATCCACATGGAAATGGGCGTTCCCGGATTACCGGCGGCTGAAGTAGGCGTAAAAGCCGAAATACAGGCCTTGAAAAACGGTGTTGCCTCCATTTATCCCATCATCGACGGTCTGCCCGAACTGAAAAAAGAAGCTTCCCGTTTTATTAAAGCTTTTGTCGATTTGTCGGTTTCGCCGGAGGGATGCGTGCCGGTTGTCGGTTCGATGCAAGGGACTTTTACTTCTTTTTTAGTGGCCGGCCAATGCGATGAAAAACGCGATACCATCCTTTTTATCGATCCGGGATTTCCGGTGCAAAAACAACAAACCGTTGTTTTGGGATACAAATACGAATCGTTTGATGTATATGAATTTCGCGGCGACAAACTGAAAGACAAATTGGAATCTTATTTATCCAAAGGAAATATTTCCTGCATTATCTATTCCAATCCCAACAATCCGGGCTGGTTCTGCTTGAAAGAAAAGGAATTACAGATAATTGGGGAATTGGCCACACAATACGATGTCATCGTATTGGAAGATTTGGCGTATTTTGCCATGGATTTCCGGAAAGAGTTGGGCACACCGTTTCAACCGCCTTTCCAGGTGAGCGTAGGAAAATATACGGACAATTACCTTTTGCTGATTTCGGGTTCCAAAGCATTCAGCTATGCCGGCCAACGCATCGGAGTGGTAGCCATGTCTGACCAATTGTATAACCGTTCCTATCCGGGATTGACTCAACGGTACGGCGGCGGCACTTTTGGCAGCGTCTTTATTCACCGCGCTTTGTACGCCATATCCTCCGGCACCAGCCATTCGGCGCAATATGCTCTGGCCGCCATGATGAAAGCCGCTTCCGACGGCGATTTCCGGTTTTTGGAAGACGTAAAAGAATACGGCCGGCGCGCTCAAAAGATGAAAGCGATTTTCCTGAAGCATGGCTTTGAAATCGTTTATGACAGGGACCTGGATGAAGCCATTGCCGACGGTTTTTATTTTACCATCCGTTATCCGGGCATGTCGGGAGACGAATTGATGGCCGCTCTGATTCCGTTTGGAATTTCTGCCATTTCTCTTTCTACTACGGGAAGCAACCAGGAAGGATTGCGGGCCTGCACTTCCTTTATCAAGGATAATCAATACGATTTATTGGACGAACGCTTAACGGAATTTACCCGTCACCGCAATTTGTGTTTGTGAAAATAAGGCGTAATCTTCAAAACAAAAAATACAGTGGAAATGACAATCAGGATTCCGCAGAAGAAAAATGCGGTCTGAAAATCAGTGATTTGCGCGATATAACCTCCTAACGTGAGGCCCAAACCGATACCGACATCCCAGGAAGTCAGGTAAGTGGAAGTGGCCGTTCCCCGCTGGTTGTTGGGCGCCAGATTCACAAACATCGTATTGAAAGCCGGAAACATGCTGCCGAAGCCGATTCCCATGAAAAGGGCCAGTCCGAAGAATATCCATTTTCCGGCCGCTGGATTCCATTCCATGAATCTGGCGCAACCGGCCAGGGCAAAATAACAAAGACAGACAAGGTACAAACCGCCTGCAATGACTTGGGTAATTCGTCCTTTGTCCACCTGCCTGCCGGAAAACAAACGGGAAACGGCCATGCCAACCGCCAGCAAGGTAAAAAACAGGCCGATGCCGTTTTCTATTCCAATCGAATGCCCGTACATGGCAATATAAGTCGTTGTCATTCCGTAAGGAATGGAAAGTAAAATTAAGGTCATTCCAATCGGTAAGCCTTTCAAAAGGATAAAACGGTCTAAGGATATCGGTTCTTTCTTTACCGGTTGTTTGGCCGGCGTTTTGACAAGTAACGCAAAAAAGAATCCTACCGTACAAGAGATTAGCGCGCAGGTAAAAATAACATTGAACGAATAGAAATCATGCAATATCAGTCCGATCATCGGGCCGACCGCCATGGCAATATTATTGGCCAAACCATAATAACCCAACGCTTCCCCTCTCCGGGAGGAAGGGGTAATATCAATGACAATGGTATTGCCGCCCACCGTCACTGTACCGAACGAAAAACCGTGCACCACACGCAACAGGGTGAATATAAACAAAGCGCCGGCGACAAGGTATCCGGCAAAAATAGCCGTAAAAATAAAATAAGCGCAAATGTACAAAGGCTTTCGGGACAAGGTATCCAATAGGTAACCGGAAAACGGGCGAATAGTGAGCGCCGCAATCGTATAGGAAGACAAAATAAGTCCGATGGCGGCTTTATCCGATTGAAACACTTCCTCCAGATAAAACGGCAAGACGGGCATCAACAAATAAAATCCAAAATACAACAGGAAATTAGCTGTCAGCACAAAGCAATAGGCCGGAGTAATCAACTTCTCTTTTTTCATCACAATCTTTTGTGCAAAGATACATAAATATACTGTGAAATTTTTATTATTTTTGTGGGACAATGAATGATGAAAAATTACTACTCGAAGTTTGCGCCGATTCCCTTGAGAATGCGTTGACCGCACAGTCGGCCGGCGCCCGGCGAATTGAATTTTGTTCCGGCCTTCCAGAAGGAGGACTCACTCCCTCTTTTGCTCAAATCCGGGGAGCGCGGGAAAAGTTGAGCAGCAGCAAGTTGTATGTGTTAATCCGTCCGCGCAGCGGAGATTTTTTGTATAATGCCGGGGAATTTGAAATCATAAAATCGGATATTCATTTTTGCGGAGTATGCGGTTGCGATGGCGTAGTCATCGGAATATTGAATCCCGACGGAACAGTCGATACGGAACGGTGTCGCGAATTGGTGAAGATTGCCAAGGACTACGAGATGGGCGTGACTTTTCACCGGGCATTCGACCGGAGCAACGACCTGTTTCAAGCGATGGAAGATATTATCGACCTCGGTTGCGAACGCATCCTGACCTCGGGCGGCCGGGATACAGCTATCGAAGGAGCGGATACGCTTCGGCAATTGATTGAAAAGGCAGGCGACCGAATCATTATCATGCCGGGCGCCGGAGTGACACCGGAAAATGCCGTTGAACTGATTCAAAAAACCGGCTTACGAGAATTACACGGCACTTTCCGAAGCCGTTTCCCAAGCAAGATGCAATACAAAAATGCGGAATTGAGTCATCCCGGGGACGAATACAGTTTACTGCTGACGGATGCAAAAAAAATTAAATCGGTATTAAATATTCAGTCGAATTCTTAAGATTCTTAAGAACCTAAAATATCTTAAGAACCTAAAAAAAAACTACAAATGAAAAATAGACTATTTATTTCCCTAATTTCATTATCGGTGCTGTTTTTCTCCTCGTGTGACAAGCATTTTTTGAAAGACGAATCCTACCGCACACAAGTCCATGCACAGTTTGAAAAACGCCAAGCAGAAGCGATTAACCGCAGTGAGGCTTTGTTTGCCATTTTTGAAAAAGAAAACCTTAGCACAGAACAGCGGGAAGCCCTGGAATTTTTATACGCTTATATGCCCCTGAGTGATTTGGCAGATTACGACGGCGATTTTTTCCTGAAACAAGTCGATGCCGCTTTCAAGGCGCGCGACTATTTCCCGTGGGGAAAAACCGTTTCGGAAGATGTATTCCGCCATTTTGTGTTGGTGTACCGGGTGAACAACGAATATTTGGATACGGCGCGTGTCGCTTTTTTTGAAGAACTGAAAGACCGCGTCAAAGACCTTTCCATGTACGAAGCCGCTTTGGAAGTGAATCACTGGTGCCACGAAAAAGTGACTTACCGGGGAACCGATCCGCGTACTTCGGCGCCTTTGGCTTTGGTGCGCACTTCCTGGGGACGTTGCGGCGAGGAATCGACTTTCACCACTACGGCGCTCCGGGCTGTCGGAATCCCCGCCCGCCAATGTTATACCCCGCGCTGGGTGCATACCGATGACAATCACGCCTGGGTAGAAGTCTGGGTTGACGGGCAATGGCATTATTTGGGCGCTTGCGAACCGGAACCGGAGTTGGATGTCGCCTGGTTTACCGGCCCTGCCAAACGGGCCATGATGGTTCATACCAATGTTTTCGGATTGTACACCGGCCCCGAAGAAAAAAACCGGGAAACGCCTTTGTATTCCATCATCAATTTGTTGGGAAATTATGCCGAAACCCGCGTAGTGAACGTACAGGTGACGGACAAAAACGGCCAACCGGTCGAAGGCGCCAAGGTACGGTTCAAAGTGTATAATTATGCCGAATTTTATACTATTGCCGAAAGCATCACGGACAAGGAAGGTAAAACGTCCATTGTCTCCGGCAAAGGCGATTTGATGATTTGGGCAAATAATGTCGATTATTACGGATACAAAAAATCGGAACCGCAAGACGAAATAACAGTGGTACAACTGAATCGCCAACCGGATAAGGATTATGAAGAATCTTTGGTGATGAACGTCCCGCCGGAACAGCCTGTAAAAGAACTGTCACCCGAAAAAATAGCCGCCAATGCCGTGCGTTTGGCATCTGAAGATTCCATCCGCAATGCGTATATGAATACCTTTATCAAAGAAGAGCAAGCCCGTCAGTTGGCGCAACAAAATCAATTGAATCCCAGTGAAGTTTGGAAATATTTAAACCGTTCGCAAGGTAATTGGCAGGAAATCAGCCGGTTCATTCTTCAGGAAAAAGACAATCCGTTGCTATTCCCTTTTTTAGGTACGCTAAATGAAAAAGACCTGCGCGATACACCGGCTGACTATTTAAGTAGCTATTTGCATAGTAATAGTATGGATTGGAATACCGGTATTATATTAACTCATGAAGAATTAATTGTTCCTTATGTCTTTTCTCCTCGTATCGAATGGGAATTAATCCGGCCATGGAGTAATTTTTCTCAACAGCAAGAGAGTGAAAAAAATGATGAGAGAGCTCGAAAGACTATTCATTCTATTATTGATCCGGTGAAAAAATATATAAAAATCAATGATACCGAAAATTATTATAATTGCCCGATTACCCCGCGTGGAGTTTATGAATTGCAAGTAGCAGATCGTCGGTCACGCAACATCTTTTTTGTCGCTTTGTGCCGGAGCCAGGGTATTCCTGCGCGGATAGAAACCGCCACAGGCAAACCGCAATATTTTGAAAAGGAATGGATAGATGCGGCTTTTGAACCGGAAGCGTCCGAGAGTGTAAATTTGCCGAAGTCCAAACTTAGGATACAAAATGCAAGTGATAATCTCATCAAACCCGGTTATTATACACATTATACATTGGCGGTTTTCAAAGACGGCGATTTCCAAACATTGGATTTTGAAGACAATCCGTTGGTAGCCAATTTCCCTTATCAATTGGAATTGGACGAAGGGTATTACCGCTTGATGGTGGGAAGCCGGGCCAATGACGGTTCTGTTTCGATATCTACTACTAATTTTCATTTAAAATCCGAACCCAAACGGTTGGAAATCCGTTTGCCGGAAACGGAAGGAAAATTGTTTGTCAAAGGCATTGTGGATATGAATACGATTGTTGAATTGGATAATCATACCAAGCAGATTTTGAAAGAGTTAGCCAAAGGCAAAGGATTGATGCTATGTTTTGTGGATGTAGGAAAAGAACCGTCCAAGCATATTTTGCAAGACCTTCCGGCCGTGAAACAGTCTTTGGATGAATGGGGCGGCGGCGTATTACTGATGACACCGGACGACAAAGCCGGTGAGGGTTTTGATGCTTCAGTATTCAAAGGATTGCCGGAACGAACGGCTTGGGGTATTGACAACGAACGCAAATTGCTGCAAGCCGTAGCCGGCGCTTTGCAAATCGACTTCCATGATAATTTTCCATTGACGGTGTATCTTTCCCGCAATGGCGGTATTTTGTATTCATCCGCGGGCTACCGCATCGGCGCCGGCGAAGCGGTTCTGAAGATTATCAAGAAAGAATATGTTGTGAATTAATCCACTTCAGCCATTTCAAATTGAACTTGTGTTCTTTTGTTATTTAGGCCTAATAACACATTGGCGCTAATATTCAAATATTCACACATAACTTTGGCCACTTTCAAGGTAGGTTCTTTTCCGGATAAGTATTCACTAATCCGGGAAGGGCTTACGTTAAGAATCTTTGCCAATTGAAGTTGATTGATATTCATTTCATACATGCGGAGTTTTAATATTTCTGCTAAAGTAGGTACAGAAACCGGATAATATTTTTGTTCATATTCTTCAATTAATTCCGAAAGAAACTCTAATTCAATTGATTCCGGTATCATTTCGTAATTTTCATCGGACACAATCTCTAATAATTCATCAATTCTTTTTTTGATAACATCGTATTCTTTATCATTTGTAATCTTTTTCATGATCTTCTCTTTTAAATAATTGAACAATCGGTTATTTTGTCGTACTCTGCGTGAGTTCCTATAAACCTTATATACACATACTTGGGAACAAACAATATTATGGCCACCAAACGGTAATTATTACCTTTTATATTAAAAATATACCTTTTATTACCCACAGAATCAACAGAATGGAATGTGTTTTT
>JAISKT010000356.1 GCA_031261295.1 Candidatus Symbiothrix sp. | reverse complement strand
GGAATTCCGGATTTCAAACCCACCAAAGTGGCGATGCTGAGAGCCGATACGGTCGAAGCCTTGTTCGACATTATGGAAAATCTTCCGCAAGAAAAAAGACTCCCTATTTAATCGGGATTTGAAATCGAATAAATAAACCCTATTTGTTATATGACATTTTCCTGATTTACCCATAAAAATGTCAGAATAAATCCAAAATTTTTAGAAAAGAAATCAAAACGGGGAATTGTCGAACTATTTTTCATTATTCAAACCAATACCGGAAAAATTATTCGTATTTGACGAACAAAACTTATCGTGTGTCTATAATAGTCTTTGATAGTTTTTATTTTGAATTTGGGATACTCTACTTTTGCAGACCGAATTATATATTGTGTATGAAAATTTTGCTAATAAATTCTGTTATATGAAACAAAAATTGTTTATAATCCAAATTCTCTTGTTCCTGACAGGAATATTTTTTTTATCTCCTTCTCAGCTCTTGGCACAAAGAGACCCCTTGGTGATTTCTCCCGGGTTGAAATCACGCCCGCATTATCCGGTAGAAGGTTCTATTGAAATAAACCGAGATCCGTACTATCAGAAGATGTCGGTAAGTATGCTGATTCGGGAGGTATTTGTCAAATCCGGCGTTTGTTCCTCGGTAGAGAATATCACGGCTAAAATCTATGGATGGGATGATAAAAATCAGCGTTGGGCTGTTCCGAACCAAGTACTCAATCGCGGATTGGCTTATTTCCATAAGGCAAAATCCAAATTTCCAATGAAAGAAGGATTACTGATGACTACCGGCAGCACAAGCGAAGCGGAAGGCCCCAATGAAGCCGACCACGCTGCTACATTAGATCTCGGGAGCCCATTTATGGGTGATGATGATTTAGCAGGGCTTGTTCCCGGTTATAAGGTACAAAATGTAGCAGTATTGGAATTTGACTTTGTACCGGCCGCTTCTTCGATGCAGTTTGAGTATATTTTCGCCTCGGAAGAATATCCGAAATATGTCAATGCAATTTTTAATGACGTATTTGGTTTTTTTGTTACCGACAAGACAAATTCAAAACCACTTGGAAACATTGCCATTCTTCCCGATGGCAGTGCAGTATCTATTAATAATGTGAATAACGGGAATTGGACTGATTATGAATACAAAACACGTCCCACAAACAAAGATACTACGTCGCATCATCCGCAGTATTTTGTGCCCAATCCACATAATACTTTAACCACTGAATTTAACGGATATACCCAGGTGCTGACAGCTTCCATAACCGGTTTAACCCCTTGTAATACTTATCATTTGAAACTGGCTGTCGGAAATGTGGGTGACGACGCGGTGGGTTCGGGCGTATTCTTGAAAGCGAATAGTTTTGTTTTGGGAAACAGTATGAGTCTGATTGTCGATGGAAAAGAAGCTTTCGGCATCTCAAGAAATTGCAATAACAATCATATTCATATTACCCGTCCCGCTTTGGAAAGCACCGAAAAGCAAACCCTGAATTTGATCTATGACGGGCCGATGAAAAACGGTGTGCATTATACGGATTTGAATGGGAATCCACTTCCCACTTCGGTAACATTTCTACCGGGGGAAGAGCATATAGATATTTGGGTTAAAGCGACGAATGACGCTGTTACCGGCAGTTATTTTAATGTTTTGATGCTTTGCCCGTGTGGAGCCCAAGCACAGACCGCGTTCACCATACATATCCATGAACCTTGCATTTTTTATCTTCCGGTCAATCCGAAGTCCTACTTTAGTAATTAACAATTAAGAACTAACAATTAAAAATAATCAGTATGAAAATAAAATTAATGAAATTAACAATTTTGTTTGCTGTTTTGGCAACAATCAGTTTGAATGTAAATGCGCAGATAACCGTTGGCTCATTGGAAACACCCGAAAAAGGGATGTTGTTGGAATTGAAATCCCAAAAGGCCGATGCCAAGAATGTTACCGTTGCAAATGGAAAAGGCGGCGGTTTGGGTTTCCCTCGCGTAGAATTAGTAAATAAGAAAACATTAGAGCCGTTTATCGACAACGATGCTGATTTTAAAAACAATACCAATAAAGTAAAAGACCTTCACGTTGGTATGGTCGTCTATAATCTCAGCGCTTCCGGCGATTTTCAGCAAGGTCTTTATGTGTGGAAAGGTGTAGAATGGGAGAAAGTAAACGAAAACAAGGGTATAAGATTTTTCTATATGCCTCCTTTCAACATTGCGTTGACTAAATTAGGCCCCGACAGCTTAAATCTGTATGAAGAATATGAAAGACAATTTACCAAAACCGGCGCTTCCGATGACTTGTTTGTAAGCAATCCCGATTTTAAAAAGACCAATGTACCCACGCATGAAAGCGGTCGTTTACACAAAAAGGACGAATTAGATTATGTGATTACTTACTACGACAAAAGAATTATTGACAACATCACAATTAATAACGAAGGCGTTATGAAGTATACGGTAAAAGATACGGCGCTTGACTCAATTAAATCTTATATCAATGTGGTGTTGGTGGTGAAATAAGAATCTTTACTAAAAAATTATTTAGATTCAGTGCAATTGGGAAAGGTATGCAAGATTGTTGCATACCTTTCCCAATTGCGCTGAATCTAAATTCATATCCAATGCTTAATAGTCCGCCCTTTTTTAAGTTTTAACATAAATTGTCACGTCGAGATGCAAAAAAATAGTAATTTTTGCAAACTCTATGTTACAATTTTTGTACTTTTGCAGAAAATTTCAATTATACCCCAAAAAATTCTTAATATTATGAGTTTGATACAAGACATTATCGCTAAAGCGCAGGCTGACAAACAGCGAATTGTACTCCCCGAAGGAAACGAGGAAAGAACGTTAAAAGCGGCCAACCGTTTGTTGGAAGACCGT
>JAISKT010000333.1 GCA_031261295.1 Candidatus Symbiothrix sp. | reverse complement strand
CCACTCTGCTTCTTCTGTTTTAGTGAACCAATCCTCTAATGCACTTTTAGCATTCGGGTATTCATTATAATATTCTACCAAGGTTCTGTATGTAAAGATTCTCATATTTGTTATATTTTAATGCAAATATAAGAATAATATTCCGGATCGCAAAATTATTTTCCAAAAACTGGCATTAATTTAAGGGGCGACCTCTATTATCAGGTCTTTATTTTCATTATCAGCCACTGCTGCAGCTGCTTCCTCCTCCGGTTTGTACCACTTGATTTTCCGGGAAAAAAACATGATGATGCCAAGTATAATAAACAGGCCAATGCTTCCGATAAGCAATGCTACGTCTTCCAATTGCAGGATAACGTACAGGAAGACATACAAAATGCACAGCATCAGCGCGAGGACGCCCGTTTGTGTCTTGTTTTTGAAAATACTGTAAGCATACGAGGTAATCAATACAATGGTCGCGATACTTGCTATGAGATAAGCAATTGCGAAATTAATCTGTTCGGAAATGGACAAAAGCAAAGTGTAGAATAAAATCAATGCAATGCCGACTAATAAATATTGTATCGGGTGAATCCGCTTTTTTGTCAACACTTCCACAAAGAAAAAGGTAACAAACGTGAGCGCGATAAACATCAGGGAATATTTGGCCGACCGCATATTCTGCTGATAATGATCGACCGGATTGACCAAATTCACGCCAAACGAACTGTTTTGCAGCTGTTCAATATTGTCATCTACCCAATGTTCCGGAATGCTGCGATTGAAACTCAATATATTCCAGGTGGCTTTGAATCCCTTGTCCGTCAATTTATACTCCGGCGGGTAACTGCCTATAAATCCGGGAGAAGTCCAATCGCCTTCCATTTCCACTTTTGAAACGCTTCCCATCGGGATAAAATTGATATCACCGCTTCCGTTCAGATTCAGTTGACATTCAAAGGAATAGTCATTTTCAGATACCGGATCAATGGCTCCGTTCAGATTTCCTACAAGATTTACGCCGATAATCCGCTTGGTATTTCCCACTTCCGCAGGATAAGATTTCCCGTTCAACTGAAAATCAAGTTGATTGGTAACACCTCTTAAATCAGAGAGTTCCAACGTAAGATACGCTTTGTCGAAATGAAACGAGACATTGTTTTCCACTTTCAATTGATTCAAGGGTGCGAAATGTCCGCTTATCAGGTTTTCACTTTTATATAAAATGGTTTTATAAATACCGTAATAGCGTTCTTCCGGAAACAGACGAGTATTGATATTCAAATCTTTAGGCGTCAAATGCAATTCGTGTTCCTTAGTGTAGGGATTCTTTTCCGAATCCAGATAAGTGGTGGTAAACGGAATGGTAAGAATCGGCCCGCAAATCGTTTGGGATAAACTCCATTTTTCATTGATTTTTTCAATTGTTTGTTCACTGCGCTCTTGTCTTTCCGAAATCAAACCCTGAATCATTGCATTGGGTATCAGCAGCAGCAATACCAGAATGGCAATCATAATCGCCTTAAATGTAAGTGATTGAGTGAATTTTTCTTCACTTCTTTTTTTTGTTTCCATACGTGTAAATTTTTATGTAATAATTAATAATTCAAATTAAAAGTACTTTGTATTTCAAAGTAAAAATATAAAAAAAATTAGCTGATTAACTTTTCCAAAGCATTCAAATGTTCTTTGAAACGGGCAGCGCCCAACTCGGTAATCTCGTACTTCGTATTGGGCTTTCTCCCAATGAATTGCTTTTTGGATTGAATATAATCCATATTTTCCAGCGCTTTCAGGTGGCTCGCCAGGTTCCCGTCGGTAATCTCCAGCAAATCCTTCATGGTATTGAAATCCACCGCTTCGTTTACCGACAAGATAGACATGATTCCCAGCCGGATACGACTGTCGAAAATCTTATTTAGATTGGATATTATACTTGTCATTTTTTCTTCAAATCATATTTTACATACATGGCCCAACCGTAGATAATATGACAAAGCCCAAAACCGATAGTCCAAAATAAAATGCCATTGTACAAGAACACAGCGGCCAACAAACCCAATACGACTTCCGTAACACCCAGATAATGAATTTCTTCCAATGTATATTTGGAGGCATTGACCAACGCCAATCCATAGAAAACGAGTGTAGAGGCAGCGCACCAACCGACTTCGCCGCGCAATAAAAACAGGAAAGAAAAAATGCCTCCCGCAATCAAAGGGATGGACAGATTATATAAAGCGCGTTTAGTCACACTATTCAAAAGCGTTTGACGGTTCTTTTTCGCTTTTTTCCAGGAAAAATAACCCCCAAAACCAATCGAAATAAACAACACAATCAAGGCGTCTACCAGCAAAATCAGTATTTCCTGTTTATGATTATAATCAGTCAATGACGGATCCCGCAATAAATAGAAATAAGCAAATGCCGCTCCGGCAATAGCCGCCATTCCGGCCACTATACCTGATAAACCACTAAGTGAAAGAAATTTACTTGATTTCTCCATCATTTCACGAATGGCCTTGATGTCTTCCGCTTGAGTATTCATTTGAAATAATATTAATTAAAAAGTACTTTGTGC
>JAISKT010000317.1 GCA_031261295.1 Candidatus Symbiothrix sp. | reverse complement strand
GGAGAAATATTTGATGAACTTTTTAAGGAAATAGAAGTAAAACGATTAAAAGGAGAAAATATGGAAGCCTATAGAAGCAGCGAACTCAGATATGAAGACTTGTATAATTTTACCAGCTACGCAAAACAAGAAGGTAGAAGAGAAAGTACAATTGATATCTCCAGAAAATTATTGGAGATGGGAATGCCGGTAAGCGACATTGTAAAAGCTACGGGCCTTACGCCAAAACAAATTCAGCAAGGCAAAGTAAACGGCCTTAGATAATTCTTGCTTTAGCATAGCCTTCTTTTTGCAGTATCTCCAGCACTTTTTTCCGGAAATCGCCCTGGATGAGGATTTCGTTTTCCTTGGCGGAACCCCCTACCCCACACTTGGTTTTCAATAATTTGCCCAATGCCTGCAAATCGTCTTCTTTTCCGGTGAAACCGGTAATCAGCGTGACCTGTTTGCCGCCCCGGTTCCGTTTATCCAATTGTATCCGGAGCAGTTGCTTTTCTTTCGGAAGCGTATCGGGTTCTTCTTGATCTCCTGTTTCATACCGGTAATCCGAATTGGTCGAATAAACGATATTCAACCGGTCTTTCCAATCAATCTTTTTCATCTATTTGTATTTTTTTATTTTTGCAAAGGTAAATATAAAAAATAAATTGTAAGTTTGACACTCAAAATAAACGTTAATTATTCCAATGAAAATCATTTGTGTAGGTATGAACTATGCCGCTCACAATAAAGAGCTGCATAATACGTTAATTAAAACGAAAGAGCCGACGATCTTTATGAAGTCCGATACGTCGTTGTTGAAAGATGGAAAGCCCTTTTTTATACCGGATTTCTCTTCGGATATGCAATACGAAACGGAAATAGTGGTCAAAATCAACCGTTTGGGTAAAAGCATCTCCCGGCGGTTTGCCCACCGGTATTTTGAAGAGGTCACTGTCGGCATCGACATGACAGCGCGGGATTTGCAACGGCAATTCAGGGAAAACGGCTTACCCTGGGAATTGTGCAAATCCTTTGATAACTCGGCAGTCGTGGGCAAGTTTGTCAAATTAGAAGAGATGGGATACGATATCGACCACTTGCCGTTCCGGTTGGATATCAACGGGCAAACGGTACAAGTGGGAAATACCTCCGACATGCTGTTCAAAATAGATGAAATTATCGAATATGTCAGTGGGTTTATGACGCTGAAAATAGGCGATTTGATTTATACAGGCACGCCGGCCGGAGTCGGGAATATACATATAAATGACCATTTACAAGGATATATGGGTGAAAAAAAATTATTGGATTTCGAAGTGAAATGAAATAAAGAATGAAAATTAGTGCAACTTATTTGAATATACTGCTGGCAATCGCTTGCCTGATTGCCTCCATTCATCCGGCCAAGGCGATGAATGACGGTTCGCGTTATGCCGCTGGTTCCGTGCTTTCCAAGGGAAAATGGATTCAATTGCGGGTAACTGAAAACGCCATTTATAAACTGACGTACGATGACCTGAAAAAAATGGGTATCGATGATCCGGCCAAAGTGAAAATCTATGGCTACGGGGGCTGGATACTGGAACAGGATTTTACAAAACCGTACGTGGACGACCTTCCCGAAGTCGCTGTTTATCTGAATAAAGGCAGCGATAATGTGTTCAATTCGGGAGATTTCCTTTTGTTTTATGGCCGCGGGACGGTCAAATGGACTTACAATTCTTCCGGCGCGATTTTTGAACACCAGAATAATCCGTATTCAACGTATGGAACTTATTTTGTGACCGAAAGCGAACAAGGCCCCAAAGAATTGCCCACGCAAGACTCGTACACCGGCGCCGGTGCTACTACAGTGACTACTTTCGACGATTATTTAATTCACGAAAGGGATTCTATTGCTATCCTGGCTTCCGGAAGGGAATTATTCGGGGAAAGTTTCATAGGCAAAAATACCCAGAGTTTTTCCTGTAACGTTCCCGGCATCACGTCAGACGCGGGAAAAGTACGCTTGTCTTTTGCTGCCTACAACCGGGTAACCCTTCCCATCACCTTATCCATCGGAGGAACAGAACTGATAAAGACAAATATATCTATCACCTCGGGACTGTATCAAAAAGCCACTTTATTAAACAGCACCCAAGGATGGCCGGGTGAAAAGAAAGAACAGTTTACGGTCACGGTTTCGATTACTCCGAACGGGCAAACGGTCGCCCACCTGAATTATTTTACATTGAACCTGACGCGTCGTTTGCAGGCGTACGACAATGGGTTTACGTTTTTCCGGAACAAAGAAAGCCTCTCTTCCAATCTAAAATATGTAATCGGAAATGCCGGGGAACAATGCCGGGTTTGGAATGTAACCGGTAATTTCGATGCGAAGCTGGTACAAACCGTTAAAGAAGGAAACAACCTGAGTTTCGGAGCTGAAAAAAATACGGTTTTACAGGAATACGTATTGGTGGATGCCGGTAAATCGTTCCCAACCCCGCAGGTAATAGGCGAAGTGAAAAACCAGGATTTGCACGCCCTTTCACCCACCGATATGGTGATTATCGCTCCGGAAGCTTATTTTCCGTTGGCGGAAAAACTGGCGGAAAAACACCGGGAACAGCAAGGATTGCGCATTGCCGTTGTACAGCCGGAAGCTATCTACAACGAATTTTCCTCGGGAGCGCCCGACGCTACGGCTTATCGCCGGTTCATGAAAATGTTTTATGACCGGGCGGAAGGCAAAGAAGAAGAAAAACCCAAATACCTCTTGCTGTATGGAGACGGATTTTTTGACAACCGGCATCTGACGCCTGCAGGCACAAAAATGGATCTGAAATATTACCTGCTCACTTACCAATTTGCAGAATCGTTGGATGAAACCAGCTCCCACGGAACAGACGATTATTTCGGGTTCCTGGATGACAATGAGGGCGTGAATTTAGATAGAGACCAGGTGGATATCGGCATCGGACGTTTTCCGGTTAATTCGGTTGAACAAGCTGAAAATGCTTTGAATAAGGTACTTGCCTATATGGACAATACGAACTACAATACATGGAAAAATACGGTTATTTTTACAGCCGATGATGCGGAAGGATTCAAGGAACAAGCCGAAAAATTAGCTCAGATACTGGAAGAAGGCCATCCTGAATATATGGTCGCCAAGTCGTATATGGACGCTTACCAACCGGTGGATTTGAACGGGAAAAAAACGTATCCCGATGCGAAGAAAAAATTGCTGAATACACTGAAATCCGGCTGTTTCCTGATGAATTATACCGGCCACGGAAGCCCAACGGCTATGTCCGGCGAAGACATGATGAATATCCGGGACATCCGGCAAATGACTTTCAAAAGCCTGCCTATCTGGATTACGGCTACTTGCGATTTCGGACGTTTCGATGAAGTATCCACCTCCGCAGGGGAAGAAGTTTTCTTAAACAAGAAAAGCGCAGGGATTGCTTTATTTACCACCAGCCGCGTAGTCTATTCTGATGGAAATCAAGCCATAAATCTCCTGTTTATTCGTAATATTTTTACAAAAACAAACGGGAAACATGCCACGTTGGGTGATATTATACATCAAAGCAAATCCCAAATAGAAAGCAAGTTCAAAAAAAACGGACTTAATTTTGTCTTGTTGGGAGATCCCGCTTTAAAACTAAATTATCCGGAATGGGAGGTAGCGCTTGAAAGCATTAACGGAGAGCCTCTGCCGGAAAACGATACAATCAATTTCCGGGCTTTGGACAAGATAAAGTTGGAAGGGAAAATTGTCAATGAAAACGGTGAAACAGTCAATGATTTTACAGGAAAATTATCTGCAACTATTTTTGACGGAAAACAAACCATCGAAACCGTCAATTCCCAAGGGACGTTTACCGATTATCCCAATGTCGTTTATAAAGGAAATAATACCATTGAAAACGGTCATTTCACGATTTCTTTCAGGGTACCCTTAGATATTTCGTATGAAATCAATCCGGGTAAAATGAATTTCTATGCCTGGGACGAAGCAAAACACGCGGATGCCACGGGTTCATTCCAAAAATACACCTTCTTTGGAACCAACGACGATATTAATCTAAATGACGTAAGCCCGGAAGTCACCGCGACATTCCTGAATTCCGATTCTTTCCGGAACGGAGACAATGTAAATGAAGCGCCCTTTTTCTACGCAGCAGTAGCCGACAAAGAAGGCATCAACATGACGGGAAGCGGGGGACACGCGATTACGATCAGTATTGACCGGAATCCGGTATGGACTTATCCGTTGAACGAATATTATCAACCGGAAAATGACTTGGCCGGGACAGTCGGATTTCCAATCCCGGCTTTACCGCAAGGAGAACACGAACTGATTTTCCGGGTATGGAATATCCTGAATATTTCGGCTACGGATACCCTTCGCTTTACTGTTGTAAAAGGGTTAAAGCCGGATATATACGATATTTCCGCCGGGCCGAACCCCGCAAAAGAAGAAACACACTTCCGTTTGACGCACAACCGGCCCGAAACGGCTATGGAAGTGGAAATACGGGTGTATGATCTGACGGGTCGCACCATCTGGACGCACCGGGAAACAGGTTCTTCCGGATATATTCAATCGTATCCGGTGGAATGGAACCTGACCAACGGCGCAGGACAACGGGTCAGCCCGGGTATTTATATTTATCAGGCAATTATTAAAACGCCTGAAGGCAAAGAAGCAACAAAGTCAAAAAAATTAATTGTACAATGAATAGATTAAAATTAGCAACATTAGTATTATTCTTGTTTTTTACAGCAAGCCAAATACAGGCTCAGGAGGAGGGTTCATTTAATCCCTTACGGACAGCCATTCCCTCGTTGACCATTGCACCGGATGCCAGGGGAGGCGCTATGGGAGACATCGGAGCCGCCACCGAACCGGATGTATTTTCCCAATACTGGAATCCCGCCAAATATGCTTTTGCTTACAGCAAAGCGGGAGTCAGCTTATCTTACACTCCCTGGTTAAGGCAATTGGTAGATGATATCGGTTTGGTTTACGCCTCCGGATTTTATAAATTAGGAGATAATGACCTGCACGCCATAGGAGCTTCCTTGCGGTATTTTTCTTTGGGAAATATTCCAATAACCGACACAGAGGGAAAAACAATCAATGCTGTCAATCCTTATGAAATGGCGGTGGATCTTAGTTACTCACTGAAGTTCACCGAAACATTTTCAGGGGCAGTCGCCCTCCGGTATATTTATTCCGACCTGGGAGCCGGCGTAGAAAGCGATATGTATCCGGGAAGTTCCATCGCAGCGGATGTCGCCGGTTACTACAGTAATTACCTGATGCTGGGAAACAACGAATGTTTATTGGGCTTGGGATTCAATGTCTCCAATATCGGGAACAAAGTGTCGTATGACGATGGTATTACCAACATGTTTCTCCCGACCAATCTACGTATAGGAGGTTCTTTACTTTTCCCCTTGGACGATTATAATACCCTGTCAATCAATGCAGATGCAAACAAATACTTGGTTCCAACCCCTCCGGATGTCGAAGGATTGGATACAGATGCGAAACAAGCTGCCTGGGATAAATACAATAATACTTCTTTCATTTCCGGTATATTCCAATCTTTTAACGACGCTCCCGGAGGAATGAAAGAGGAAATGCAGGAAATCATGTGGTCGTTAGGAGCCGAATATGCCTACAACAATCAATTTTTTGTTCGCGGCGGTTATTTCCATGAAAGCCCGTACAAAGGCAACCGGCAATATTTTTCTTTGGGCGCCGGGTTCAAATTGACAGCATTCCAAATGGACGTTGCCTATTTGATTTCCACCGTTCCATCCAATCCGTTGGATCAAACCCTGCGTTTCTCCCTGAGTTTCGATATGGACGGTTTGAAAAACCTGATGAGATAAAACAATGGAGAAAATACGGGTAGGCTTTGGATACGATGTGCATCCGTTTGCAGCAAACCGCGAACTGTGGTTGGGCGGCATCCGGATTCCCTGTGAAAAAGGATTAAAAGGACATTCGGATGCGGATGTCCTCATCCATGCGATCTGCGATGCTTTACTCGGAGCAGCCAATTTAAGGGATATCGGATACCATTTCCCGGATACCGCCGGCGAATATAAAAACATTGACAGCAAAATCCTTTTGGCGAAAACCATGGAATTGATTCGTTCCAAAAACTACGAATTGGGGAACTTGGACATTACCGTTTGCGCGGAAAAACCCAAGCTCAACCCGTTTATCCCGGAAATGAAAACCTGCCTGGCGCACGTAATGCACGTAGCGGAAGACGATATTTCCATTAAAGCCACCACTTCCGAAAAACTGGGTTTTGTAGGACGGGAAGAAGGTATGGCAGTGTATGCAACCGTATTGATAGTCAAATGAAACAAATTTTCATATATCTATTTCTTTTTCTTTTTTGTGCAATTACTTTTACGCATGCACAAGAAAGCGAAATGTATCGTTTATACTTGACCGGAAAAGGCAATCCCCCCTACTCTATCGAAAAACCCGAAGAGTTTCTTTCTCAAAAATCCATCGACCGGCGGCTAAAACAAGGATTCCGGGTGGACGAAACGGATTTGCCGATTGATCCCGCTTATTTGGATACCTTGGTAAAAACCGGGGCAAGCATTCGAGCCTACAGCAAATGGACGAATACCATTGTCGTAAATATCACGGATTCCGAAATTCAAAACAAAGTAGTAGCGCTTCCTTTTGTAAAAACCATGAAAAAAGTCTGGAAAGGAAAGCTGGGTGAGAATGAAAAGAATGAAAGGAATGAAAATAATGAAAATAATGAAAATAATGAAGTTTCTTTTCATTCGGAGGATTATGGAGGAATGTTTACTCAAATAAATATCAATAATGCCCTTCCTTTACACGAAATGGGGTACAAAGGCGCGGGAATAACCATTGCAATCATAGACGCAGGTTTTTTGAATGTGGATAAGGTTCCCGATTTCCTGGATTTGAATAAAATAATAGACACAAAGAATTTTACACATCAAAGTGGAAATGTTTACCGGTTTCCGGAAGAACATGGAACGCAGGTACTCTCCTGTATTCTGGCCAACAATCCCGGGACAATGGTCGGTACCGCTCCCGATGCCGCGTTTTATCTATTCAAAACGGAAGTAAAAGGGGAAGAATATCCGGTAGAAGAAGATTATTGGGTTGCCGGGTTGGAATACGCCGATAGCCTGGGAGTGGATATTGTAAGCACTTCATTGGGATATTATCTTTTTGACGATTCCGAGATGGATCATACCTGGGAAGATTTAGACGGACAAACGGCTCCTGCCAGCCGGGCTGCCGCTATGGCCGCTTCCAAAGGAATGGTTTTATTTACTGCAGCCGGAAATGAAGGAAATAAAGCCTGGCAAAAAACGCTTATTCCGGGAGATGCGCGGAATACACTGACTGTAGGCGCTATAAACAATGATTCTACACAAGCCTCTTTTTCATCCTGGGGCTACATCGTCGATAAACGAATCAAACCGGATGTAATGGCTATGGGTTCCGGATGTTTTTTACTTTCTGCAGCCGGATACCCGACACATTCCGGCGGAACTTCCTTTTCCACACCTATCCTGGCGGGAATGGGCGCTTGCCTTTGGGGAGCATTGCCCGGTTTGACAAGTTACGAATTGATAGACCTGATCAAAAAATCGTCCGACCGGTGGTCTCATCCCGATGAATACTTTGGATATGGCATACCCAATATCTACGAAGCGTATCTGAATGGGAAGCCTGACGGCATACCGGCCATTCAAAGAGCGGAACCTCAACTGCTTTATGTTGATTCCATCAACCACCGTTTGTACTTCAAATCGACTCCAACGGATGATACGATGAATTATTTGACCATTTATTCTTATGATGGAAAAATTATTTACAAAAAATATATGTCTTCGGATTCGATCGATATCCGTTTTCTGCCCAAAGGGATGTACATTGCGGTTATTTATTCAAACAACGGCCCGTCTTTTTGCAAATTTCTCCAATAATTTATTATCTTTGCATATAATAATTTTAATTCTTAAATTGAACTTATGAAAGACAATTATTGTGTTATAATGAGCGGCGGAATCGGCAGCCGCTTTTGGCCTTTTAGTCGTGAAAATAATCCCAAGCAATTTCTTGATTTCTTTGGAACCGGCCGTTCCCTTTTGCAACAAACATTTGATCGTTTCAATCAGATAATTCCCACGGAAAATATCTATATTTCTACCAATGAAACGTATGCGGATTTAGTGAAAAAGCAACTGCCGGAAATAAAAGACAATCAGATATTGTTGGAGCCTACCCGCAGAAACACAGCGCCTTGTATTGCCTACGCATCTTATCATATCCAATCCATCAATCCGAATGCTAATATCGTGGTGACTCCGGCCGATCATTTGATTTTACAGGAACAGCATTTTTTGAAAAATATTCAAACGGGATTGAATTTTGTGTGCAGATTCCCATCCTTGGTGACTCTGGGTGTGAAACCCAGTCGCCCGGAAACCGGTTACGGTTATATTCAAACGGAAGAAGGCGGAAAAGATAACATTCAAAAAGTAAAGGCATTTACCGAAAAACCCAACCTCGAATTGGCCAAAGTCTTTTTTGAAAGCGGCGACTTCTTTTGGAATTCAGGAATCTTCCTTTGGAACGTAAAAACCATCCTGGAAGCATTCAATTCCTATTTACCGGACATACACACCCGTTTCCACAAAGGTGTGAACAAGTACAACACCCCGGAAGAAAAAGCGTTTATCGAAGAAGAATATCCCATGTGCCAGAATATATCCATTGACTACGGCATCATGGAAAAAGCCGATAACACCTATATGCTGGTAGCCGATTTCGGCTGGTCGGATTTAGGGACCTGGGGTTCGCTTTATGATTTGGCAGAAAAGGATCAACAACAGAATGCTACCTTGAAGTGCAAATCGTTTTTCATTGAAAGCGCCAACAACCTCGTCACATTGGCGGACGGTAAATTGGCCGTGGTACAAGGATTGAATGATTGTATTGTGGTAGAATCCGATAATGTGCTGCTGATTTGCAAAAAATCGGAAGAACAACGGATCAAACAGTTTGTAGCGGATGTAAATATGAAATACGGAGGAGAATATTTATAAATTCCTATTTTTTTCGTCTTTCCACTTTCGAGGTAAGTAAATTATATTACGTTATCTATACTGATTTTTATAAGCGAGAGGCGACGTACCTGCCACTCTTTTAAATGAACGGTGAAAATGAGCGACATCATAAAATGAAAGGGTGTAAGCAATGTCTTTAATTGATTCTTCACGGGCAACCAATATGAGTTGAGCTTTTTCGATTTTTTTTCGGGTAATATACTGCATGGGCGTACACTGCATCTCTTTTTTAAACAGGCGCGTAAAATGATCATGATTTAAACTGCATATATCAGCTAAATCGTTTATATGTAGATTTTTGTCTATATTTTCGCGAATATAACGCAAGGCTTTCTTAATCCGTTTATCCGTGATTTCCTGTTTGAGCGTTGCCTTGTCTAAAAACCGGGAAAACAGTAGAGTTAGAATACTGTTTGTTTCCAATCTGAAAAAAAATGATTTTTGATTGTTCTTGGCGATGCTTTGTGTTAACGTGGAGAAATTATCATACACTTTCGGGTTGGAATGTTTCAATTCTATTCCCGGATTAATGGTTAATAAACGCTTTACTAATAAAACATCCAAC
>JAISKT010000288.1 GCA_031261295.1 Candidatus Symbiothrix sp. | reverse complement strand
GGTTCCGGAAAAGGCGAATTGCCCCAAGAAGTGAGTGGTCTCCTTGCTAAAAGAAAAATGGAAGACAAAAGGCGTTTTCTGTTGACTTGGGATAAACAAACCAACGCCACCGGATACATCGTGCATTGGGGCGTAAATGCAAATCAATTGAATAATGCCGTCATGGTTTTCACCAATCAATTGGAAGCCGGCTATTTCAATCGCGATTCGGAGTATTATTTTTCGGTTGACGCTTTCAATGAAAACGGCGTTGCCATGGGAAAAACAATCGTGGAAGGAGCGGTATTTCTGGGAACGCCTTATGGCGGAACTCCTTGGGAAGTAGCCGGCAGCATTGAAGCCGAAGATTTTAATGAAGGCGGACAAGGTTACGGATATTATGACACCACCGTCGGTAATAAATTTTTGAAATACCGTCCCAAAGATTTTGTGGACATCGACCAAGACCGGTCAACCGGAATGTTCTATCTGGCAAATACCGCTACCGGGGAATATACCAATTATACGATTAACGTAACAGAATCCGGAAAATATGATTTCGATTGCATCGGAGCGTCTGTTCAAGCAGGCAATTTGGGCGGTTTTTATTTGACGTTCAATGGAGAAAGAAATTCCAATCCGGTTGTAACGAATCTTCCGCCGGGGTCAAAAACGACTTTTCACACCACCACGTTGCCGGATATTTCCTTGAATCAAGGGACTCAGGTGATGACTTTCAATATACAAGGAGATATTTACGTGGATAAATTCAACTTCCGGAAAAAGGGAACCGGATTGAAAACGGTGGCAAAGTCGTCTTTGTCTGTTTATCCGAATCCCTCTGATGGAATTTTTTATGTGAAACTGCCGCAAGCCGGTTTCTTATCCGTTTCCGATACAAACGGACGGAATATTTATTCGGAATACACCAACGAAGCATCCGCTATTATTGACGGAACCGATTATTCGAAAGGAATTTACATATTGTCTTTTCTCTCAGCGAATCAGAATGATAAAACGAAACTCATAAAACGATGACAAGAAAAATGATGAACTTACATGTACGTCCGCTATGGATTGCTTTGCTGCTATCTCTCTCGCAGACTGCCCTTTTCTCGCAAAATGAGAAACTTATTTATACACACCCGTTTGCCCCAAGCGAAGGATTGGTCAGCAAAATAGAGAAAGACTTTCGGAAAGAAATTTGCCTCAACGGGTTGTGGGACTTTCAGGCGATACCTCTACCTGCCGGTTATGAATACGGAAAAGGAGCGGCTCCCGAATTGCCGCTGCCCCAAGACGGCGCCTGGGACAAAGTAAAAATAAAAATTCCTTCCCCCTGGAATATCAACGCTTTTGCTACCTATAACGGGGAAGGCCCGGATCACCGCAATTACCCGTCTTATCCCAAGGCTTGGGAAGAAGTACAAATGGCCTGGATGAAGAAAACGGTGGTTATTCCGGCGGATTGGAGCAATCAACGGATTAAAATTCATTTTGAAGCCGTAGCCGGATATGCTGAAGTGTATGTGAAGGGACAGAAAGTAACTGGAAATTTCGACATCTTCCTTCCCTTTGAAGCCGATATTACCAACATCGTGCAAGCAGGCGAAACGGTGGAAATTCTCGTGGGTGTCCGGAAATATTCCCTCTTTGATGAGAATGCAACGATTGGCCGGCGGATTATTCCTGCCGGTTCGATGTGGGGTTCTTTCATTGCCGGAATCTGGCAGGATGTGTATTTGCTCGCCATTCCCCAAATCAATATCAGCAATATGTATATCAAACCGTTGGTTTCTAAAAATACCTTGGAACTGGATATTACCATTGAAAATACCACCCGCAGGGAAGAAACATTTACCTTCGGCGGCGATATACGGAAATGGATTAACAATGCCGGAACAGATGTAAATGCCGCTCCCGTACCCAATTGGGATTTAGCCGCATCCGTTGCTTTAAATATTCCGGAACAAAAAATAAAACTTCCGGCAGGAACTACCCGAACGACTCTTCAAATCCCTGTTAAAGAAGGAGATCTGGATTATTGGACTCCCGAACATCCCCATCTCTACGGTTTGATTCTCCAATTAAAACCCAATAACAGCAAAGTGGGAAGACTCGACGTCAAATACGAACGCTTCGGGTGGCGCGAATGGACAATTCAAGGTGGCAAGCACTGCTTAAACGGTCAGCCGTATGAGTTAAAAGGCGATTCCTGGCATTTCATGGGAGTTCCGCAATTGACCCGGAGATATGCCTGGGCGTGGTTCACGGCGATTAAAGCCGCCAACGGCAATGCTGTCCGTCCGCATGCACAAATTTATCCCCGTTTGTATTTGGATATGGCGGATGAAATGGGCATTTGCGTGTTGGCTGAAACCGCCAACTGGGCAAGTGACGGCGGCCCGAAATTAGATGCTCCCCTCTTTTGGGAAAATTCCAAAAAACACTTGCAACGAATGGTCCTGCGCGACCGGAATCATGCGTCTGTATTCGGATGGAGTATCAGTAATGAAAACCGTCCGGTCATCCTACACGTATTCAACCGTCCCGACTTGATGCCTTTTCAAGAACAGGCCTGGAAAGATTGGTTGGAGATTGCAACGACCCTCGATCCGACACGTCCGTGGGTTTCCGCCGATGGCGAAGATGACGGTGAAGGAATTTTGCCCGTCACCATGGGACATTACGGAGATACAGGTTCCTTGAAAAATTGGGCGTCTATCGGCAAACCGTGGGGCGTCGGCGAGCATAGCATGGCCTATTACGGCACGCCGGAACAGGTATCCAAATACAACGGCGAGCGGGCATACGAGTCTCAGCAAGGACGCATGGAAGGGTTGGCAAACGAATGTTATCACTTGATTGCCAATCAACGGGCGATGGGCGCTTCCTACGTTTCTGTTTTCAATTTAGTGTGGTACGGATTAAAACCGTTGCCGCTGGGAAAAAAAGACCTGACGACTCCTCCGTCTTTGGAGAACGATGGAATTTTCTTTACCGGATACAAAGAAGGCGTACCGGGCATTCAGCCCGAACGAATGGGGCCGTATTGTTCTACTTTTAATCCCGGGTACGATCCGAACTTGCCGCTTTACGAAACGTTCCCGATGTTTGATGCCATTCGTGCAGCAAATGCAGGGACGGCTCCGGCCTGGTCTGAGTGGGCAGCCGTAAAAAAAGAACCCCAACCGGAAGCAGTGATTCCTCAAAAACAATATACGGAAGTCGTGTTTATGGGAGAGGATGATTCCAAATTAAAACAACTGTTAATCAATCAGGGCGTAAGTTTGGTGAAAAAAAACCAATCACCGTCATCCGCTATTCTCATTCTGGATGGTAGCCGGATTTTGAATGAAAACGATAAAAAAACAGTGACCCAATCACTTGATAAAGGGGCCGATGTATGGATTTGGGGAATCACGCCTACTGCTTTGGCTTCGTTCCAATCCATTCTCCCGGCATCCTTGACGATAGAAGAACGCAAAGCCTCCTCCTATATTCCGCTATCCAAATCCTGGATGAAAGGATTCGTGAACTCCGACTTTTATTTCTGTGAAATCCAACAGGAAGATGCTTCGGAATACGGTTTGTCCGGCGATTTCGTTGCCGAAGGCGATGTATTGCTGAACGCCTGCAATACCGATTGGAGAAGATGGAACAAACGTCCGGAGGAAATCAAAACAGCCTCCCTTCTCCGCAGTGAAAGGGAAGCGCATGGCGCCAATGCCGTTTGGGTGAAATATCAACAGGGAAAATCCGCTTACTTTGTCAGCACATTGACCCACTTCGCCAATTCGGACAAAGGAAGCAAAACCCTCACCAAACTCTTGCACAATGCCGGCATTCCGTATGATACCTCCAAAGCATTAGTGGGAGAAGTGGCGCTGGATGAAAACGGATATTTATCCAAATCGTTGAAAGACTTTTGGGCGTGGAGTCCCCGTCCATTGGATGACTTACTGATTGAACCGGATATGCCGAAACTGGATTTGAATGTGCCGGCTTCCAAGGTTTGGTTAAACGACCGCTTGCTTTCCGAAACAAAAGAATTGCCCTTGAAACAGGGCTGGAATCATTTTGTACTGGAAACGGAGGATCACCCTGCCGTGCAATTTCAATGCTTGAACAAAACCGGCTTTCTTCCGCAATTGAAAGTATCGGTCTATAATCCGGATAAGAAATGACTACATTATTAATTGAATACATTATGAACAAGACACGATTTTTATTAGTAACACTATGGCTGATGTTCTTCTCCCTCTGCGGAATAGCGCAAGAAGCATCGTTCAATGTGTCGGGAACGATAATGGACGAATCCAAACAAACGATTGTCGGCGCCAATATCAAGATTGCCGGTTCCACTGCCGGAACGATAACGGATTTGGACGGTAAATTTGAACTTCAAGTGAAACCGGATGACAAATTGACTATCAGTTATATGGGATATTCTACCCAAACGGTCAAAGTCAAAACCGGGCAACCGCTAAACATTATATTAAAAGAAGACGATACGCTGTTGAACGAAGTCGTGGTTACCGCTTTGGGAATCAGTCGCGAGGCAAAATCGCTGTCGTACGCCCGTCAAGCGGTGGACACCAAGTCGATGACCGAAACGCGCGATGCCAGTCTTCTGAACATGCTTGCCGGTAAAGTGTCCGGTGTGCAGCTCATCTCTGCCGGAGGTCCGTTAAGTTCCACGCGCGTAGTTATAAGAGGAAATAACTCGCTGACCGGAAACAATCAACCTTTGTATGTGGTGGACGGTATTCCCATTCTCAACCAAATGGGGAGCAGCGGCGACTTGGACTACGGCAATGCCGCCAACAACATCAATCCGGACGATATTGAGAGTATGGAAGTATTGAAAGGAGCCAACGCCTCGGCATTGTACGGCTCGGATGCCGCCAACGGCGTGATTTTAATTACGACTAAAAAAGGCTCTCAAAAAGCAGGATTGGGCGTTTCATACGCCTACAACATGACTTTCTCCAACCTTTATCAATATCCGACTTTGCAAAATATCTACGGAGCCGGCATTGACAATCGCTGGTATAACGGCAATAATGTGTACGGAGCATCCGGCGG
>JAISKT010000193.1 GCA_031261295.1 Candidatus Symbiothrix sp. | reverse complement strand
TGCTTACTTCGCTGACCGAAAAAGCGCAACAGTTGCAAGGTTTGGGATTGGGCGCGGACGATTACCTGACCAAGCCTTTCGATATGGATCTGCTTGCCGAAAGGATAAAAACCATTGTCAGAAATCGCAAATCCGTAAGAGACAGAGCACTGAAACTAATCAAAGCCGAACCGGACGACCATGTCTTTGAAAACGAATTAAACGACCAATTTATCAAAAAAGCCGTTGAAGTTGTCCGGCGCAACATCGACAATCCGGAGTTTAGCAAAGACGATTTCGCATCAGCTATGAATGTCAGCTCGTCGCTTTTATACAAAAAAATCAAATCCTTTACCGACCAATCGGTGGTTGAATTCATAAACGGCATACGATTAAACTATGCCCTTGAACTGCTTCAATCACGGAAATACACCGTTATGGAGGTCGGCGACCTGTGCGGCTTCTCGAGTTTAAAGTATTTCAGCGCCGCATTCAAAGTTTATTTTGGGAAAAAACCGTCGGATATCTGATTGTATTGCAATATCAGGACAAATTACTTTAACCAAATAGCTGAAAAACCTGCGACATATCAGACAATCATTGATTGGACGGCGGAGCTTGAAACAAAGTATTTGACGAAATGATGCAGATTGGAAAAAAAATCAATAACTTTGTACCTTATAGTGCTCCAATGTGATACAGCCATCTGTGGATACTTTTGTGCGGATTGCGGAAGTGTTGGATGTGGATGTGAGAGAATTGTTTAATTCCACAAAATAAATATTAATGAATTAGAGGATGTTATACAATATTATACAACAAAAAAGAAACCAGTGGTTGCAATCGGAAGAGTGTACCATAAAAGAGTTGCTCGTCTATATTGAGCAGCAAGGATTTATGCGCGATGCCCAAATCGAAGCAATAAAAACCTATTTGTTTTTGAAAATTGCTTGCGGCAACCAACCACTTTGGCGTTTGTTTACGGACGGAAAATTCAATACCCTCAATATTGATGACTTATCGCTGACGGTTTCTGCTCGCCAAACAATGACGAACACGTCGGCTGCCGTTGCTTTGCTCGAATACGCTCGTTTGAAAGATAAAAAAGGGAAACAAATTGCTCCGGAATTGGAAAAGTTTATCAACGCAAACCCTGCCGATATTGATTACGAAAAAGCATTTAAGGATTTGTTTTATGGTGTTGATTACACCGATTATCTTTTCAGCTTGCCTATGGGTGCCGGTAAAACCTACCTGATGGCGGCATTTATTTATTTGGATTTGTATTTTGCTCAAAATGAGCCAAACAATAAGGTATTTGCTCACAATTTTATCATATTTGCACCTTCCGGCTTAAAATCTTCCGTTATTCCAAGTTTGAAAACCATTCAAAAATTTAATCCCGCATGGATTATTCCCGAACCACGAGCAAGTCAGTTGAAAAAACTCGTAAAGTTTGAGGTGTTGGATGCTCAAAAATCGCAAAATAAGAGCAACAAAACGAAAAATCCCAATACGCAAAAGTTGAATATGTATCAGCCATTAGACGATTTAATGGGCTTGGTAGCAGTAACAAATGCTGAAAAAGTAATATTGGATAAAGTTTTTGAAGAGGATATAAAATTTGATTTTTCGGAAGATGAAAAATACAAGCAGGCAAATGAGTTGCGAAATATAATCGGGAAAATTCCTAATCTGGCAATCTATATTGATGAAGTCCACCACGCCGTAGATGAAGATATAAAATTGCGCAAGGTGGTCACAAGATGGACTGAAAACAATACATTCAATTCGGTTATTGGATTTTCGGGAACACCCTATTTGGAAAAAGCCGAAGCGGTTACACTTGCTAATCAGTTTTCTATCAAAAATATTGAACTTACGAATGTGGTTTATTATTATCCGCTGATTGATGGGATTGATAATTTCTTAAAAAAGCCAAGTGTAAAAATATCGTCCGACAACAATAGTTTATCTATTGTGGAACAGGGAGTAAGAGATTTTTTGGCTGTTTATAAAGACACAAAATATGCCGATGGGACGATAGCCAAATTGGCGATTTACTGTGGTAATATTGAAAATTTGGAAGAAAATATCTATCCTAAAGTTGCCGAAATAGCCACCGAATACGGATTAAACCCCGGCGATGTGATTCTGAAATTCCATAAAGGAAATTCAACTTATAAAATAACGCAGGAAGCGGAAACAGAGTTTGTTTCGCTCGATTTGCCGATTTCAAAGAAACAAATCATTCTTTTGGTACAGATAGGAAAGGAAGGCTGGGATTGCCGTTCGCTTACAGGCGTTATCCTTTCGCAAAAAGGCGATTGCCCAACAAATATGACTTTACAGACAAGTTGCCGTTGCCTGCGTCAAGTAGATAGAGGACAGCACGAAACGGCTCTGATTTGGTTGAACCGCTTCAATGCCGACACGCTCAACAAGCAACTACAGCAGCAACAGGATATTACCCTCGAAGAGTTTTCTACAAAAAGCAATGCCAAGACACTGACGGAACTCAAACGCTACTCACGCATGGACACATTGAAAGTGCCGCCCATTGATTTTTATCAACTCAAAGTGCGCTATGATACGCTGATTATTGAAGAGAAAACCGATACGGCAGCAAAATTGCAAAAGGCAGTTTCGGACGAAACCAAGGAAAATATCCTGATTGAAGAGCAAAACTTGCAAGGCGAAATTATCAACCGTTATCAACTTTCTGAAAGCGGCGAAGAGCAAGCCGACTTCAACCAATGGCTATATTTGATAGCAAAAGAAAGTTTTGGTTTTGTTAAGATGCCCGATTTGAATAAGTATGCCGATATTCTTCGACAAATTTTCGCCCAAATCACCTATTTGCAGCAAGGGGTTGAAACCCTTTGTTACAAGAGCGAATACAATCAATCGCTTATTCGTTCCAATATTCGCAAAGCATTTTACGAAACACGAGAAATAAAAACGAGAGAGGAAATAATTCCGGAACAGGCAACATTGTTGAATATTGAACATTTTTCTTCCAAAATAGAAACCGATGCACCCAACAAATTTCAACCGATTCAGGTAACAGTTGAAAAAATTGTAAAAGCCGACAAGGGTGAATTGGAAATAAACGACGAAAAAGTGTTGGCAGCAATAGAAGCCCTTAAAGCCGCAGGTTTAAATGACCAAGTGGCTACCATACAACAATCAGCGACTCAAAGCAACATTGATATTTCGCAAAGCAAATCTACCTATCATTATCTGCCATACCGTTTTGACAGCAGTTTCGAGTGGCGTTTTCTCAAAGAGGTATTGAGTTTGCAGGATTTCAAAAACAAGGGTTTGGAAATCTATTTTAACGGCGATGATAATCTGACCGACTTTCAAATTGCTTGCTACAAAAAACAAAACCAATCGTGGCGATACATTGGTAAGTATATCCCGGATTTTTTAATAATCAAACGGAAAGATAGTGCTATTTATCAGGCAATCATCATTGAAACAAAAGGCGGAGTTTATGCCGATAAATTCAAAGATAAACGCGACTTTATGGCTGAGTTTATACGTCAGAACAACACTCAATTCAATTACAATCGGTTTGATTTTCTCTATCTGGAAGATTCGCAAACCGAACCCCAAAGAATAGCAACAACATTAAATGCAATAAATCAATTTTTTAAAGATTAAATATTATGGCAGTAAAATATATACCCTACTATCCCGACACCATTGAGGGACAAGCGATTTTAGACAACTTTGTGCGCACACGCCGAATGTTGAAATACCGCGATAATGACAAAGCCATTGAACGCATTAAGCGCGGAATGCCGCTCTACGAAATGGAAAAACAAGAAACCGTTGGCGATAACAAAAATGAAAATCTTATTATTCGGGGCGAATGTCTTTCGGCTTGCGCCTACCTGAAAGAACAAGGCAAAACAGTTGATTTGGTGTATATCGATCCGCCCTTTGCAAGCGGCGCCGATTATGCCAAGAAAGTGTATATCCGTCGTAATCCAAAAGTAGCAGAGGCAATAGCCAAAGTAGAAACCGAAGAGGAATTAAAAGATGATGACCTGAAGGCATTTGAAGAAAAAATGTATGGCGATGTGTGGGATAAAGAAAAATACCTCAATTGGATGTACGAAAATTTGATGGCGATAAAAAGTGTCATGAGTGAAACTGCCTCTATCTATGTCCATTTGGATTGGCATATTGTACATTATGTGAAAATCCTGATGGATGAAGTTTTTGGAGAAGATAATTTTCGAAATGATATTTCTTGGCATTATTCTGGGTGGAATAAAAAACTTAAGACGTCATTTGAAAAACGACACGATACAATTCTCTATTATTGTGCAGACGACGAGGGGGAAAATTTTAATTCCTATTTTGAACAATGGGAATCAGAAGAAGAATATGTCAAAAGAAGAAAACAAAAACCGCTAATTGATACTGATGGAAGGCGATATGTTTTATCTGATGCTGGAAATGGCAATCGTGTTAAAAGATATTTGGATGAGGCGATTCGTGAAGGTGTTGTAATTGATGATGTTTGGGATTTGGACAAGATGAACAATTCTGCAAACGAAGCGGTTGATTACACCACCCAAAAACCAGAAGCCTTATTAGAACGCATAATCAAAGCAAGCAGTAATGAAGGCATGACAGTTGCCGACTTCTTCGGCGGCAGTGGCGTTACGGCAGCCGTAGCCGCTAAACTTGGCAGAAAATTTATCCATTGCGATGTGGGTATAAACAGCATACAAACTGCTCGCGACCGCCTGATAACCAATAAAGCAGCATTTGATATTTTGGAAATAAAAGACGGCGTTTCGCTCTACCGCAACCCTATGCAAACAATGGACAAACTCAAATTGTTGATACCCGGATTGTGCAATCAGGATAGTTTGGATAAATTTTGGGAAGGTGCAATTATTTCGTCCAAAGAAGGCACAATCCCTGTGTATATCCCTAATTTGATGGACAGCAGCACAAAACTTCTTGACATTGTGCTGATGAACCGTATTTTGCGCGAAGCAATGCCCGACCTGCCGGACGATACACGCCGAGTAATTGTCTATTACATAGATATTACCGACCGAACAGAAATAGAAAAATTCATTGTCGATAATAACAATACGCTCATAGATGTAGAACTGCGTGATTTAAAAGAAATACTTGATGAAGTGGTGGTAGAAGATTATGCAGAGTTTGCTGTAAGCGAATATAAACCAAAAAGCGAAGTATTTCAAAATGGGTTCAAAGTTGAAATTCTGCGTTTTGCGAGCGACCGCGTACAACGGAAAATAGAAGAGTACAACCAAAAAGGACAAGTAAATATTTTGCGAGGGGAAGACCAACAAGAAGACGGTTCGTCCAAAAAGGAGAAAAAATTCAAACCCATAACAATCAGTGAAACCGGTTTGGAACTAATCGAACATATTTCGCTCGACTGCACCGCCACCGAGGGCGTATGGCACAGCGATAGCGAAATAAAGATTGACAAACTCGGTTATGTTATCAAAAACGGCACAAAGACCAAAGATTTTTGGGATGGGTGTGTTTATTGCGAAAACAAACCTTTACGAATAAAAATCCGGAATATTTGTGGCGATGAAACGATAAATATGGTAGAATAAATTGCATTATGCTTAAAGAACCTTGTGGAATACGCACTTATATATGAATAAAAGATACCAAGTATTCATTAGTTCTACTTATTCTGATTTAAAAGAAGAACGAAGTAAAGTTATGCAAGCCATTATGTCAATGGATTGCATTCCAGCAGGAATGGAA
>JAISKT010000183.1 GCA_031261295.1 Candidatus Symbiothrix sp. | reverse complement strand
AAGTCTGCAAACGCAACTGTGTATAATCGTTCATCACAGTTTGCAGAGTACAAAGACTTGAATGACTTTTTGCGGGAGATTCCCAAGGCAAAATTGCCGATGAAAAAGAAAAATTCGGGACTTAAACTTTGAATGCTGCATGAAATGGAAAAATTGAAAATGTTAGCGGAGCAAGTTTATGTTTCGAGACCCTCGAAACCTTGCTCTGCGAGGCAAATTATCCCGTTGGTCTCCATTAAAACTACAAAAAAAATGAAAGATAACAAAGGCGGGCGACCGACAGTAAGCCCCGCAGAAAAATTGAAATACCGGATTCCTGTCAGGCTTTGCACCGAGGATTTTTACAACCTCCAAGCGAAAGCCAAGGCAGTCGGAATGACTAAAACGGAACTGGCGAGAAGGGCAATTATAGGTTGCCCGATTCGCCAACGATTGACGGCAGAGCAGATGGACTGCATCCGAAAACTGTCCGGCATGGGAAACAATCTGAATCAGATTGCACGACGGGCAAACGTCGAAGGGTACGCCAATGTCCGAAGTGAATATCTTTATTTGGCGGACGATATTGATAAAGTAATAATTCTATTGGAAGATGGTGGCAAAGATAGTTAAGGGAAAAGGTTTCAAGGGTGTAGTAAATTATGTCCTTGACAAAGCCAAGCAGACGGAACTGTTGGCGGCGGAAGGCGTTCGCTACAAAAGCAGGGAATCCATTATCCGCAGTTTGCTTGCCCAAGCAAGTTTGAATCCGAAAGTATCCAAAACGGTTGGGCATATCTCGCTCGATTTTTCGGTACAGGATAAAGAAAAACTGACCAACGAGAAAATGGTGCAGATAGCCAAAGAATATCTTTTGAAGATGGGAATAACGAATACACAGTATATTATCGGACGGCATCACGACAAAGAGCATCCGCATATTCATATTGTTTTCAATCGTATTGACAATGACGGCAAAACGATTACAGACAAAAACGACCGCTATCGTAGTGAGAAGATTTGCAAAGAACTGACCGAGAAACATAGTCTGTATTTCGCACAAGGAAAAGAAAATGTAAAAGTCCATCGCTTGAAAGAGCCGGACAAGACCAAATACGAGATTTACGATGCCCTTCAATCGGCGGTTGCCAAAAGCAGGAATTGGAATGATTTGATGAAAGAACTGAACAAATCAGGCATTACAGTTGATTACAAATACAACGGCAACACAAACGAGGTACAGGGAATAAAGTTTGGCAAAAACGGCTATGAGTTTAGCGGCTCCAAGATTGACCGCATGTGTAGTTATTCCAAGATTGACTACCAATTACAACAAAACAATCGGGCACAGGAAGTGAATACTCATCCATCGCATCCCGAACATTCGCAAAATCAGTCTTCGACTTTGCCTGCGGCAGGCTCTTTATTAGGTGGATTGTTAGATATTCCGACATCGGATTCGGATTTTGACCCCGAACAGGCGGAATGGTTGCGTCAGCACAAGAAGAAGAAAAAGAGTAACGGACACAGATTATAAACAATTAAAAAACAAATCAGTATGAACACGGATAAAATGAATAGTTCAAACGTCTATGAGATGTTTGAGGAAGTAAAAGAGTTGGGAATCCAAATCAAGAATAAATTGATGGAAACGCCATCGGCACCGACACAGGAACCGATAGATGTTTCGGCTGTAACCGAGTTGACGGAACAACTTGAAATCGTGATTGAAGAAGTTCGACAACCTGTCAAACACGAATATCGGCACATTCTTGAGATTGGTTCGAGCAAAGTTTTTCTTTCAATGGTTGTGATGGTCATAACGATATTTGGTTTGGCGTTTGCCATTGGCAATCAAAGGGAAACGATTAGTCAATACAAGAATAACGGCTTGAAATATCGGTATATCAAAATGCAGGGACAAGCGAACGAGGAAAATCTTTATCGCTTGGATAGGCAGTTTGCGTATCGGGATAGTGTTGTGATTATTCGCAAGCAGGTGGAGAAATACGAGGAATTGGTTAGGGAACAGGCGGAAAGGATTAAAAGGGCAAGGAGAGCAACGGAGGAAGCGGAGAAATTGCAACAAGATGCGGAAACCTTAATAAGAAACAGTAAATGAGTAAAATTCAGTCCAAACAAATGAGGAAAAAAACATTACCTTATGCTATAAAAAAATGAACCAAGACGTGTTTTGTCGTAGTTTATGTTTATCTTTGCAGGCGAAAAATATTAAAAACAATGTCGAAAGTATTCAAGGTAACGCCCAAGCGCATAAAAAGAACAAACGGAACGGTATTGACACCCGAAATGTCGGTAACCGTAACAACATTATCGCACACAAGCGACCCATTCTACAATGGCGCAAAAGAAATAAAGGACGCGTATTTGCGGATATATGCTTTTGATTATCAGACGGCTTGTTGTAATAAGGGTGATTTTGAGGTTCGGAGGTTGGATTGAAAAACATATAAAATATATGGCAGAAAATAAAATAGAAAAAACCAGCATACTTCGTTCAGTGCGGAGTTTATTGAATGAACGTTTTTACGTTCCAAAGTATCAACGTGGCTATCGTTGGACTAAAAAGCAGGTTGAAGATTTGTTGAAAGACATTGACCGCTTTACGCCAAGCAATGATGAAGGTAAAAACTCTTGGTATTGCTTGCAGCCGTTGGTTGTTAAACAACAAGACGGACAATTGCGATTGATTGACGGACAACAACGACTTACAACAATCAAATTGATATTGACTTATCTGAATACTCGTTTCCCTGATGATGAAAGAGTTGATATTTTTTCAATCGAATATGAAACACGAGAAAAATATGGCGATTGGTTGCAAATCATTGATGATAAAGAGAAAGCAGAAAAGGTAATTGATTTTTCTCATATATATCATTCCTATCAAACTATTAAAGATTGGATGATTGACCAAAAGAAAAATCCCAATTTTAAGATTTCAAATTTTCGAGAAAAATTATTGCATAGTTGTAATTTCATTTGGTATGATATTGAACAGAACGGACAAAACACAGACAAAGAAGAAGATGTTTTCATTCGTCTTAATGACGGAAAAATAGCGTTGACTAATTCTGAATTGATTAAAGCCTTGTTTCTCAACAGTTCCAACTTTGCCAAAGATAAAAATGAAGAAGAAATTAGGTTGCGGCAACTCGAAATATCTACACAATGGGACACGATAGAGCAAGAACTATCCGATAATTCGTTTTGGGATTTTATAAACGGAAAAGAAAATACAGTGAGACCTCGTATTGAATATTTGTTTGACGTAATTGCCCAAAATCCAAAGAACAAAGAAGACAAAGATTATACATTTCGCTATTTTTCGTCAAAATTTGAAGAAAACGAACTAAAAAATAGCGATAAATCAGAGTTTGTGAAGCAAGAATGGGAAAATATTCTCAATACTTATCTTGTTATTAAAGAATGGTTTAAAGATAAATATTATTATCACTTAATTGGCTATTTACTTTGCACCAATTATAATATTGGCGATTTACTCAAAGAATACAAAGAGAATGACAAAGACATATTTAGAAATAATTTAGCGAGCAAAATAAAAGACACTATTAACTGTGAAAAAGATAAACTTGACACCCTAAAATATGGAGATGGGCGTGTTCGTAAAATTCTGTTGTTACATAATGTTATCACAATGCAAAAGCAGAAAAATGAAACGGCTCGGTTTCCGTTCTCATATTACATTGAATTAGGAAAATATGATATTGAGCATATTCACCCGCAAAATCCCAAGATGCCTAATGCTGAATTGAGAGAAGATTGCTTGAAAGAAAAACAAAAAAATATATTAAAAGCAGATTTAACTGAAAAAATTGCAAAATTTTCCGATTTTTCTAATGATGAATCTTTTCAAATACTACACGAAGAAATCGAAGAATATTTTGCAAACGGGATAGATGAAAATGTGGTTGATGAATTGTCAAATTTGTGTTTGTTAGATGCTCACACCAATAGGAGTTATCACAATGATTTTTTTCCTGACAAAAGAATAAAAATTTTGAAAGAAGACCAAGACGGCACATTTATTCCGATTTGCACAAAAAAAGTATTTCAAAAATATTATACTGAAAATCCGAATAATATGACTTTCTGGGAAAACAACGACCGCGAAGCATATTTGAAAGATATTAAAGAAAAAATGTCTGTTTATTTAAAGTAAAGAACTATGAGCAATATACAATTTAAAAGAGAAAGTTTTTGGAGTTTATTATCCAATAACGAAACAAAGAAAGTAACGATTCCTATTATTCAACGCGCCTATACACAAGGCGGGCGTGGTAATGATAAGAAAATAGAAGAAAAAGGCGAGCGTTTTTTGAAACGTTTAATTGAGGCATTAACCGATGAAAGCAAACCGATAACGCTTGATTTTGTCTATGGTTCAAATGTAAAAAATAAAGTTTATCCGTTAGACGGTCAGCAAAGATTGACAACTTTGTTTCTGCTACATTGGTATATCGCCCAAAAAGAAGATGAACTTTCCGATGCGGTAATAACTCTTAAAAAGTTTACTTATGAAACTCGGCAATCTTCTCGCTATTTTTGTGAACATTTGTGTGAGTATAAAGTGGCTCAAAGAATAGATAAATTGAGTAGTACAATTAAAAACCAAAAATGGTTTATGCTGTCTTGGGAAGACGACCCTTCAATTAGTTCAATGCTGGGAATGCTCGACAAAATAGATAGTTCATTAAAAGACCAAACAGAAACTTTTTGGGATAAATTAAGCAATTCCAATGAAACGGAATGTCCGATTTCATTCTTCTACACTTCTTTGGAAAAGTTAAATCTTACTGATGATTTGTATGTAAAAATGAATGCTCGCGGATTAGAACTTACAGATTTTGAAAAATTCAAAGCCCCTTTCAATCGAAAAATTGACGATGAAGGTTGGGACAAAGACAAAACGATGACTGAAAGGTTTGCTCATAAGATTGATACCGATTGGACAGATTTGTTTTGGAAATACAAAGGAGATGACGGCAAAATTGATAATGAATTAATAAACTTTTTTGCAGGAACAGCCATAAATTATTACGCACAAAGTTTGGAAATTGCAGATAATAAAGAAGAAACAGAAAAAACACGAAAAGAACTCGAAGAAAAAGGTAAAACCAAAACGGTTACAGATGA
>JAISKT010000135.1 GCA_031261295.1 Candidatus Symbiothrix sp. | reverse complement strand
GAGAAATCGAACAAAGCAAACCTGTTAACACAAATAATTTTCTCATATATAATTATTTATTATAATTCATTTCCTTAGGCGCATCTTCGTACAGGTCGGCGATATTATTAATCGGAATGTAGGGATACACCTTTATATTCACTTTTTCCTGTTCACGCATGAAAGCCGTTTTAGGAAACCGGAAATACACCAAATGCTTGTACATCAACTCCCGGTTTACATAAAAGACGGTTCCCGTATATTCTTTATCATTTTCCGTTTCCAAACCGACATAAGCCGTACAATTCCGGTCTTTCATGTAAGCGCACAAGCGATCGAGGGTGTAATCGAATGTATCGTTGGTATTGTAGCCTCTAACGTTTACATTCAGTTCGTTCTTGCGATTCATGACATCGGCATTGGTAAACAAATTCAATAACGATTCAATTCCCATCCGTTCATTTAACACGTATTCCTGTCTATCTCCTTTCCGTTGAATGTATTGACCGCTTTTCATCTGAGGAATCATATAAATGTCGCCCAAATCGGCATATACACTATTCAGCGAATCGGCGCTGTTTACCGTTCTCGGAATAACCTTGACGGCGCCTTCCCATGGAAACGCCTCCAAATCGGATTGAAAAGATTGAGTGAGTTCTTTTTTGTCTTTTCCCAATATCAAGTTGTATTGTTTGGGAAAACGGAACTCTACGGTCTCCCGGTCTTCATTAACGAGCCAAATAAACTGAAATTCTTTCTCACTCTCACGGATGGACAGCGGAGTATCCGGATTTATCTCCGGCAAAATACTTGCAAGTGCAATCCGGCTCTCTTTCCAATCAAGACCATTTATTTTTAAGGTAAGCATATCTTCACTCAGCAGGTTCAATTGTTCCTGCTTGGTCGGTTTAGATAAGAGTTGGGCAAAATAACGCTTGGCAAATACGTACGCAGGCGAACGCAACACCTCCTGCTGTGCAAATCCGTTTCCGGACAACACAGCAAGAGATAGAATCAAAATACCTGTTCTCAGCCTGTTTTTCATTCGCTCAAACAATTACAAACCGGATTTCTGCAAGATAATCGCTCCTTTTTGATTATTGTCCTTACCAAACCATTTGCCGCTATAGAAATTGTTGTTTTCAAACTGACCTTCTATATAATCGCCCGGTTCTGCCGTTCGTTTTTGACCTTTATCATATTCGCTTATAATATGATTCGTTTTGAACACCAATCTGCCGCTACCATTGGCTTTGCCATTTTTGATTTGTCCGGTGTAAGTGCCGTAACCAAGATTTAGAGTGCCGGAAGAAGGAGCGCTTGGTTTGGATTCCTTAACAACAGGTTCTTTCACAACCGGTTTTTCAACGACTTGCTCTTCGATTGGCGGTTCGGCGACTACGGGAGTATCTATCACGATGGGTTCTTCTACCACTATGGGTTCTTCCAGCGCCGCAGGAGGAGTTATGGTAGTTTCCTCGGTGGCGATTTCTTCTTTATCTTTCGTCAAAAAGAATGCCGCAGCTCCGCCTAACAGCACAACGGCTGCAATGGCTCCAATGAGGAGTCCTTTCTTGGGTGCGCCCTTGCCTCCTTTTTTACCGGTATGTTCTTCCAATAAATCACTATTACATTCCGGACATACAAAATCTTCCGTAAAATCTAACTCTATAATTTCATGTCTATCCGCTTTGGCGCAATTGCCAAAGTTGATGCACTTTCCTGTTTTCTTTAATTCACTCATGATTATTTCGTGTTTTATGATTAGTTTTTCAATATACTTCCCGCATCTTTCGCTGCATTTCTGAATTTAACAAAAGTAGGATCGCCCGGATTGTTTTTGCACTCGGGAAGAATGGTGGCAGTCACTATCTTCTTGATGCTATCTTCCAATTCAGTACGTTTCGTAATATGCAAATAATCTCCTTGCAAAGCGGTTTGTATATTCGCCGTCAATTCCGTTAGAAAATCTTCATCAATAGCCGGAGAATCGGCAATATCCGTAATCTTTTCCCCTAATACTTTGGGAGGCAAAGGATAACCGTCTTCATCTATTTGGGCGATACAATAGGCTTTTTTGCCGGTACCATCGCCTTTGTCCTGATAAGATATATCCTCTTTTGCCAAAGCAATTAACAGATAGGGAAGGGCGTTGGCGAACAATCCTTCACGCTTTTTCTTCGCCTCTTCGAGTGTTTGTGTGAAAACATTTGGATATTGAGAGCCATCACCCTCTAAGTGCAACACGAGTTTTGCTATATCCGGATTGCTTCCGTTCAGTACCAAATCGTATTTTTGCTTGAGTATCCGGGCATCATTCACCATCCGGACAGAGAAACAGGAAGTAAGGTTGATAACCGTTATTTCATTCTTCCGTTGGCTTTTAGTATCCACATGCAGTTGCTTGCTACCATCCGAATTGCGTTTGAAAGCATCGACCAATTTATCCACAAAATCTTTATTTTCAGGCGAATCGGGGATGCTTATCAACGTAGTGTTGACCATGATTAGTTTTCCGGCTTGAGGAGCATCATTGTTTTTCAATTGTTTGGAAACTTCACTCTTGTCAAAAGTAAGGAATACACCGCTTGATGCCATAATATTGCGGGCAAACTCTTCCAATTCCGCTTGTTTATCGGAAGAGTCGTATTGTTCTTTCAATTTTTCAACTATGTTGATTCCAATGATCTTTTGCTTCTTATTGGTGATAATTTCATTGTGCGCCTGTATGGAACTTGCCCGGGCATTTTGCGAGAAAATATCCATCAACGCATCCTCTGAAGCATGTTCGTTTAGTTTCGTAAAGGTCTTTTCCGAACCGGCCAAATCAGCCATCGCATTGCGGATAGAAGAACTGGAGGAAGATTGTATCTGTTGGTCGCGCGTTACGCGCGTGATGAACGATTGAACATCTTGCGAATCGTAATACTTTACCACGGTTTCCTTGAATGACTCCGGTGAAATTTTCTTTTCACGGCAACGGGCGGCAATCTCTTTTTCCGAAGCGCTTAAGGAATTCGTCAACGTATCGGAGAATTGTTTGATTTCGCTATTCAGCAACTGCATATTATTGATTACGTCTGCTAATAACTTCTTTGCAAAGCGCAAACCTTCCAATTCCGTCTTCTTGATATACAGCTGTTGCAACAAAGTGGTTTGAGCTTGGTACAGGTTCTTTTTCGCACCTAATAAAGTGGTAATAAATCCTTTGGTTGACCAAGCCACTTCATTTTGTTTTTTACCTGCATACAATTTATCTATTTCCTCATTCTTAGCAATAATCTTACCATCCAAGGCTTTGAATCGGCTTTCCGATTGTGATATTAACGTATCTACCAAGCGACCTATTTCATAAGTGGATTTTTGTCCGGTCTGCCATTGACTAAAAATATCTTTTTCGATCGTATCAATTATTTCTTTGGCAATATCTTTACGCGCTTGTTCTTTTATCTTATAAAACTCCGGA
>JAISKT010000055.1 GCA_031261295.1 Candidatus Symbiothrix sp. | reverse complement strand
GGAAGCCTCATGCTTTAACTTCTATTTCCGGAATACCAGGCGTAATCTCCACCAATCAAACCATTACTTATACCGATTTCAAAAAAGTAAATACGATTACTGAAAACGGTAATGTGTTAACTGTTTCTTACGGTACGGACGAACAGCGGATAAAAACGGTATTGACTAAACCCAACAAAACCCAGACCCGTTATTATATGGGCGATTACGAAGAAGAAATAGTTGGCAATACTATCCGGAAAATTCATTATATTTGTGGCGGTAACGGTTTGGCGGCCATTTTGGTACAAAATGCAGGGAAAGATACCTTGTATTACGTCCATACCGATTACCAGGGTTCTTTGATAGCATTGTCATTGCCGGACGGAACAGTAGCCGAACGCTACGCTTACGATCCGTGGGGCAACCGCCGAAATCCAACGAACTGGATACAAGCCGATACGCGCACGACATTTATTGTCAATCGGGGCTATACGATGCACGAACATCTGCCGGAGTTCAAACTGATTAACATGAACGGCCGGGTGTATGATCCGGTTACGGCGCAGTTTTTCAGTCCCGATCCGTATTTGCAAGCACCAGGAGATTGGCTGAATTATAATAGGTATTCCTATGCGTTTGGGAATCCGTTTAAATATACAGATCCATCAGGAGAATTTTTAGGGATAGCTCTTCGGGCATTAACATTTTTAGGCGATTTAGCAAGTAATCTTATACAAGGAAGATCTGATGTGATAGGAAACGCATGGAATCATTCCGGTAGTATGGTTAATGGATTTAGTAATTGTGCTCAAATTCCAATTTTTCAAAATGATAATACAAGCGTGACAATTGGCTTAGATCCTTTGGCTTTGGGTGTTTCGGCAAATGCAGTACATACATCACATGGTCGTACAATGGGTGGTAGTATTGGTTTCGGATTAGGCGGCTTTCATGCCAATGCCGGATATTCTTATTCTATTGGGAATTTTAATTTTAGCGCCGGTGCCGGAGTGGGAGCAAATTACGCCGGATGGAACGCATCTGCTACATATAAGGGTGTTGGAGCTGGATATGGGCAAACCTATTATGGAGATGCGGTGGGTCTTGACCCCTCTGTTCAATCCAATGCTCAAACTGTCGGAAGTATATCCATATTATGGCGAGGCGGTTCTTTTACATTGCAGAATGATGTTAAGCATCTTGGCGATGGAAAAGATAGGTGGAGAACCAGTGCGTGGGAATTAAGTTTCGGTGATATATCGTTTGGTTCGTATATATATACGAATGATGGCAAGGTTGCTAGTAACGAAGAAACAGATGATACTTGTTGGAGTCCAATATGGGGAAAAAATAAAAGAAAAAGTGCATGGACATATGGAGAATCATTTTCTGCTCCAATGTGGTTGGGATACAGAGTAGGGAATCAAATGAGCCGTATTGGATACAGTTTTCCCGGATCTCAAGATTTACAACAAAATGGAATTCACACCAACACATCTTTTGGTGCACAAAATTATTATTTAAAATATAATAACTTTAGAACAGGGATGTATATTAATTCGGGTTATTATAGTCCTTTTTCTTTATGGGGTTATTAACATTAAATTAGAATAAAATGAAAAGACAACTAATACTTATATTTTTGCTATTTTCCTTTTTGTTCTGTGTAGCCCAAAAGAAGGAAATCATTTCTAAATCAAAGATTAAGTTGGAAGGAAAGAGTACTAATATAAGAGATTTTATCAATATTGACGGATTATATACCGAAAAATATTTTAATGCTAATTACAATATAATATTTTTTGAAGACGGAACTTATGTGTGGCATTTTTCCATCAAAGAGGATGCAACAAAGGATAGTATAAAGAGTAATTTGTCTAAATGGATTAAAAGTAAGGTTGAAGATAAACAAATCAGATGGGGAGAATGTTGGGGAGTTTATCGGGTTGAAGGAGATACTATTATCGGAAACTATTTTGAAAAAGGTAGTTTTGTAGAAGGCTGGTCTTTGGTGGAAGAGAGATACAAAATCATTAATAAATCAACAGTACAGAAGATTTTTTGGAAATCATTACTGAAAGTGGATGAAGTATATTATAAACAAAATAGCCCGTGGTTATCATATAGCAACATTTCTTATTTTATTTCTGCCGATTCTCTTCCTTCATCCGATTGTTGGCTCAAAGAAGAAAAATGGATATGGCAGAATGAATCTGATTGGGAAAATTATATGAAGATGATAAAGCAGAAAAAGATGAAAAAGAAATGAGGTAGAGAATTAAACGCAAAAAGCAGAACAGTGCGACACTGTTCTGCTTTTTGCGTTTATATATCTTGTTTATAACAAATAAAATTTTACTTTTGTGGATTGAACAAAAAACAATTGTTTATGCAGAGATAAAAATAAAGACATAATATAGAGCATTTGCTTCGTTGTTTGTAGCTTTTTGAAAATCGCCAATTTACAAAAAAGGTAACTATGTCGTAACTGAGTGAATGTCCATGTGTATGAGCATGGACTTCCTTGTTCGTAGTTATCGGGTGTTTGGCGATACCTCAAAAAGCTGATCGGGAAAGTTCCATGCTTTATTATTTTAAAAATTATCAAGTCCCAAATTTAATTTAAAAGAATTATGAAATTCATTATCGCCTATTTTTGTCCATTGGAAAATAATTTCCAGTGGCTATTTGCCGGAATCGGATTGTGCCTGTTGGGCATACTCATAAGGAAAAATATACGGTTGAAACGGGAAAAAGAAGAATCGAAGAAAGAAGAAAACCGCTTAAGAGAAGAAATTGGCTACTTACGCCTGTCCCAAGCCCTGATTGAGCAAAAAGGCGACAATAAAAAATGTTTCAACATCGAAGAATACCAAGAGCTACGTTACGAAATCGAGACTTTTTTTGAAGAATCTATCCATAAAATGCGCACGGCTTGCCCGATATTAACCAACGGAGATATTGTATTCCTTTGCCTTTCCAAACTAAAATTACCCGATGCCAT
>JAISKT010000053.1 GCA_031261295.1 Candidatus Symbiothrix sp. | reverse complement strand
GGAAGCCTCATGCTTTAACTTCTATTTCCGGAATACCAGGCGTAATCTCCACCAATCAAACCATTACTTATACCGATTTCAAAAAAGTAAATACGATTACTGAAAACGGTAATGTGTTAGCTGTTTCTTACGGTACGGACGAGCAACGGATAAAAACGGTATTGACTAAACCCAACAAAATCCAGACCCGTTATTATATGGGAAATTACGAAGAAGAAATAATTGGCAGTAATATCCGGAAAATTCACTATATTTGTGGCGGTAACGGTTTGGCGGCCATTTTGGTACAAAATGCAGGGAAAGACACCTTGTATTATGTTCACACCGATTACCAGGGTTCTTTGATAGCATTGTCATTGCCGGACGGAACAGTAGCCGAACGCTACGCTTACGATCCGTGGGGCAACCGCCGAAATCCTAACGATTGGTCGCAAAAAGATAACCGCACAGCCTTTATTATCAATAGAGGCTATACGATGCACGAGCACCTGCCGGAGTTCAAACTGATTAACATGAACGGCCGGGTGTATGATCCGGTTACGGCGCAGTTTTTTAGTCCCGATCCGTATGTGCAAAAGCCGGGAGATTGGTTGAATTATAACCGGTACAGCTATTGTTTAAATAATCCATTTAAATATACGGATCCGAGCGGGGAGTTGATAGGAGAAATTATCACTACGCTTGCCATGATGTATATAGGTGGTGTGCAGGCAAACTTTTTTACATCGAACCATCCGACGAATCCTATCACTTGGAATTGGAGCAGTCCTAAAACGTATGCGGGTCTGGCTTCGGGTATATCTTCCGGTGTTACTTATGGAATAGGCAGCGCTTTTGGACACGGGGTTGGTTCAGTTGGAAACGAATTACTACGCGCAGGTGCACATGGAGCTTTTGGTGGTCTGATGAGTTGGGCGAGCAGTGGCAATTTTTGGCAAGGATTTGCCATTGGCGGACTTTCGTCACTTGCGGGTTCCGGAATGCAGGGTTTGCATTGGGACGGAAATTATCTGCCTTTGGTAACGGGCTTGACGGGTGCAGGTGCGGCTTGGGCAATGGGTGGCGACCCGATGAGCGGCTTTATGCAAGGGTTCGGTATCGGTGCGCTGAATCACAAGGGAGAAATATTTATTACCGATGACGGAAAGTTAGGAGAGCTTTCTTGTGATGATGCGGTAATATGGGGAAATGTTCCATTTAGGCAAGAATATGGTCAGCAAGTTTGGGGAATATGGAATGAACAAGTATTTCATATGAATAAGGCAAAAAATTATGGACCCAGTATAGATTGGGGTGGACCCTGGGAGATAGAGCTTCCTTTAAGATTAGCAAAGTGGTTTAATTTTAGGCATAAAACTTCAGATATAATAAATGCACCTATTTATAGTCATGATATTATTGTAAAAGTGCACCAGGGACTAACGATTAATAGGTATTATTACACAAATACACTAAGAGCAGATACTAGTTGGGCTTATGGATGGACTCTTCAGTTAGGAGATACTTTAAACTTGGTAAAAGACAGTGCTGGAATAATAACAAGAACGCCATTAAAAACCACTTATCATCATGTAGCAGGAAATTTCTGGATAGAAAATTAAAAATGACAAAGAAAAATAGTTAACGTAATGACAAGAAAATGCAATTTAGTACTGATTATTGTTTTATTGCTAATTATCACTGTATCTTGTAAGGATAAAATAATTAGAGAATTTTATGATACGGGAGAATTATTATCCGAAAAACAATACATAAATGACAGTATAATAACATTCAAAGAGTATTATAAGAATGGAAATTTAGGCAGCGAAGGTCATTTTGTACAAGAAAATGATAGCAGTCATCTCCCCATAGAACATTGGAAATTTTATTTTTCCGATGGACAATTGGCTTGGGAAGGAGAGTTTAATAGAGGGGAAGTAGTGATTCCGGTGGATACACCGTGGCTCGATCTTAATCCCAAAACAAGCACTCTCAATTCATATTTACAAGTAGAGAGGTCGCCAGCACTTAAAGGAGAAGATTGTAATTTTAGAATTGTCATGCCCCAAGTACATTCTGATTTTTATTTAGTAATGGATTCGAATTTTGAAGAAATCCCTCGAAATGCGGATATTCAATCCGCATTTCGATATACTATAAAACCGGAAAAAAGTGGAGATTTTTTGATACAAGTAATATTTAGAGACAAAAATGGATATTTTATTGTTGGAGAACGAACAATTTATTTCTATATAAAAATAGTGTGAAATTCATCAGGATCAGATACGTCTATATATGCCTTTCCACCCGTTGATTTTTACCTCTTGTTTATTCAAATTTGCTGAATAAGAATCCGATAATGTAAATTAAAGAATAAAAAGTTCAAAAAGCAGAACAGTGCGACACTGTTCTGCTTTTTGCGTTTATATAACTTGTTTATAAAAATAAATTTTTAATTTTGTGGATTGAAAAAAACAATTGTTTATGCAGAGATAAAAAATAAAGACATAAAATAGTTTATATAAAGCGTTTGCTTTGTTATTCGTGACTTCTGAAAATCGCCAACTGGATGGAACAATCATATAATAACGAAAGTAAATGCCCGTGTGTGGGCATGGACTTTTTTATTTGTGGTTGTGGGTGTTTGGCGATACCTCAGAAAGTCAATAAGGAAAGTTCCATGCTTTATTATTTTAAAAATTATCAAATTCCAAATTTAATTTAAAAGAATTATGAAATTCATTATCGCCTATTTTTGTCCATTGGAAAATAATTTCCAGTGGCTATTTGCCGGAATCGGATTGTGCCTGTTGGCCATACTCATAAGGAAAAATATACGGTTGAAACGGGAAAAAGAAGAATCAAAGCAGGAAGAAAACCGCTTAAGAGAAGAAATTGGCTACTTACGCCTGTCTCAAGCCCTGATTGAAAACCGGATGTTCAGGATGTACTCCCGGAATTATCCGAAAATCAAACCGCTGATTGAGCAAAAAGGCGACAGCAAAAAATGTTTCAACATCGAAGAATACCAAGAGTTGCGCTACGAAATCGAGACTTTTTTTGAAGAATCTATCCATAAAATGCGCACGGCTTGCCCGATATTAACCAACGGAGATATTGTATTCCTTTGCCTTTCCAAACTAAAATTACCCGATGCCAT
>JAISKT010000020.1 GCA_031261295.1 Candidatus Symbiothrix sp. | reverse complement strand
TCCTTTGCAGTAGCCAGTGGAACAAAATTAGTCAAATCGTCCGCACCGATAATCACCCCGCAGGCATGAATACCCGTTTGGCGAACCGTTCCTTCCAGCATTTCCGCATATTTCAAGGTATCGGAAAGATTCCGGTCTTCGGAATAGCGGGCGTCATGCAATTCTTTGACATGCTTGATACAGTTCGTGAGGTTTATTTTTATCGAATCGCCGCTCGCTTTGTCAATGATACGGTCGGGAATCAGTTTGGTCAACCGGTCTGTTTCGGAAAGCGGCAAACCCTGCACCCGTCCCACATCTTTTATCGAAGATTTGGTCGCCATCGTTCCATAAGTCACAATATGCGCCACTTTTTCTTTTCCGTATTTTTCCGTCACCCAACGAAGTACATCGGCACGTCCGTCGTCGTCGAAATCAATATCAATATCGGGCATGGAAATACGGTCGGGATTCAAAAACCGCTCGAACAGCAAATCGTACTGCAAAGGGTCTATATCGGTGATTCCCAAGCAATAGGCCACTGCCGAACCGGCTGCCGAACCTCTACCGGGGCCAACCGCTACGCCCATATTGCGGGCTGCTTCTATAAAATCCTGAACAATGAGGAAATAGCCGGGAAAACCCATCGTTTTCATGGTTTCCAACTCAAATTCCAAGCGTTCCAAAACGTCCGGCGGAATCGGGTCGCCGTAGCGGCTCAGCGCTTTTTGCATCGTCCTTTCCTTCAAATAATCCGCTTCCAGTTTCACCCGGATTACCTTATTATATCCGCCCAATTTATCGAAGCGGGCTTCATCTTCCTTGTTAAATTCCCGGCGCAGTTCCTCTTCCGAATAGTTATTCCGGTAACCTTCTTCCGTTCCGAAGGATTCGGGAATGGGAAATGCGGGCATAATGGCTTCCGAATCAATCTTGTAAAATTCCACTTTATCGGCGATTTCCACCGTATTGCTCAGCGCTTCGGGCAAATCGGAAAAAATGGCGTTCATTTCTTCCGCCGATTTGAACCATTCCTGTTTGGTATAACGCAACCGGTTGGCATCGTCCAAGTCTTTTCCGGTGCCCAAGCAAATCAGGCGGTCATGCGCTTCCGCATGTTCTTCTTCCACGAAATGCACATCGTTGGTACAAATAATTTTGGTATTGGTTTTTTGGGCCAGTTCCAAAATGGCTTTGTTGACAATCACCTGTTTGGGATAAGTCGTTTGGTCGCCGCCTTCCTTATCCGTTTTGTGGCGTTGCAATTCCAGATAAAAATCATCGCCAAAGAGGCCTTTGAACCATAAAATTGCTTCTTCCGCTCCTTTCAAATCGCCATCCAATATTTTCTGAGGCACTTCTCCCCCCACGCAAGCCGAAGCCACAATCAAGCCCTTGCTGTATTTTTCCAAACTGTCCTTATCAATACGCGGACGATTGTAAAAGCCTTCCACGAAAGACATAGATACCAATTTGCAAAGATTTTTGTAACCTTCTTTATTTTTGGCAAGCAATATCAAGTGCCATCCGCCCAAATCCGATTTTTGGGATTTATCCAAGCGGGTACGGCGGGCGCAATAAGCTTCGACTCCCAGGATGGGTTTGATTTTTTGCTCGTCCGGCAAGTCTTTGTTTTTCTTTTTTACATAATCGTAAAATTCTTTAGCGCCGAACATATTCCCGTGGTCGGTAATGGCAAGCGCTTTCATCCCGCAACGGATGGCCTTATTGACCAATCCGGAAATGGAGGACATGCCGTCCAGTTGCGAGAAGTAGGAATGGACATGCAAATGCACAAAAGGCGCAAGTGTTGAATTCAGGTTTGCTGACATAATCTGATGGGCTTTTTTAGGAGTGTAAAGGTATAAAAAAATAGAGCATCCGGGGAAGGATGTTCTAAAAAAGTTATCAACAGATTTGAAAAAATAAAACCGCAAAATATCAAAGAAAAAAACTATCTTTGCAAATATAAATGTAAATGATACGGGTATGTACAAGCAGATATTTATTCCGAATGCACAGAATAACAACATCACGATTCCTCGCAAGTGGTATGGACAGGAAGTAGAAGTTATTGTATTTCCTACTCGCGAAAAATCATTGCAGCGGACAAGGAAAACACCTGTTCAGGAAGCGTCGCTGCAAACTAAGGAGGAAAATATTCAAGAAATAAGTAAAATATTTGAAAAATATTTGTTCCCTTTTAAAGATTTTAAGTTTGACCGAAATGAAGCTAACAATTATGACTAAAATTGCGTTAGATACGAATGTTCTTATTTACAATCATAACATGGAAGATGTAGATAAGCGGACAATTGCCCAAAAATTATTGACAATGCATCCTTCCATCTCCGGACAAGTGATTTCGGAATATTTGAATGTGATGAAACGCTCATTCCCAATTGCCAAAATGGATTTGATGGATTTGTGTACGCAGTGGATAGAAAAATGTAGCATTCAGCCAGTGGATATATCTACCTTAAAAATGGCTAAACGTCTCATCCAAAGGTATGATTTTCAGATTTTTGACAGCATAATTGTTGCCTCTGCTGTTGAGGCGGGTTGTGATGTGCTTTATTCTGAAGATATGCAACACAATTTGGAAGTTGAAAAACAATTACGCATTATTAATCCTTTTCGTTAAAAGAGAAAAAAACTGCCTGTAAAAAACAAGGGTCACGTTTCCTTTGAACAGAAACGCAACCCTCGTACAAACAAACCATTTAGAATGTCAATGAATGGTTGAGCGCCTCCACCCTAATCCCTAACGGCCAAAGACCGGGCTGTTCAAGGGCCGGCTAAAGCGCTCGTTGTCAAATTGTCAAATTGTCAAATTGACGAATTAGTCATTTTTCTTGCACCGGACGCTGACTAAGTAAGTTTTTGATCGCTGTTCTTGCAGGTTCACTCCGTCCTGAGTTGCAACAAGGCTTAAGTGCGGAGTCAATAGTGAGCTGTATGAGCATGCAGTCAAGAAATTCGTATAATCTCCCATGTTGCTTGCACTTCCTCCGACCATCATACCGACCAATAGTCCATCAAAGCCACCAGCTGAGCTGGGTTTACTGGTACCGGCGGGGGCAATATTTTTCACCTTTGTCGTGCTTTTCATTTGGCGTCCCCACGCTGTCGGGTCGGTAACCGCGGGGCGGACGCCTTGTTGTGAGTAATTGTATGAGCCGGCGCCTGAATAAGCGTTAGTTTGGGATGAATAAGCAGCTGGGTCAGTGGCAATTTCTTTTTCTAACAGATTCCACTCATAGACGCTGGGCAAGTGCCATCCTTGCGGGCAAATGCCCTGACGGGTAGAGGCTATTCCGCTGAAAGCATTCGTTGATTCTGTTGCTGGCGTTCCGATATTAGCAGCGGCCCAAGTATAAAGCAAACCGTATTCCGGATTGCTGGCTAAAATTGACGTATTCTTACTCGGATAATGATAATAAGCCTCATTCTTATTTTCCGCATTAGCATTCCTGGTGATTGTTTGTTGTGTACTTCCCTGCATCGTATAAGTCGAACGCAAATTCTGCGTCATCCAACAACCGGCATCGCCAAATTGGTGAGCATAGTAGAAATTTCCTTCTAAATCCGTAACTGATGTACAGCAGTCGGCGTTCTTTATCGTCACCGTCCGCGATACGGTATAAACCGCAGTAGGACAAGCGCCGGTACTTGTTGCCACAATTGTAGCTGTAATAACCACCTGGATACCCGTGGCATTAATATTGGTATTGCCAATCAGGTTGCTCGGATTGTATTTTACCGTTACCTTATTGCTTGCCGGCGTAGTATTTGTAGCCAACGGAGTAAATGTTTCCACCGCATTTTCCGGGTTGGTATAACTCCAGGTGACCGAGGAAATCGTAAATCCGCTACCCACCGTTCCGCTCAAGGCATACTCATACGTCCTTGTAAAATCAGCTTGTACCCGGTTATTCCAATCCGGGTCGGAACTGCTGCTGCGTTTGATGTCGAAGCAATTTTCACCGCCTACTGCAAAACTGCTGTCTGTATTCAAGTTGACAGTCACTGTTTTTGTACCGGAAATCACCGGTACTCCGCTCACATTGCCGCTAACCGTTATCACAGCCGATTGGCTGGCAGCGGTTGCCGTAACCCCGTAATAATAATAGGTTCCATCGAACGTCAAAGAGCCGGAGTAAGCAGCGCCCGCAAGCGTAGCGGTTACATTGCTTGCCGATAAGCTTGTCCATTGTGTGGTGGACCAACTCGCGGGTTTTGTCAACTTGAAGATGACACCGCCGCAAAATGAAGTTCCGCCTCCTACTGCATCTATCGTCACCGCATCCAATCGAACCGTAATGGCGCCGCCCGTTCCCAATACTTGTGCACTGTAATCACAGGCATTTGAAGCCGTCACTTTGATAGTACTTGCAGCATACGTTCCGGAGGTAGCTCCCGTTACCGTAATCGTCGGAACGGTAGTCGTCAACGAAGCAGCCGTTAATCCGGCCGGCAATACCCAAGTGTAGGTGGTTACACCATTTCCCACATCACTGCAAGAAATCGCATACGTTCCTGTTCTGTTAATAGTGGTAGCAGTAATGGAAAGAGTCGGGTTGGCCGGTTTAGCCGTACAATCATTGACCGTTACCGTGAATTTTTTGGAAGTAACCTTACCGCATGAATTACTTACAATACATTGGTAATAGAGTGTTCCCGCAGCGGTAGTCGGTGCAGCGTAAGTAGCGCCGGTTCCATTTGTGGTTATATCCTCCCAACCGCTGGTTCCGGTAATGGAACTTTGCCATTGGTAAGACAAAGCGGTTCCGTTGCCGTTGGCTGTTACCGACAGATTTTGAGTTGCATTTTTATTGACCGGATAAATCAGGTCGGCGCTTGGAACGGAAATCGTTGGAAACGGACATTCCACTTTGTTCCATTGAGAGCCGTCCCAAACAAAAAGGCCGGGGCCTCCCGTATCGGTATTGATATTATACACTACCAATCCTTTCAAATTACCGTTAACGATAGAAGCCTTGTCGGAAAAAGCGTCCGGCATTTGATTGATATTATCTATACTTATATTCAAGGGGAGCAAACCAAGGTTTGTCCCTTCCGGAATGGTCAAATCAAGTAACGCACCTTTGACAGCATCTCCGGATCCGCCGATGTGTACCTGCGCTTGCAAGGTAACCGGCAAAACCAGCCATAAGGCGGCAAGGCATGCCACCCAATTTTGTTTTAATTTTTGTTTCATGTTTCCTTTCTTAAATTAGTTTTTTCTCCAAATAGGTTTCCATCCGCCGGTTTCTCCTGAAACAGGCCCTGTCCAGATATAAAGGCCTTCCGCACCGGGATTGGTATTGTACACAACCAATCCGACAAGTTTGGTGGCTGCATCCTCATCCGTAGAAAACGCTGCCACGCTGCTTAAAGTCAAACTGCTTACCCTGGGCAACAACAGCCCGCCTACATAACCACCGTCCGCATTGTTCAAATCCAGGACGGATCCTTTGGTTGGAACGTCCGTATCAATTCCTCCGATACGAACTTGCGCATTTACACCGGCTGCACCCAAAATGATGAGTGTCAGCGCTAAAAAAAACTTTGTTTTCATTATTTTTAATTTAAATTTGTATTTCGTACGAGACGCATAGCGCCGGAAAAAAAGGGTTAGGCAACCGGTAATTATAAATTTAATAAAAATGAAGAAAAATGATGGTTGCCTATACCCTAAGCGGTGGGCGGGCGTGTTCAATTAGTTAAAAATGAGAGAGAAAAAACCATTGAACTAAGACGCCCGCCAATTCCTTACCTCCAACCCCCTAAAGGGGGCTTTAGGGACTGCGCATTTTCATTATCGTGCGTCAGCCAAGTCCCCTTTAGGGGATTTAGGGGTGTTTTTTTATATGTATTTATTGAAATAAATTTGACTTGTTTTGCATGTCTGTAGAAATTTATGCCTCCAAGTCCCTGAGAAGCGGTTATTTAAAATAAAAAACGTGGGACTTGTAACTTTATCTGTGTTTGAGGCCTTCGACAACCCAGATGACAAATAAGTTATGCCCACGAATTAACGTGAGCGTTTACTAACTTATTCTTGTCATCTTATTGAAATTGTCGAAGTTTCAAACACAAGAATATTAGCTAACGCTTTTTCTTTTAATGAATTATGTCTTTATAATATACTTTCTATTCTGTAATAAACCCTTTTTATCGTTTATTTAATTAGCAAAAGTAATATCTTTTTTTGTATTAACCAAGGAATTACCAAAAAAATTAAATGATTATCCGCAATCATACCCCTATATCCTTTCAGGATAATAAGAAATACGCCTGTTATTGCAGGTCTTCGTAGTATTGTATTCGTAAGGCAGGGAGCATTCGTTTCAATGTCATTACTTCTTGTACAAATGCCCGGTCTGATTTAATCTTTTTCATCGCCATCCGGGAGGCTTGTTGCTGGGATTCTTTTTTGGAATAACCGGTGCCGACTCCGGCCGGTAAGCCGTTTAGTTTGGCTTGACTTTGAAAAACCGGATTATTTTCAGGATCCGTGAAGTTTTCCAATAACTCAAAGTCCAGCATCACTTTGTATTTCTGGCTCCATTCCAACAGCTTGGATTTGAAGTTGACCTCTTTTTTAGCCAGGGTTTCAATATCAATAAAGGGTTTGATTATCTTTTTTTCAATGAATTGACTCGTCTTCCGGTAACCCTGATCCAAATAAATAGCGCCGATAAACGCTTCCAAGGCATTTCCCAGGATATGGTTTTTTTGAGTCTTGATCCGGTTCGAAGAAATAAGTAATTGATTCAGTCCCAGCCGGGTGGCAACTCTGTCCATCATTTCCCTCTTTACGATTTTGGAGCGGGTATTGGTCAGGAAACCTTCGTCTCGTGTAGGAAATTTTTTGTAGGCAATATCGGCTATTACCGCATCCAAGATCGCATCTCCCAAAAATTCCAAACGTTCATTGTTGCGATAATGCCCATTCGTATTCTCTTTGGAAGAAGATTTATGCAGCAAGGCTTCTTCGTAGAGCGTAATATCGTTGGGGAAGAAACCCAATATCCGGTATAATGCAAAATAAGACTCTTTCTTCGCATGATGAAAGAGTCTTATCCTATAAAAAATATCTTTAATCACTTTTATTCGACAAATTTCTTAACGATGATGCAAGCGTTGTGTCCACCAAAACCAAACGTATTGGAAAGGGCAGCCCTTACTTCACGTTTTTCAGCTTTATTAAAAGTGAAATTCAAGTTGTAGTCGATTTCAGGGTCATCGTCTCCCGGTTCGTGATTGATTGTCGGAGGAACAATGTCGTTTTGAACAGCCAGGATACAAGCGATGGATTCAATAGCGCCCGCAGCTCCCAACATGTGTCCGGTCATCGATTTGGTAGAACTGATGTTTAACTTGTAAGCATCTTCTCCAAATACTTCCTTGATGGCTTTTACTTCAGAAATATCGCCTATCGGAGTGGAAGTGCCGTGTACATTGATATAATCAATTTGATCCGGAGTTATATGGGCATCCGCCAACGCATTCCGCATGACTAATTTAGCGCCTAATCCTTCGGGATGGGAAGCTGTCAGGTGATAAGCATCACCGGAAGCGCCGCCACCGATTACTTCCGCATAGATTTTTGCGCCGCGGGCCAATGCGTGTTCCAGTTCTTCCAACACAATACAGACACCACCTTCGCCCATTACAAAACCATCGCGACTGGCGCTGAAGGGCCTGGAAGCCGTTTCCGGAGAATCGTTCCGGGTGGAAAGGGCATTCATGGCATTGAATCCGCCGACTCCTGAAACAGTAATTGCCGCTTCGGCTCCACCGGTAACAATCGCATCGGCTTTTCCCAACCGGATGGTATCAAAAGCGGATATTACACTATTGGTAGAGGATGCACAAGCGGAAACCGTACCATAATTCGGGCCTCTGAAACCGTAGATAATCGAGATATGACCGGCAGCAATGTCACTGATCATTTTCGGGATAAAAAACGGATTGATTCTCGGCCCCATGTCTTCGTGTTGGTAATAATTCCCAACTTCTTGTTCAAAGGTTCCTATACCTCCAATACCGGATGAAAAAATCACCCCTACCCTGTCGCGATCGGTCGCTTCGTTATCCAAACCGGAATCTTCGATGGCTTCTTTGGCCGCTACTACGGCAAATTGCGCATACCGGTCTAATTTCCGCGCTTCTTTCCGGTCGAAATGAATATTGGGATCAAAATCTTTCACTTCGCAAGCGAAATGAGTTTTGAACTTAGAGGTATCAAACGAGGTAATGGGTCCGGCCCCGCTCACTCCTTTCAGAAGGGAATCCCATGTAGCTTTTACATTGTTTCCCACCGGAGTTATGGCTCCCAGACCCGTTACAACAACTCTTTTTAGTTCCATAAGGTCTAATTTAAGATTCAATCAAGCTTTCGCTCAATCTTGACCTTCGCTGGCGTGAGCTTCAATATACGTAATCGCGTCACCTACTGTTTGAATGGTTTGAGCTTGATCATCGGGAATAGGTTTCATGTTGAATTCTTTTTCGAAATCCATGATCAATTCCACAGTGTCTAAAGAATCTGCACCTAAATCATTGGTGAAGTTGGCTTCAGGAGTAACTTCTGATTTTTCTACACTCAGTTTATCGGCGATAAGTTCTTTAACTCTTTCTGCAATTTCTGACATAACTTTTATTTTTTTTAATTAGTATTCTAAAGATTAGTTTTATTTTTGCAGTGCAAAGGAAAGCATTTTTATTGAAACAAAAAAGAGTTTTCACAAAAAATTGCACATTAACTGATTTATTGTGCATTCAACGAGGAATGAAAATAATGAATAAAATGAAAATAATGAAAGAAATGAAGGTAAGAAAAGTGGCTCTGTTGGCCTCTGGATCGGGTTCTAACGCGGAAAACATCGTTCGTTACTTTGAAAATAACCCGGACATAAAATTTCCGATCATCTTGAGTAATAATCCGGATGCTTACGTTCATGAACGGGCCAAAAGGCTGAATATTCCTTCTTTTACCATCCGGAAATCAGGCTTTGAAAATGGGGAAGCGCTTCGATTGTTAAAAGAACAGGGAATTGATTTTATTGTCTTGGCGGGATTTTTATTAAAAATTCCGGAAAACCTGTTGAAGGAGTATCCCAACCGGATTATCAATATTCATCCGGCCTTGCTTCCGAAGTACGGCGGAAAAGGAATGTATGGTTCGCATGTACACGAAGCGGTAGTGGCCAACAAAGAAACCGAATCGGGCATTACCATTCATTATGTAAATGAAAATTACGACGAAGGCGCACCGATCTTTCAAGCCAGATGCGAAGTTTTACCAACGGATTCAGCAGAAGATGTGGCGGAAAAAGTGCATGCCTTGGAATACAGGTATTTCCCGGAGGTGATAGGGCGGGTGGTTTTAAAATAAGAATTTAATTCTCTTTTTCAATATTCGGTTTTTCCAAACCATAGCCTTTTTGGGCGTCTTCCCGTTTCAGCCAAAAAGCAAAGAAGATGGCCAATGCGCCAAAACCTGCAAATATCAGCATCGGAATCGTATAATTGTACAAAGTAACCTCCCTTTCTACGCCGTCAATCAGTTGGACAGCCGTTCCGGTAATGCAGTATTTGTCTAATACATAACCGATAAGCATGGGAACCAGCATCAATCCCCAGTTTTGTACCCAGAACGTAATGGAATAAGCCGTTCCCAATCGTTTTTCCGGAATAATTTTAGCAACGGAAGGCCACATGGCGGATGGAACCAATGAAAAACCGACTCCCAAAACCAAAACCAATCCAATGGCCACATACAAACTGTTCAAAGACGGGATGGAGAACAACAGGTGAACGCAAAGGAGAATGACCGAACCGATAATCATAATTGTGGCTCCTTTGCCTTTTTTGTCGTACAGGCCTCCGAAAACAGGAGTCAAAATCAAGGCGCCCAAAGGCAGCAAGGCCGGAATAAAACCGGCAAAGTCATCGGAAATGCCGAATTTTTGCACAATCAATTGGGTGGCGAATTTTATAAACGGAAATACCGCCGAATAAAACAAGACACATAACACCGTTATCAACCAGAAAGCTTTGATTTTGGCAATTTCTTTTATATCACTTAATTTGAACTCTTCTTCGGGAGCTACTTGATTTTCCGCTTCTTCTTTATCCAATTTCCTGTCAAAAAAAGTAAAACAAATAAATGCCACTAATCCAATGAGTAACAATAAGATGGATAAGATAACCGGCGCAGACAGATTTTTCGTCAGATTAACCAAAGGAACCGGCGTAAACATGGCCAACGCCGTCCCAATACGGCCGACCGAAGTGTTAAGGCCAATGGCCAAAGCAAATTCTTTCCCTTTGAACCAGCGGACAACCGCTTTATTGGCTGTGATGCCAAACATTTCGGCGCCAACACCAAAAACGGCAAATCCCAATCCTGCTATCAACGCGGATTTGGGAACGGAAAAAAAAGTCCACGAACCGATGCCTAAAGAAATGATATGATCGCCTACATGTCCGGATATAGCCCAATATTTGATACCGGCGCCTATCAACATGATGCTGATGGCTAAAATTCCGGTAAATTTGACGCCCATTTTGTCCAATATCATCCCTCCGAATATCAGCATGAGTAAGAACACATTGAACCATCCGTAGGCTCCCGTATAAAAACCGTAATCGGTTGAATTCCAGTTAAGTGATATTTCCAACCGTTGTTCCAGCGGGGCCAAAGCATCGGTCAGATAATAAGCGCATAACATGGAAACCGATACCAAAGCCAACACCGCCCAGCGGAATCCTTTCTTGTCTCTCAATGTTGTTTTTAAAGTTGTCATTTTGTCCGTTATTAAGTGTTTTTTATTAAAAGGAGTGCATCTGCCACCACAAATGTACTTCCGCCGACAAAGATAAAATCTTTTTCCGTAGCATAATGTTTTGCAGCTAAAAAAGCGTCATCCACCGTATGAAAAACAGTTCCTTTTAAACCGAATGCAGCTGCCTGTTCCGCCAATTTCGCCGCATCCAAAGCCCTCGGAATGGATGCCTGGGTAAAATAATAAGTTGCCTCCTTGGGCAATAAAGCCAATACGGAAGAAATATCCTTGTCGTTGACCATACCAAAAACGATATGGAGTTTTTCGTATCGTTCGGCTTTCAATTGTTGCACAATGTATTGAATGCCACCGACATTGTGTCCGGTATCCATCACCATTTTCGGATGGTATTGGATGATTTGCCAACGGCCCATCAATCCGGTATTTTCTATCACATAGCGAAATCCTTTATATACCGCTTTGGGAGGAATAGTGAAAATGTCTTTTTTCAGGATGTCCACCGCACACAAAACGGTGGCGGCGTTTTTTTCCTGGGCAAAACCGCCTAATTCATCTATCAGCCCGGGATATAGATTGGTTTCCATTTCCCAGTAGCCGGAGGGCAGTAGTTTAGAAGAGGTTATCAGGTTTTGCTCTTGAGCAAAAATCTTAAGGGGCTTAAGAGGCTTAAGCTCCTTAAGCTCCTTAAAAAAAACCTCAACCTCTCCTTCGGCCTCTCCAATAACCACCGGAACACCCGGCTTGATAATCCCCGCTTTCTCTCCTGCAATAGCCGTCAAAGTACTGCCCAGCAAATTGGTATGGTCGAAGCTGATATTGGTAATAATACTCAACACCGGAGTGATCACATTTGTGCAATCCAACCGGCCACCCAGACCGACTTCGATGATGGCCACATCCACTGCTTGTTCGGCAAAGTAAGCAAATGCCATGCCGGTAGTCAGTTCAAAGAAAGACGGTTGAATGGACTCAAAAAAATCTTTGTGCCGGGCGATAAAATCGACAATAAATTCCTTGGAAATCATCTCGCCGTTGATTTTGATCCTTTCCCTGAAATCCAGCAAATGCGGGGAAGTATAAAGTCCCACCTTATAACCGGCTTCCTGCAAAATCGAAGCCAATAAATGAGATACCGATCCTTTGCCGTTGGTTCCGCCCACATGAATGGTCTTGTATTGCCGATGCGGATGGTTCAAATGTGCATCAATCCGGAAAGAATTTTCCATGCCTTCCTTGTAGGCGCTGCTCCCCACTTTTTGAAACATCGGGGCGGAGTTGTAGAGATATTCAATTGTTTCGTCGTAAGTCATATTTCCTCCATTACTTTCATTGCTTTTTCCACTGTATCAATATTTTGCACCGCCAGAGACCGGCGATTATTTTTTTCAGTCAGTTGGCATCGCTTGTAATTCTTTTTGACAAACTCCAGCAACTTATCGAATGCTTCGCTCTGATAATAAGGCGATTCCGTATCGTTGACCATGTAAAGCATCATTTTGCCGTTCTTCAGGATGATTTTCTCGATTCCGAGTTTTTTCCCCATTCGCCGGAGGCCGACAATCTTGATCAGGTCTTCCCCTTTTTGAGGAATCTTACCAAAACGGTCTTGCAATTTCAGGCGGAACTGCTCAATATCCGCTTCTTCTTCCATTGCATCCAATTCGCGGTACAGCAGGATACGTTCCGAATCGTTGGGAATATAGGTTGCCGGAAATAATATTTCCAGGTCACTTTCTACATTCGTTTCGACTACGTAGTTTTCACCTGTATCCACTTGGTTTTCATCTTTATATAAATCGGAAAACTCTTCGTTCTTCAATTCCTGAACGGCTTCGGCCAATATTTTTTGGTAGGTTTCATAGCCCAAATCAGCAATGAATCCGCTTTGTTCGGCGCCCAACATGTTTCCTGCGCCCCGGATATCCAAATCCTGCATGGCAATATGGATGCCGCTTCCCAACTCCGAGAAATTTTCAATCGCCTGCAACCGCCTTCTCGCTTCGGGAGTCAGTACCGAAAGCGGCGGCGAAAGTAAATAACAAAAGGCTTTCCGGTTGCCGCGCCCTACCCTACCGCGCAACTGATGCAAATCACTCAATCCGAAGTGTTGCGCGCTGTTCACGATAATCGTGTTGGCATTCGGAATATCAATCCCATTTTCAATGATGGTAGTTGCCAGCAAAACATCGTATTCGTAATTGGTAAAATCCGTGATAATTTGTTCCAAATGAGCCGGTTCCATTTGCCCGTGACCCACAGCCACCCGTGCATCCGGAATTTCTTTCTTTATCAGATCTTCCAATTCTTTCAGGTTGGAAATGTGGTTGTTGACGAAAAAAACCTGTCCGTTGCGGCTCATCTCAAAATTGATTGCTTCCCGGATAATATCCCCGCTAAAACGGTGAACTTCCGTTTGAATCGGGTAACGGTTGGGCGGTGGAGTCGAAATATTGGACAAATCACGCGCGCCCATCAGACTGAACTGCAAGGTGCGGGGAATCGGAGTCGCCGTCAAAGTCAGCGTATCCACATTGACTTTCATTTGCTTCAATTTCTCCTTCACACTCACGCCGAATTTCTGTTCCTCGTCAACGATCAACAAGCCTAAATCCTTGAATTGAATATCTTTACTAATCAAGCGGTGTGTTCCGACCAATATATCTATTTTACCTTCTTTCAGTTTTTGGATAATTTCCTTGCTTTCCTTGTCTGTCCGTGCCCGCGAAATATAATCGACCGTAACGGGCATATCCTCCAACCGTTCTTTGAATGTATGGTAATGTTGGTAGGCCAAAAGTGTGGTCGGAACCAAAACAGCAACTTGCTTGCCATCCACCACTGCTTTGAAAGCCGCCCGGATAGCTACTTCCGTTTTCCCGAAACCCACATCTCCGCACACCAAGCGATCCATCGGGCGCGAATTTTCCATGTCCTGTTTGATGTCGTTGGTCGCTTTCAATTGGTCGGGCGTATCTTCGTAAACAAAAGACGCTTCCAATTCTTTTTGCAGATAGGTATCGGGCGAAAAAGCAAATCCTTTTTCTTCCCGCCGTTTGGAATAAAGCAAAATCAGGTCTTTGGCAATATCTTTGACTTTCTTTTTGGTCTTGTTCTTCAGGTTTTCCCACGCGCCCGAACCTAATTTATTCAGACGGGGCGGTTCGTTGTCTTTTCCCTTGTATTTGGAAATCTTATGCAAGTTGTGGATACTGACAAAAATAATATCGTCGTTCAGGAAAGTCATCTTAATCACTTCCTGCATTTTCCCGTTGATTTCCGTACGGATCAATCCGCCGAATTTGCCCACGCCATGATCGATATGCACTAAGTAATCGCCCTGTTGGAATTGCTGTAACTCTTTCAGGGACAAAGCAATCTTACCCGAACGGGCTTTCTCCGATTTCAGGTTGTATTTATGGAAACGGTCGAACAACTGATGATCGGTGAACAAACAGGCTTTTAGGGTTTTATCAATAAATCCTTCGTGAATCGTATGAAGTACGGGTGTAAACGTGATGTTATCGCCCCGGTCTTCAAAAATGGATTCAATCCGCTTGATTTGTTTTTCGTTATTGCTTAATATATAAATGGTATAACCCTCCGCCAATTTTTCTTTGAAAGAAGAGGCGACCCATTCAAAGTTCTTATGATAAGACGTTTGCGGCTCAGTGGAAAACTCAGCCTCTCCCCCTGCCCCCTCCCCCCACGGGAGGGGGAGACGCCCTTGCAAGAGTGTACTCTGCACTCCCCCTCCCTTGTGGGGAGGGGGCGGGGGGGAGAGGCTGATCCTTGTATAATTGGCTGTCAGTTGTTTAATTGCCTCTACCGGAGTCAGCAACAGCCGGATTTGTTCAAGGGACGAAAAAGTTTCCTCGTTGGTTAAGGTCGGTTCCTCATTCCACAGAGAACCGATTTTCTCATACACCCATTCTTCCTTTCGGAAAACCAATTTCGTACTTTCCGGCAAATAGGAAAACAGCGTCGTATCCACATCGCCCGACTGGCCGGAAATAATGGAAATGACTTCCAATTTCTCCTTGGACAATTGGGTTTCCACATCAAAACTGCGGATACTTTCCACTTCGTTCCCGAAAAAGTCCACCCGGTAAGGATATTCATTGGAAAAAGAAAAAACGTCTATAATCGAACCCCGCACGGCATATTGTCCCGGCTCATAGACATAATCCACCCTGTCGAATCCGTAGGAATCCAACACATCCTCTACAAACAAGACATCTATCTTTTCGTTTATACTGATTGATAAGGTATTCTGATGCAGAGAGCTTCCGGAAATCACTTTTTCCGCCAATGCTTCCGGATAAGAAATGATAATACATGGTTTTTGTTGATTGTTTAAATGGCTTAATACTTCAGTACGGAGGATTTCGCTCGCCATATCTTTTTGTCCGTAACGGATATTGCGCTTGAACTGTGAAGGGAAAAATAACACTTCCGTTTCGTCCAATATCTGGCAACAATCGTGATAAAAATAACCGGCGTCTTCCAAATCATTTAAAATGCAAAGCATATAGTTTTCCCTCGATTCGGTAAAAATCGTGGAACAAACCATGCTCGCCGCAGAACCGGTTAAACCTTTCAGGTAAATATCCGTACCGGTCTGATTAACAGATGAAAGAGCCGCTTTTATACCTGGATGCCGGGCATAGATGCTTGTTAAAACTGAATCTTTCAATGCATAAAAATTTATGCAAAAGTAGTAATAATTTACATACATTGCTATCTTTGTACGGAATTTCAGAATACACATTGCGCCATGAAAATTACCGTTTTAACGATTACAACAATCCTCTCATTTTTTTATGGAGTGAATGCTTCCGCCAAAAATGAAAATGATTCTTTATATATCCTGTTAAATAATGCACTGGATAACAAGGAATATTATATTCAAAATAAGGAACAAAACATTCAAAAATTCAAGCAGGCGCTCACCATTGAGCATTTGCTTCCCGAACAAATCTACGATATCAACTTTCACCTGTATGAAGAGTATAAAAAATTCCAGTCGGATTCGGCGGTTTATTATGTACTGAAAAATCAAAAAATTGCCAATCAACTCGGTCGGGAACAATTGAAAATAGAGACTGACTTACAGTTGTCCTGGTTATACCTGATCAAAGGAATGTATCTCGAATCCACAAGTTTATTGGAAAATATTCAAACAAAAGACTTGACGGAGAAACTTATCTGTACTTATTATGAAACGTTTAGCACTCTTTACAGCCAATACAACAATTCCGCTTATTTTATAAAAAGCGAACAATACCGGGATTCTTTGTTATCGGTTTTGGATCCCTTATCGTTTCAATATCGGGTGAATTATGCCGCCAAATTGGCGTATGGTGGTCAAGAGACAGAAAAAGAGCTTCTGTCCTTACTCAAGGAAACGCCGGATAATAATCCCGAACGCGGACTTATTGCCTATTTATTAGGTTTCATTCACAAAAGACAGCAGAATCCGGAACTCAGTGAGCACTATTTCATGATATCCGCCCTGGCGGATATTGAAAATTGCATCAAGGAAAATGCTTCATTTCTTGAGCTTGCACTCATTTATGAGAAAACGGGAAATATTGACAAAGCCCACAAATTTATGCAGGCAGCCATCGACGATGCACTCTTTTGCAATATAGATTTCCGGATAAGCAAAGCGTCATCTTCTTACCGGATAATCAACGCCGCTTACCAGGCAAAAGAAAAGAAGCAAAAGTCCAACCTTCAAATATCACTTATTGCGATCAGTATTTTGCTGGTATTCCTGGCGGCAGGCATTCTGTATATTTACCGCCAAATGCAACGATTGTCTTCCATCCGGAAAGAACTTTACCATACCAACCGGAAATTGAGTGAACTGAACAGCGATTTATTGGAAGTCAACAACAGTTTGAGCGAATCCAACCGTATCAAGGAAGAATATATCGCCCATTTTTTTGATTTATGTTCCACGTATATTTCCAAATTGGAAAATTACCGCAAGACACTCTCCAAATGTGCGATAAACAAAGGCAAAGACGAATTATTCAAGCTGCTGCAGTCAAACACGATCATAAAAGATGAACTGGAAGAATTGTATGAAAAATTCGACAGCATCTTTTTGAGCCTGTATCCCACTTTTGTGGAAGAATTCAATTCATTGCGGATAAAAGAAGAGCAAATCAGCTTGAAACCGGGTGAGTTATTGAATACCGAATTGCGTATCTACGCTTTAATCCGTTTGGGCATAAACGATAACGTAAAAATAGCCGGTTTCCTGCGTTATTCCTTAAGTACCATTTACAATTACCGGGTAAAAGCCCGGAATAACGCCCGTGTTTCCCGCGATGATTTTGATCAAATGATTATGAAAATAGGAAATCCGGAGAAAAAGCAGGATTAATCCCTTCCGGTTTCACTACTTTTTTCCCATATATAATAAATACTAAACCGTTTATAATTAAATAATTAGTACCTAATTTCAACTACTTTTTTAAATTCCTTAAATAAATTTTATTTTCTTTGTTATATATTTGTTGTTAAGAATTAATAACATCATTTTTGATAACTTTAAATAATAAGAACATGAAAAACTTTTTTTCCAAAAAAGGAGCCTTTTTCTGTTTATGCCTATTGTTTATGGCGATTTCCATTCCGGGTTTCGCCCAAAATAGTCTGAACGTCAAAGGTGTAGTGACTGATGCTGCTACAGGGGAAACGCTTATCGGGGTTTCTGTTTCACAACCGGGTTCAGGAAACGGTACGGTTACCGATCTCGACGGGCGGTTTACGTTGAATGTTCCGCAAGGAGCAAAATTACTTTTCAGCTATATCGGATACGAACCGGTTGAACTTGCGGCCGCTTCCGACATGAATGTCCAATTAGGAGTTTCACAGAAAATATTGGATGAGTTGGTCGTGGTCGGTTACGGTGTGCAGAAGAAAAGTGTAGTATCAGCGGCTATCAGTCGAGTGAGTGCAGAAGACTTGGATCTTGTAACTCCCACTCGTGTCGAAGATGTACTGAAAGGGAAAGTAAGTGGTGTTACCATTCTTCAACAAAGCGGCCAACCGGGTGCGGCATCCGATGTACGCATTCGTGGCGTTGGCACTACCGGCGAAGGGAAAGCGCCTCTTTACATTGTGGATGGTATGACTGTAGATGGGAATATCAGCTTCTTGAATCCTACCGATATTGCCTCTGTGGAAGTATTGAAAGATGCTGCTTCGGCGGCTATCTATGGTACTCGCGGTGCGAATGGAGTAATCCTTGTAACCACTAAATCCGGACAGTCGGGCAAAGCAACCGTCAACTATGATTTCAGTTATGGCTGGCAAAATCCATGGAAAAAGAGAGCGATGCTGGATGCCAAAGAATACATGGTGATTCAAAATGAAATGGCTATCAATGACAACTCAACACCCCGTTATTCTCAAGGGCAGATAGCTGCCATAGGCGCCGGTACCGATTGGCAAGAAGAAGTATTCAACAGTAATGCACCCGTTCAAAGTCATCAATTGAATGTGAATGGAGGCAGCGATAGATACACTTATTTCCTCTCTTTCGGCTACTTCAATCAAGAAGGTATCGTTGGGGGTGATTATGGAAAATCAAATTATGAACGATATAATCTACGTTTGAATAATACATTTACGGTTTATGAAGCTACAGATCGTGATTTTCTTAACAAAGTAAAAGTGGGCGCGAGCCTCAACTATACTCGAGTAAAGAGTATAGATCTTACGGCTAATTCGGAATACGGCTCCGTATTAGGTAGCGCTATTGTGTTTGACCCAACGATTCCGGTTTATTCGACAGACCCTGAAAAAGATTTGGCGACCTACCCAACGGCAGTAAAAGATAAATCAGGAAGAGTACTCTCTTTACCTCCCGGAGGATTTCAGGAAATCGTTAATCCGATAGGTTTATTAAATCGCCCGGATGTATTAAATAAAAGCGAGGATGTTTTTGTAGGCTCTTTTTGGGCAGAAGTGGATATTCTGGAAGGACTGAAATTCAGAAGCAGTTATGGTGCGGATATGTCTTTCTGGGGTGACAATGGATATGTTTTCCCCTACTATCTGGGATCAATGACTTATGCTGATGATGAGACTCGTTTTAGTAACGCTACCGCCAGTCTGAATCGTCGTTATGCTTGGCAAACTGAAAATTATTTCACCTATAATAAATCATTCGATTTGCATAACCTGACGGTTATGGCCGGTCAATCCGCTTTCAAATCATCAAGAAAAGAATTAAAGGGAGGACGGGCGATGCCGGCAACGACAGATCCGGGAAAAGCCTGGATTGATAATGCTTTAGGAGAAACTAAACCGGGGCAATTATGGATAAATGGTAGTATCGGTGATGCCAGTTTCCATTCATTGGCTTCTTATTTTGCTCGTGTTAATTATAACTTTGATGAACGTTATATCCTTTCTGCTTCTTTGCGCCGCGATGGTTCATCTCGCTTTGGAAGTAACAATAAATGGGCGAATTTTCCGGCCGTATCAGTCGCTTGGAATGTATTGAATGAACCTTATCTCACAAAACCCGACTGGTTTGATGCATTGAAAGTTCGCTTCAGTTGGGGTAAAAATGGGAATGAAAATATAGGTGAACTTCGATATGCTTCATTTGATAATACAGGTACCACTCAAGACTATTATTTTGGTGGTGGTTATAACGTGAATGGAGATGCAAATGACGGTACTTTATATACAGGTAGAACTCCCGGAGCCCTTTCCAATCCCAATCTTCGTTGGGAAAGATCAGAACAAACAGACATCGGTTTGGATTTTCGCTTTCTAAGCAATGCATTGACTTTCTCTGCCGATTACTACAAAAAGCAAACAAGAGATATGTTAATGGATGTTCCCCTGTCCAATTATGTTGGTCAAGGAGCTCCTATTGCGAACATTGGCATTATGGAGAACTGGGGTGTTGAATTTGAATTGGGTTGGAAGCAAAAAGTAAGTGATTTCACATATTACGTAAATGCCAATGTATCTTATCTCCAAAATAAGTTAGTTGAATATGGTAATGCAACGGGTATTCAACCGAACATGGAGGTTGGAAAATCGGAAGGTGAATATATGAGAGGTTCTAATAATGAAACGTATCCCTACTTCTATGGTCGTGTTACGGATGGAATTTTCCAAAATTGGGATGAAATTAACAACTATACTTGGACGGGTATAGAGGACCCTGAAGTAGGTGAAATTACCCGCTTACTTCAACCGGATGCTCTTCCGGGAGATGTTCGCTTTGTCGATTTGGATGGAAACGGACTCATTAATGACGACGACAAACAGAAAATCGGCAAACCCATGCCGGATTGGGTTTTTGGATTTACGGTAGGAGCCGAATGGAAAGGTTTTGATGTGAATGCATTCTTCCAGGGAACCCAAGGTAACGATATATTCCAATTTGACCGTTCCGGTCTTTCCGTATTCAATCGTCCGGAATGGGTGCTGCAACGTTGGCATGGAGAAGGTACTTCCGATAGAATTCCGCGCGTAGCCAGTGTGGATAAAAATCTAAATTGGGTTGCATCGGATCTGTATGTAAAAGACGGTTCGTATATCCGCCTGAAATCCGCTCAATTCGGTTATACATTACCGCAGGATATTACTCGAAAGGCAGCCATTCAAAGACTAAGGGTTTTTATTGCCGGAGAAAACTTACTCACGTTCACCGGTTATGATGGATTTGACGTTGAGATAGGAGATAGAGGTATTGACAGGGGTATCTATCCTCAATCACGCACCATCTCTATTGGAGCAAATATTACTTTCTAATCTTAAAAACAGGTTTATAATGAAAAAATATAATTATTTAGCATTCATCATTGCCCTGACGGGAATGTTGTTGACAACCTCTTGCGGCGATGATTTTTTAACAGCAGATTCAGCCAAGGCAATTCCCTCCGGCGCTTCTGTAACCGACGAAATAGTCCGCGACAACCTAACTTCTGCTTACCATATATTGCTGCGTGATAATTATGGCAGTGGTTATAATAGTGTCCTTTTATTGGCCGATCTTCGCTCCGATGATGTTTACAAAGGAGGTGAAAGCGCTACCAACGAACTTCAATTAAATGATCTGAATACATTTGCATTAACTCCTTCTACGGATTTAGGCGGATTTTGGTACATGACTTATGTGGGTGTTGCCCGATCGACTATGGCTATTGCAAATGCGACAGTAGCTGTCGAAGGCAGCAATATGGATAAGGTAGCAGAATACAAGGCGGAAGCTCTCTTCCTGCGCGCTTATTATTATCATCAACTTTGGAAGAACTGGGGTAATATTCCTTATTATAGCGAACCCTTGCAAGAACCCTTTTTGGCTCCTCAACTTACAGCCGGTGAAGTTTATGCAAAAATCATGGAAGACATCAAAGCTGCCGAAGATTTAGGCAAACTTCAAATGAAATCTTCTGAAATTGCCCGCACTAATTTAGCCGCTCTTTACATGTTGAAAGCGCGTATTGTAATGTATCAAAAAGATGCCGCTATGTACGATGAAGTAGCTAAGAATATGGCTGATATTATTAACAGTGGTGAATATGATTTACTCCCGGTGTTTGACGATTTGTGGTTAGATGCCAATGAATTTTGCATAGAAAGCATCTTTGAGTCCAACCAATTGCCGCAAGGTGGAGATTGGTCCTCTTATGCCGGAAATCCTTTCGGTTTCGGAACCGTACTTCCGCGTTATCTTGCTCCGGAAGAATTGAAAGACCCCGATGGAGTATTCGCTAATGGCTGGGGATTTGAACCTGTCAGAGCTTACCTTTGGGAGTCCGACTTCTTCGAACCGGGTGATAGCCGTAAAGAAGGTTCAATCAACAACTGGATAGGCAAGCCGTATAATCCTCGTTATCAAGATACAGGCTACTTTTTACGGAAATATGCAGCGCGCATAGGTTATGAAAAAGGAGACTTGAATTTCTGCAACAATGTGCGTCACTTCCGTTATGCTGAAACCTTGTTGAACTATGCTGAACTGGTAGGTGTATTAGGAGCAAAGGCGTCCGGAGGTGTGAGCGCACAAACGTGTTTGGACTTGGTTCGCAAACGCGCTTTCGGCCGGGATGCTTCCATTCCTGTGAATCAGGTAAATATCGAAAACGAACGCCATAAAGAATTTATTGGTGAAGGTTTGCGTTATTGGGATTTAATTCGTTGGGATAAAGCTGCTACTGTTTTAACAGATGCTGTAACTACGGTTGTATCTCCCGCCGGTATAAATTCAAAAAGTGAGGAACACGGTCAAACAACCTGGCAATGGAGTCGTACTTGGAAATCTCACAACAAGTATCTTCCTATTCCTCAAACAGAAATTGCTCCTACATTGGGTACTGCCTATCCAATTAAGCAAAATGAGGGTTATAATTAATATATAAACTAAAATTAAAAGAGTAATATGAAAAATATAATAAGACTAACGCTACCGGCGCTCATCGCTGCATTCGCTTTTGCTTGTGCACCTCAAGAATTCGATGAGTATGGGTTAGGGACTACGTTTACGTATCCCGACGATCAGTTTACGTTCAATATAACTCCGGCTACCGGGGAAAGTGAATTTGTATATAATTTTGAAGCTACTTTCGGTATCGATCCCGTTAAATATCCGTACACCTACGAAATTTATTTCGGTGATGGAAGCATTACGAAAGATAAATCCGGATCGCACAAATATGTAGTTCTTGCCGGCGACTATACTGCCAAGTGCCTCGTTTATACTCCTGATGGAGAAATCAAGTCTAAAGAAGTTGTAATTACTTTTGCAAACGACAATCCGGAATACTTCCAGGACGACAAAACAAGCATACAATTTGCACTCACCGGCGGCAAAGACAATTTGAATGGTAAGATATGGAATATGAAAGAAGGGGCAGCCGGCATAGGACCGGCCACGCAAACATGGCCGGAATGGTGGCAGATTGATGCGGCAGCCTTGTTCAATGACGAATTTATTTTCAAGCCGAATAGCACGAAAGCCAATGGCGATTTTGTTTATAACAACAATGGCGACACCTTTGTGAATGAAGCTTTAGCGAGTTTGTTTGCAGACGGCGACCCGGCAGGCTCTTTTACAACTCTCCTCTATACACCGGCTACCGATGCAAGTTGGGAAGTAATATCGAAAGATGGCAAGAACTATCTGGTACTTAATAAAGCGTTTTTAGGCTATCCCGTCATTCCGGGCGACTTACAGAAGACGGAGTATGAAATTACAGCTTACTCAGAAGACGAAGTCGCTTTCAAGTATTATTCACCGGACGGCAATGCCTGGTTCTTTACCTTAGCGCAACCGGAAGATGATGAGCCGCATGTATTAGCTGGAGTAGAATCCAAAACATGGGAGATAAGCGCTGCCTATATGTCCAATCCGGACAACTTTGGGGAAAGATGGTGGACGATGGACAGCCCGGCTTTGCTCAATGACACCTTTACCTTTACCAAAAAAGGCAAAGGCTTCACTTACCACAATGACGGCGACACTTTCATGAATGAAGAATTAGGTGGATTATTCCCCGACGGCGACCTTACGGGTTCATTTGTAACCACCGCATACACACCGGCTACCGATGCCAAATGGTCACTCTCCGATACGGAACTGACACTGACAAAAGCGTTCTTCGGTTATGCTGTTAAGCCATCTGATTTAGATGAAACTACTTACACCATAGTGGAAATAAGCGATACAAAACTCCATGTGGTATTAAACACCGGAGTAGCCTGGCACTTTGAATTAGTGCCGGTACAATAACTCATAAGAGGGGCTGATAATCATTAGCCCCTCTTATATAAAAGACTGTCCATAAATAAATTAAATAAAACACCGGATGAAAACAATTCATTTTTTATTGATTTTTAGTATGACGCTGCTATTCGTAGCTTGCAAGCCTTCCGGCAAACCGGCAGAAAATCCCGGTGCAGACTCCTTCATTCATATTGATGGCCCCGATTTGATTACGTCCGCCGGGGAGAAATTACTCATTCGCGGTACAAATCTCGGCAACTGGCTCAATCCGGAAGGCTATATGTTTGGTTTTAGTAAAACCAATTCAGCCCGGCAAATCAATGAGATGTTCAGCGAACTGGTAGGGCCTGATCGCGCAACGGAGTTTTGGAAGCAATTCAAAGATAACTACATCACATTCGATGATATTCAATTTATTGCCTCCACAGGTGCAAATACGATTCGCCTGCCTTTCCATTACAAACTTTTCACGGATGAAGATTATCTCGGAATCACCGGTGGGCAGGAGGGTTTTGCCCGGATAGATACCCTGATTAGCTGGTGCAAAAAAGCCGATTTGTATCTTATCCTGGATATGCACGATGCTCCCGGCGGGCAAACCGGCGACAATATCGACGATAGCTTCGGTTATCCCTGGTTATTTGAAAGCGAAGCCGCTCAAACCCAATTTTGCGAAATATGGACTAAAATAGCGGATTATTACAAAAATGAACCGGTTATTTTGGGATATGAGCTTTGTAATGAGCCGATTGCTCCTTATTTTCCAAACATGGACGAATTAAATGCCCAATTAGAGCCGCTCTATAAAAAAGCGGTGGCGGCTATTCGTACAGTTGATACAAACCACATCGTCTTGTTGGGTGGCGCTCAATGGAATAGCAATTTTAAGCCGTTCACGGATTCCAAATTCGACGATAAAATTATGTACACCTGTCACCGCTATGGTGGCGAACCCACGAAAGAGGCGATAAACAATTTTATAAACTTTCGCGACAGCGTAAATCTACCTATGTATATGGGCGAAATAGGGCACAATTCAGACGAATGGATGGCCGCTTTCGTCAAAACAATGGCGGAAAACAATATCGGTTGGACATTTTGGCCTTATAAGAAAATAAAAAACTCGTCATTTGTGGGCATCACCCCTCCCGAAGGTTGGGATAAAGTGATAGCCTTCTCCGAAGCGCCGAGGGCCACATTCAAAGAAATACGGGAGGTTCGTCCCGACCGACAGGAAGCATGGAAAGCCATGCAGGGATTTATTGAAAACAGTAAATTTAAAAATAACGTAATTCAAAAAGGATACATCAACGCATTAGGGTTGAAATCTGAGTAAAATTTATAAATAATATGAAAAAGACAGTATTAATAATTATCTCCTTGTTTGTACTTACAATTATGCAAGCACAGACGAAATTGCCGGTATATCTGGATGACTCTAAACCCATTGAACAACGAATCGAAGATGCACTTTCCCGCATGACTTTGGAGGAAAAAGTAAAAATGGTACATGCGCAATCCAAGTTCAGTTCGGCAGGCGTACAACGCTTGGGCATTCCGGAAAACTGGATGTCCGACGGCCCCCACGGTATCCGGGCGGAAGTGCTCTGGGACGAATGGAACCAGGCCGGATGGACCAATGATTCCTGCATGGCATTCCCCGCATTGACTTGCCTGGCAGCTACCTGGAACCCGGAAATGGCGGCCCTTTATGGAAAATCCATCGGAGAAGAAGCCCGCTACCGGAATAAAAATGTATTGCTGGGGCCGGGCGTCAATATTTATCGCACCCCGCTCAACGGACGCAATTTCGAATACATGGGCGAAGATCCGTATCTGGCTTCCCGAATGGTAGTGCCTTATGTACAGGGCGTTCAAAAAAATGGCGTGGCGGCTTGTGTCAAGCATTTCGCCCTGAATAACCAGGAAGTCGATCGTAATTTAGTAAATGTGACGGTAGATGACCGCGCGTTGTACGAGATTTATCTGCCTGCTTTCAAAGCCGCTGTCATGGAAGGGAAAGCCTGGTCAATCATGGGTTCCTACAACCGCTACAAAGGCCAATGGAACTGCCAAAACGAATACCTGTTGAACGATATCCTTCGGGGTGAATGGGGATTTGACGGGGCGGTGGTCTCCGATTGGGGCGGCGTAAACAATACGGAACAAGCCATTTATCACGGATTAGATATGGAATTCGGAACCTGGACAAACGGATTGAGTGAAGGAAAAAGCAATGCTTACGACGATTATTACCTCGCTGATCCTTTTCTCGATTTGTTGAAATCGGGCAAAGTAAACCCCGAAGAAATAGATAAAAAAGTGCGGAATATCCTTCGCTTAGTTTTCCGTACGAACATGGACAAAAACCGTCCTTTCGGTTCGTTTGCCACACCCGAACACGGATTGGCTGCCCGGCAAATTGCGGAAGAAGGGATTGTTTTATTGAAAAACGCCAACAACGTATTGCCCATCCGCTTGGATGCCACGAAGAAAATTGCAGTCATTGGTGAAAACGCCATTAAAATGATGACCATCGGCGGTGGAAGTTCTTCGTTGAAAGCCAAATACGAAATTTCTCCTTTGGATGGAATTAAAAACAAAGTTGGTACAGCCGTTCATGTGGAATATGCGCGGGGATATGCGGGCGAAAAGATTGCCAAACAAGACGGTTTGACGGCTGCCGATATTACCGACAACCGTTCGCCGGAAGAATTGACGGCGGAAGCTTGCCGGGTTGCGAAAGAGGCCGATTATGTCCTCTTCATCGGCGGTTTGAACAAACACGACGGACAAGATAGCGAAGGAGCCGACCGCAAGGAATTAGGTTTGCCTTACGGACAAGACCAATTGATAAGCGCCCTGGCGAAAGTGAACAAAAACGTAGTGGTAGTAATCCTTTCCGGTAATGCCGTAGCGATGCCGTGGATTAATGAAGTGCCGGCGATTGTAGAAACCTGGTATCTGGGTTCGGAAGCCGGAAATGCTTTGGCCAATGTGCTAACCGGTGATGTCAATCCCTCCGGGAAATTACCGTTCACCTTTCCGGTGCAATTATCGGACGTAGGAGCGCATAAATTAGGCGATTATCCGGGTAAAGACTACGAAGAAACCTATCACGAAGGACTCTTTGTCGGTTACCGTTGGAATGAGAAAAATAAAATTAAACCCTTGTTTCCTTTCGGACACGGATTGAGTTATACGCAATTTACGTATGGCAAATCCGTTATTTCCGCTAAATCCCTACCGGCAGACGGACAATTGACCCTAACGGTTCCGGTACGCAATACGGGAAACAAAGCCGGAAAAGAAATTGTGCAATTGTATATCGGCGATGAAAAATCATCGTTGGTTCGTCCGGTAAAAGAATTGAAATCGTTCCGGAAAGTCGATTTAGCGCCCGGTGAAGAAAAGAATGTTGCATTCACTGTTTCCGTAGATGATTTAAAATTCTTTGATGATACGAAACACGAATGGATTGCAGAACCCGGCAAATTTACGGTATATGTAGGAGCCTCTTCGGCAGACATCCGTTCTACGGTAGATTTTGAATTGAAGTAATAAATAACGCTCAGGTCCTGTAAATACTAATTTACAGGACCCGAGTAGTTACGAAAAAATAATGCGATGGCAAAACATACCATTGATTATTTATTGTCAATCGGTGTTTTTGAAAAACGGGTTGTAACAAGCCCCAATTTTATTTTCAGAATTTCATCGGAAGCAAGGCCGGTTACTTTTACAATGTCATTGATAGACATATTTAAGTTAAGCATATTCTGAGCAATTTCATGATTCCGGAAAGAAATTCCTCGCTTGATACCTCTCTTGATTCCTCTTTCCTCTCCTTCAATGATACCTTCTATCTTACCTTCTTGCTTTGCATAGCTGGTAAAATTATACAAGTCTTCATATCTGAGTTCGCTGCTTCTATAGGCTTCCATATTTTCTCCTTTTAATC
>JAISKT010000015.1 GCA_031261295.1 Candidatus Symbiothrix sp. | reverse complement strand
GTTAGCGAATATTGATTCGGCTTTATTGACCATGTTCGACATTCAACTCATCGAAGGTAGTTTGGATTTTACCATACCGGATAGCAAAAAAATCGCAATTACAGAAGAAAAAGCGAAAGCTATATTTCCAAATGAAAGCTCGTTAGGTAAAGAGACGGCTTGGGGCGTTATCGGCGCAATTGTAAGTGGATATTCAAAACACAGCAATTATCCGTTTGATGTTCTTATATCATTAACGCCAGAAGATCCAAGTTATGAGTGGAATTCGAGTTGGGTAGAAACCCTTATCGAATTAGCGCCGGGGACAGACACGAAGTCATTTAAAGACAAACTGTTTAATCATGAAATTAAACATGACAATATTGTTTTGTCAAAAATTCAAATAACTCCGCTCACTACCATGCGTTACGAAGACCCCAATATCCAACGTGAAATAAAATTCGGGCACATTGTACTTTTTGCATTTGCGGGCACTTTGGTTATCTTGTGTTCGCTGTTCAATTCTCTGACCTTGTTTGTCTGCCGTTTCAGGATGCGTGAAAAGGAATTTGCCTTACGGATGGTTGCCGGTGCATCGGGACGGTCGTTGTTGTCGCTTTGGTCGGTAGAATTTCTGATGTCTTTGATTCCGGCTTTCTTACTCAGTTTGATTCTGATAAAAGTCACTGTTTCGCCGTTTCAAAAACTTTCGGCTATCCGAATGGATTTATCGGCTATCTATTTGGAATCAGCTATTTATATCGGAACGATTATTGCTGTTTCCCTATTGGTTTTTATTATCATTCTACAAATATTCAGAAGAAAATCGCTGAATGTTTCCATTCGAAAAAGTAATAAAAATGTATTCCGCAAAGTATCTATTGTCTTGCAGTTGGTAATCAGTATCGGGTTTATCTTTTGTACTACAGTGATGCTCAAGCAACTGCACTTTTTGCATCACACCGATTTGGGATTTACCTACAAAAATACCGCTTCTATTTTCATGAGCAGGGATGCATATTCCGATATATTAGAAAATCAAATCAAACAAATTCCTGAAATAACAGAAACATTAAAGGGCTATCAACCACTACTGCCGGTAAGAGGAGAACAGAGTTTCAAGGTTATTGATTGGGATGACAAACCGTCCGATACAGAAGGGTTTGATATTTTACAAGTTTATATTTCAAAGCGATATACTGAATTTTATGAATTTCAATTGATTGAAGGTGAAATGTTAAGTGAAGACGAAGTGGAACAAAATGTATTGATCAATGAATCAACAGTGAAAGCTTGCGGTTGGGAACATGCAGTCGGGAAACATATTGGCAGTTATGTTGTAAAAGGGGTTATCCGAAATGTGTACAAATCATTACCCACCGTACCGGTTAAACCGATTTTATACAATTTCAAGGAAGGAAGAAGAAGTTATGGGTCTAACGTTTTGTTCAAATATCAGGAAGGAAAATGGGAATCGTGTAAAAGTAAAATGGAGGAATTGATAAAAGAAGAATATTCTAATTATCAAGTTACCTTATCCAACATGGAAGAAGAATACGACAAATATTATCAATCGGAAAATGCTTTATTGAAATTACTGAACCTTCTATCCTTGGTTTGTGCAGCCATTTCCATTTTCGGCTTTTTCTCGCTAATCTCTTTATCCTGCGAAGAAAAACGGAAAGAAATCGCCATCCGCAAAATCAACGGCGCAACGATGAAGGACATCCTCAAAATGTATTTCAAAACCTACTTTTCACTGTTGATTATCGGCGCGATTATCGCGTTTCCGATTGGCTATTATATTATGAAACAATGGCTTGAAAAATATGTAAAACAAACAAGCATCGACGTCTGGATTTATTTGTCGATTATTTTTGCGATGGCGGCTGTCATTATCCTTTGCGTGGGATGGCGAGTATATAAGGCGAGTGTGGAGAATCCGGCGGAAGTATTAAAAACAGAATAGGCAAAAGGTAAAGGGCTAAAGGCTAAGGATGTGTTCCCTTTCCTTCACCCTTCACCCTTTACTCTTCGCCTAAAAAAAGTAATAATATGTTAAAACATTATCTAACAATCGCTTTCCGCAATTTTCGGAAATACAAAGTTCAGAATCTGATAGGGATTCTGGGATTATCAACCGGTTTCGTTGTTTTCGCAATCTGTTGTTATTTTGTTCATTTCTCTTTTACAAGAGACTGTAGTTTTCCCGACCATCAACGCATGTATCGGATTGAAACGCGTGGTTTTTTGAGTATTAATGGGAATATGAAAAATACGCTCGGAGAATTTACCGGTATTGAAAAAGTGACATCCACAAATTGGTCTAAAGGATATTACGGAAGTCTGACTCTCAACGGCAAAGAAACCATGGCTGAGCTTAGGTTACAGGAAGTCGATACTACTTTTTTGGATTTTTTCTCTTTGCAAATTCTTTCCGGAAGCAAACAAAATATTCTGAATACGCCCAACAGCATTCTCCTGTTTGAATCAAATGCCAAAAAACTGGGCGACCCGGCAACACTCCCGGGTACAATAATCACAATCGACGATGTTTCCTATACCATTACCGGAATACAGAAAGACCTTCCCAAAAACACTTC
>JAISKT010000004.1 GCA_031261295.1 Candidatus Symbiothrix sp. | reverse complement strand
CGCTTATACCGGTTTATGACTGGCAAAAAATACCCGGAACAACTGCGCTGCAAAAACCATCCCTGCCTGCTGAAAAGGAACTTCAGAAACCGGGCTCCATGGACTTTGCAGGTGCAGTTGCCAACGGGAAATACGGAGCGGTCGGTTTCGATTTCATCAGTCCGCACGATCTGCTTAGAGCGCGTAAATCTTGGTTCTTTTTTGATGAAGAAATAGTTTGTCTGGGTGCGGGAATTACTTCCGAAACTTATATTCCGGTAGTTACTACCTTGAATCAATGCCTGTTGACGGGAGATGTCTTTGCCGGAAGCGGAGAAAAAGAACGGATAATTTCCAAGGGAGAACATCCGCTCGACAGCACAACTTGGGTCTATCACAATGGAATAGCTTATCTTTTCCCAACTCCGCCGGCATCGGTAGTCTTGTCCAATCAGGCGCAAACCGGCAGTTGGTACAAAGTAAACCGGCAAGCCGATTCTCCAAATACAGAAATCAGCAAGGATGTTTTTAAACTGTGGATTGATCACGGAAGACACATAGACAATGCTGAATACCAATACATTGTAATGCCCTCAACCAATAAGGAAAAGACCATTGCCGCCTCCATTCATCCGAAAGTCGAAATACTGTCCAATACGCCGGACATACAGGCGGTTTATCATTCCGAATTGGAAATGCTTCAGGCGGTCTTTTATAAAACCGGCGAGATTTCCGCTCCCGATGGTATCCGGATTGAAATGGAGAGTCCCGGAATCATTCTGCTGAAAAGCGATAACGGAATACTTCGGGAACTATCGGTTGCCGATCCGTTGCATAAACTGCGTAAAATTCATTTCACCATAAACCGGAAATTAGTTTTTCAGTCCGAAAAAATAAATATTGTTTGGAATGAAGCAAAAAAAATCAGCGAAGTATCGGTGGAATTGCCGCAATCGGACTTTGCCGGAAAAAGTGTAACAATTATTAATTAAAAATGAGAAATGATATGAGAAAAATTCAAATGGCATGCATTCTTGCCGCTTTGACGGCAATACTGATGCAAAGTTGCCGATCAACAAACCCGGATGAAGCAAAAATGGATGGCTTTATCAATGACCTGATGAAAAAGATGACCCTCGAAGAAAAAATCGGACAACTCAATTTGCTTGATTTCGGAATTATTGTTACCGGACAGAAGGGAAGCGACAATATTGCTGAAAAAATAAAGAAGGGGCAAGTCGGGGAACTGTGTAATGTAATGGGTAGCGAAAATGTAAGAAATATTCAGCGCATAGCGGTAGAAGAAAGCCGCCTCAAAATACCCCTGTTATTTGGTCTGGATGTTATTCACGGATACAAAACCGCTTTCCCTGTTCCTTTAGCCATGTCGAGTACCTGGGATTTGGCTGCCATTGAAAAAGCGGCGCGTATTGCGGCACGAGAAGCCAGTGCCGATGGAATCTGCTGGACCTATAGCCCGATGGTTGATATTTGCCGGGATGCCCGCTGGGGACGTATCGCCGAAGGCGCCGGAGAAGATACCTTTTTGGGTAGTGCAATAGCCGCCGCTATGGTGCACGGTTATCAAGGCGAAGACCTTGCCGCCGACACCACGCTGATGGCTTGCGTAAAACATTTTGCCCTTTATGGAGCGCCGGAAGCGGGACGCGATTACAATATGGTAGATATGAGCCGCAACAGGATGTACAACGATTACCTGCCGCCCTACCGTGCGGCAATTGATGCCGGCGCAGGCAGTGTAATGGCATCGTTTAATGAAATTGACGGCATACCGGCAACCGCCAATAAATGGCTGTTGACGGAACTTTTACGCGACGATTGGGGTTTCAACGGTTTTGTCGTGAGCGATTACACCGGAATCATGGAGATGGTAGATCACGGCATAGGCGATACCGCAACCGTAGCTGCCCGTTCGTTGGCTGCCGGAATGGATATGGATATTGTGAGTGAATTTTATTTGAATACGCTGCCAACGTCTTTGAAAGAAGGCCGCGTAAGTGAAGTTCAGATAAATACGGCTTGCCGCCGTGTTCTCGAAGCCAAATACAAACTCGGCTTGTTTGACGACCCTTACAAGTATTGCAATCCCGACCGGGCAAAAGATATTTACACGGATGAGAATCGCGCTTTTGCACGAAAAATCGCCTCCGAAAGTTTTGTGCTTTTGAAAAACGACAAGGTATTGCCTTTGCAGAAAAAGGGGAAGATCGCCCTGATTGGGCCTTTAGCCGACACCCGCTCCAATATGCCCGGCACTTGGAGCGTATCGGTTGACCTCAGCAAACCTGCCACACTCAAAGAAGCCCTCACGCAAGCCGCAGAAAACACGGCGCACATTATTTATGCCAAAGGCAGCAATCTATTTGCGGATGCTGCAATAGAAGAAAGTGCAACCATGTTTGGACGGTCGCTCAACCGCGATAATAGAACGGAAAAGCAGCTGCTTGACGAGGCATTACAGGCTGCCCGAGGCGCAGATGTGATTGTTGCCGCACTCGGCGAATCATCGGAGATGAGCGGAGAATGCAGCAGCCGTTCCGATATTTCCATCCCCGACGTGCAGCAACGACTCTTGGAAGCCCTTGTGAATACGGGGAAGCCCGTTGTGCTGGTCTTGTTTACCGGTCGTCCGCTGACACTCGAATGGGAAAATGATCATGTTCCTGCCATCCTCAACGTGTGGTTTGGTGGAACGGAAGCCGCTCCGGCTATTGCCGATGCGCTCTTTGGCGATGTCAATCCGGGCGGAAAACTGACGGTTACTTTCCCCCGGAATATAGGACAAATCCCGATTTTCTACAATCACAAAAATACAGGCAGACCATTAGCAGGCGACGGTAAAAGTTTTGAAAAATTCCGCAGCAACTATTTGGATGTATCCAACGAACCGCTTTATCCGTTTGGCTACGGATTAAGTTATGCGACATTCGATTATAGTGACGTAAAACTAAACACAACCGCTATGGATGCGAGGGGCGAATTAACGGCAAGTGTAACCGTAACCAACACCGGCAAAATAGACGGAACGGAAGTTGTTCAGCTGTATATCCGCGACATCGTTGGTAGTATTACCCGTCCGGTAAAAGAATTGAAAGGCTTTGAAAAGGTTTCTATTAAGGCAGGAGAATCCGAAACAGTGAACTTTAAGATTACTCCGGAAATGCTTAAATTTTATAATTATAATCTTCAGTATGTATTCGAGGCCGGCGATTTTGAGGTAATGATCGGAGGAAATAGCCGTGATGTAAAATCAACATGCTTTACACTGACTGACCAATGAAAAACGATTATCAACCCCGTTTAATTTATGTCATCGGCATTATCGCCGCGATGGGCGGCTTGCTGTTCGGTTTCGACACCGGAGTAATCTCCGGCGCCATTCCGTTCTTTCAACAGGATTTTCAAATTGACGACGGTTTTGTGGAAATCATCACTTCCGCCGGTTTGGTAGGCGCCATTCTGGGTGCGCTCTTCAGCGGCAAACTGACCGACAGGATTGGTCGCCGAAAAATTATCCTTATCGCATCCGTCATTTTCATTGTCGGCGCATTAGGCTCCGGTATTGCTCCCACTGTCTGGACGTTGGTAACCGCCCGTTTGGTGTTGGGTGTCGCTATCGGTATATCGTCTTATTCCGTTCCCTTGTATTTAGCAGAAATAGCGCCGACCAAAATACGCGGCACATTGGTTTCTCTTTTTCAGTTGATGGTCACCATCGGCATTTTATTGTCTTATCTTTCCGATTTATATTTTGCCAATGAAGCGGATATCACGTGCTGGCGTCCGATGCTTTATATCTGTGCCGTTCCGGCGATAATCCTGTTTGTCGGGATTATTTTCTTGCCGGAAACACCCCGCTGGCTGTTCAACAACGGTCGGGCGGAAGAATCTTTAAAGATTTTGAAACGCATCGAAAGCGAACAAAACGCTCTTGATTCCTATCAACTTATGCAGGAAGAAGTATTAAAATCTTCCGAAACAGAAAAGACGGGTTGGAAAGAATTGTGGAAACCCTGGTTGCGTATTCCGGTTATTATTGCCATTGGCATTATGTTTTTCCAACAATTCGTAGGCATCAACACGGTCATTTATTACAGTCCGAAAATATTCCTGATGGCAGGATTCAACGGCGCGGTTGCTGCTATCTGGGCTTCCGTGGGTGTAGGCGTGGTAACAGTGATATTCTCCTTGGTATCGGTCTATTTCATTGACCGTTTAGGTCGTCGAAAACTCTATTTCTTGGGAATGGTGGGAATGATGGCTTCGTTGTTTTTGCTTGGTCTGTGTTTCGCCTTTCACGAACAATTAGCAGGTTATCAATGGACGTATATCATCTGCATGTTTTGTTATGTAGCCTTTTTCTCCATCAGTATCGGTCCGTTGGGTTGGTTGATTATCTCGGAGATTTTCCCGCAGAAAGTACGTGGTGTAGGCGCCGCTTTGGGTTCTTTGGCGAATTGGTTTTTCAATGCTGCCGTTGCCTTTTCGTTTTTCAAGATTGTCCGCCTGCTGACCGTTCCCGGAACGGAAATCACACTCAACGGCGAAAATCTGGGCAATCCAATGGGCGCCTTCTGGTTTTATGGGCTGATTGCTTTCTTGGCGATTGTTTGGGGTTATCGTTTCATACCCGAAACCAAAGGCGTTTCATTGGAAAACATAGAGGATTTCTGGCGAAAAGGAGGGAAACCGAAGGAATTAACAATGAACAATGTAGGGGCAACCCTTGTGGTTGCCCAATAATCCAATAATAACAAAATAACGATTAATTTACACATGAAAAATTATATCCGATTTTATTTTGCAGAGAAGAGAATAATAGCTGCTTTCTGCTTTTTGATCTTTTTAGGCAGTGTCAGCGCCCAAAATACAGACGAACTTAACTATGTGGATGCCCACGCGCTGCATCTCATCGGGCAAGGATTCGACAACCCACAGGTGGACTTTGGGCGCCTTCCGGCAGGATTTGAATTTCGGCAGGCATTGACTTATTTGGGAACCAACAGCTCCGGCTTAGCTTTGCGCTTCTCAACCAACAGCCGGAAAATAGCTATCAAATGGACAGTGCGTAACAATGCTTACTTGGATCGCACGCCAATGACAGGCTTGAGAGGGCTTGACTTATACGCACTCGATAAAAACGACCAATGGGTTTATACCGGCACAACCCGGATGTTTGGCGACGGCCCCTCGTATGTTTCGATTGTTGCCGAAAACCTTGTGGACAGTATGACTGACTTCATCGCCTATCTACCCCTTTGGGACGGTATCGTATCCTTAGAGATAGGTATTGAAAAAGACGCCGTTATCGGTAAACCGGAAAAAGAGAGTCTTACCAAAAGTAAGGATGTGAAACCCATTGTCTTCTACGGTACAAGTATCACCCAAGGAGGGTGTGCTTCGCGTCCCGGAATGGTTTATCCGGCCATTTTAGGGCGAATGTTGAACCGCGAAACGATCAATCTGGGTTTTTCCGGCAACGGAAGACTTGATTTTTCAATTGCAGAAGCGATTACCCTGATAGATGCTGAGGCCCTGGTCATTGATTGCCTGTGGAACTGCACACCGAAAATGGTGACCGACAGCGCTTATCACTTTATCTCGCATATTGCCAAAGCAAAGCCGCAGATGAAAATATTCATGTGTGAAACGCGGAAATACGTCGAATGGGAAATGGTATATAAGCAACTCGTTACAGACGGATATCATAATATCATTTACGTGAAGTCGGCAGATTTTATAGGTACAGACGGAGAGGCGACCGTGGATGGATGCCATTACACCGATCTCGGTTTTTACCGCTTTGCCAACGCTTTGTATCCATTCTTGAAGAATTTGCCGATGCTTAAGGGAAAATACAAACCCACCGACGAGTCCTTGAAACAGTATAAATACCCCGAATGGTTCCGAGACGCCAAGATTGGCATCTGGGCGCATTGGAGTCCGCAAGCAGTTCCCCGTCACGGCAGTGACTGGTATGGGCGCTTTATGTATCAAGGTATATAATCAGGTATCAAAAAGCGGTCTTTGACATATTGTTTACACGAAAAAATAGTCTGAACCTTGATTTTTTCAAGATTCAGAAGATTATAATCTTAGTAATCAAGAAAATCTTATGAAAATCAAGGTTCAGATTATTATTTTATTTATCTTTGTGGTTCACAATCAAAAAAAGCAGGTCATGCAAAATTTACCGATAGGAATACAGTCGTTTGCTAAATTAAGACAAGGAGATTGTCTTTATGTAGATAAGACTCAGGATATTCTCCAACTAATTACCACCGGAGGCGTTTATTTTCTTTCCCGTCCGCGGCGATTTGGAAAATCGTT
>JAISKT010000384.1 GCA_031261295.1 Candidatus Symbiothrix sp. | reverse complement strand
TAATTCTTATAGTGGTAACCATAATCTTCGATTATTTTATTATTTTCATCTCTTATCGTTTCTAAACGCCCGAAAGGGTCGTATTCATACGTGGTTTTTACTCCACGGGGATCAGTGATAGTTTCAACACCGACCAAGGGCTTATAAGTATAAGTAGTAACCATCGCATTAGGTAAGGCTCTTTGCAGACTTCCGTCTTTGAGTTTTGTCTCATTGGGAGTCGCTAACTTCGACAAGGTATCCATACTTGCCACCGAAAAGACAGATTGGACGGCAGTCTCAACTTCCGAATAGGTAGCATTTTTAATTTCCGCAATCGGATATTGATGCTTGTACCCCCATAGATAAACCACATTGTTGGCGCCATCTTTGGAAATATACAATGGATTACCATGACTATCATAATTATGGTAAGTAGTACGAATTTCAGATGCCGACTGATTGGATGTTTGTTTCCGAATATATTGAGGTGCAAAAAGATTGTTGCCCCAATTCCTGTAATCGGTTACAGATTTCTGTACAAGCTGATTGGATTGCCGTCCGCTTCTTATATATTCGGTTTGCTCCACAACCGGAGATAATATATTTTTATCCACCATTGTTTTATACGGTTCATCAGCTCTCCAATCAAATGGATATTTAAATCTTGTCGTAGAAATAGACCCGTCACTATTATCCACTTCATCTTCAATTAATTGATTATTGTCATTATATTGATATATATGTAATGCCGTTATGGGATTTTCCCCGTTCTGATCGTAATTAAAAATCTCTTTTTCGGTTAATAAGGCTTGCCCTATTTGATGGGCATAGCCATTTGCCAAGTGATTAATGCCTAACGGCCATGTATCAGGATAAACAATTTCTCTCATTTTTACTATTTCCCAACCCAAAATTTTTATTATATCTGTAAATTCGTATGTATTCTTCTCGCTATATAATTTGTGATTGTTAGCGTTAAAAATACATTTGTTTTTGAGTAAACCTCTTCCATACGATTTTCCCCAGAAACTGGATGAAAAAGGGTATTCATATCCGAGATCGCGAAGGCTGCTCGATATATTCTCTACTTCATCGTGGTATCCAAAAAATTCCATATAATAGGAAACATTTTGATAGGAAAAATCATTGATTGAATAAAAGTTATAACGTGTTGATCCATTTTCATTCATCTCGGTCACGTAAGAATAGCCTATAAATTCACCTCCATAAGAATACATAGAAGAATAAGACGAAGAACTAAGTTCAAAATCGCTTTTCATATTCCATAGCGGATACCAACAGATAAGACAATCATTTGCCCCCTCCACATACTCAAGATATGGTGTCTCCATTATTGCCCTGAATTCATTGATGACAGACCCGCTGGATTTGTTGAGTGTTGTGGTCATATCATTGGATAGCATTTGGTACTGATAAGTGTTTTTGGTTGCGAGTATGCCATCCGATGAATAGTTTTGAATTTCTTTTATTCTTAAGCCTCCGCATAGTTTATCATCGTTTTTTACCAAATTTCTTATCATACTGTAGTCATTAGGTTCATAGACAAACTCCGAATATCCTCCTGTCGGATAGGAAATAGATTTTAATGTATAAGCATGGGTATAATTTGGATTCGGATATTTATTACTCCCTGAATATCTAATGGTCATTGGAATATCATAATTAGCAAAAATTGTAGGTGATGGTGTTACTGTCAAAGTAGTGTCTATCTTGGGAAATATTTTTTTTAGATTATTCGCTTCCTGTACGGTAACCGAATCATTGCAATAGCCCCAATAATCACTTCCGTAAAAAGCGGTTCGATAAGGCAATTGAGGTTCTCCCGGATCATCTCCATAATAGCGAAAATTCCATGTTTTTAATTGATCTTCTCTGATACCTGACAATCTCAATCGTTTATTAAGTAGCGTATCCTGCGGGGTTGTCAAATACAATCGATCAGGACTACTTGTAATATAGGATTCAAAGTAAGTATAGTCTAAATCCCATTGTTTTATCAATTCGTTGTTGAAAGCTATTTTTATTTGATCCAATCTGTGGCTTCCGGACAGGTCTTGTCGTACAGTATTCGCCAATAAATCAATTTTAAGTCCATTATTACCCTCTATCCTGCTTAATCTTTTTGTTTCGTTTATGACTTTCAAAGAACTCAAATGGTCATTTCTCTTTACTATTTCATCGGATCTACTATTCCATCCGCTGTTACCATAGAACGCATAATGAATCTTCCCCTCTATTTTTGTTTCATATCCTTGTATTTCTTCATCATAAATAAATTGGAGGGTGTCTTGACGATTTGCCGAAATCATACGAGTTAAAAACCAAGCCGTGCAATTAACGGTTCTGTTCTGTCCCGACAAGACGCTTGCATTTATAGTCCCCGCTGTGGCATCAAAACCACGTAGATAGGAGTATATTGTTGTGATTTCTCGGTCGTTAAATTCATAAACAGTGCCAAAATCGTCTGTAATCGTAAATTCATGTTCCTCCTTACTAATCTTTAGTTGTTTGTTATTCCTTATATCTCGTGCAGTTCTATCCAAATCGAAGACAAATTGTCCTGATTGACCATTAAAACTGTAAGTGAAAATGTCCGGTTGAGAATCAAAAGCCCCTTCCGCCAATGCATCTAACATATCTTTACTGGGTTTGTTTGGCAAACTAATATGCGCCGTATCATCGACCTCAGGAGCTTCTGCTAAACCAGGATCAATTTCAAATCTACCACCAAAATCAGCAGTTCCAATTATACTTGCATTAATGATTCCTCCGGCATTCAAACTCCAACCTAAACCCACCCAAGAAGCAATTTGCTCAACCTTGATTCCTCCGGCATGATAACTCAAGGTCAGCGGCAATTTCAATGAGCCGCATTCTATTGTGTACAATGGAACAGAAATATTGGGCACGCCGGTATAATGACCCACCGGAATCATTCCGTATTTTCCCAACTCGGCAACGGTTGGCGAGGGCGGAATAAACCGGTTATCATCTTGAGCAGCCTGCCCAAATGCCTGTGAAAGCCCTAATAAACAAAAAAGCATAATAAATAAATTTCTCGACGAACGCAGGCGCTGTGGAGTCGGCAGTATCCCCGGTACACCCGGTAACAAAGAAATTAGCTGTAGTAAAATTTTCTGTTTTCTCATACAATATAAATTTAAAAGTGATTAATATGTGTTCTTATTAAAGATGGCTTTCAAGCCTCCCAAAAAAGCAATTTAAAATAAAAAAGCGCGGACAAAACTTCAAATTATCTGCTACTGAGGTCTTAGGATACCTTGCTGCCAAATAGAATGAGTAAAGCCCACGCCGAAACGACGTGAGCGTCTTCACTTTACTCTTGGCAGCTTTGAAATTTCCTAAGTTTCAGTAGCCTGAATAAAAGCTATAACGCTTTTTCCAATATGTCTTAAAATGTGCGTATTATTACGCTATATATACCATAAGCAAAATTTTATGAGTCTGTTTACAAATGTATGATAATTATTCTAAACAGAAATCTTTTTATATCAGATAAAGGGAACTGATGGATTCATTGTTACATACCCGGATAATGGCTGTTGCAAACAATTCCGCTACCGAAACGATTTTCACTTTCCCGCTTTTCTTGGAATAAGGAATGCTGTCGGTGAAAATAATTTCCGTCAAGGAAGAATTATCTACGCGGGTGGAGGCCGGGTCGGACATTACCGCATGGGAAGCTACCGCCCGTACGGAGTTGGCGCCCTGGGCCATCATCAAATCGGCCGCCCGGGTGATGGTGCCGGCCGTATCTACAATGTCGTCCACCAAAATAACATCCATTCCGGTCACATCGCCGATGATTTGCATTTCCGATATTTCGTTGGCTTTCTTGCGCAATTTATAGCAGATGACCAAGGGTAAATTCAAGTGTTTAGCGTAGGCATTGGCTCTTTTCGTTCCTCCAACATCAGGCGTGGCAATCACCGCATTTTTCAGGTTCCAGCTTCTCATTTCTTCTATAAAAATCGAAGAACCGTATAAATGGTCAACCGGCACATCAAAAAATCCCTGGATTTGGTCGGCATGCAAATCCATCGTAATCAAACGGTTGATTCCGGATACGCTTAATAAGTCGGCTACTAATTTGGCTCCGATAGCTACACGCGGTTTGTCTTTCCGGTCTTGTCTGGCCCAACCGAAATAAGGAATGACTGCGATAATGGATTTGGCCGAGGCTCTTTTGGCCGCATCAATCATCAACAACAATTCCATCAGGTTGTTGGCATCCGGAAAAGTCGATTGAATAAGGAAGACATGGTAGCCCCGAATGGATTCTTCATAAGAAACGGAAAATTCGCCGTCGGCAAAATGTTCAATGTTCATTTGCCCAAGCGGACAATCCAAACTTTTGCAGATTTTTTCTGCCAGATAACGAGAACTTGTACCCGAAAAGACCTTAAAAGGAATCATTGTTTGCATGATGTATAGAATTTTGGTACAAAAGTAATAAAAAGAATTAGGAATTAGGAATCAGGAATTAAGAATATTGCGGCATCGTGCGCTTTTATATGTAATTGAACGTAAGAATCTCTTGCCGGACTTGCTTTTATTCCGAAATAATCGAAGGCATGAGCCGGTAAAAAGACATTTACCTCCACGTCTTTTTCATCAAAATTGGCGACAATTAACAGCAATTCTTCTTCGTGACCGCGCAAGTAAGCGAATTGTTTACCGGGATTGAAATGTTCGCTCCGGGGATTCACATACATCAAATCGTAAAACTTGCCTTCCCGGATGGCTTTGCTTTGGTTGCACAATTGCAATACCTTTATATAATAGTTGCGGAGTTCTTTTTGAGCGCTTGAAAGTTCCCCGCGGAAAGAAGGAATGCTCCAGTAATCAAAAATAGAAGTGCGTCCGTCACAGCCGCTGAAACCTTCCGTATCCATTCCCCGCTCGCCCACTTCCTGACCAAAATACACCATAAAAGGATTGGTGTTCATGGTGGCGGAAACGACTAAGGCCGGAAGCGCTTTCGCCGGGTTTCCCGCAAAAAAGTCCGAAGCAATCCGCTGTTCGTCGTGGTTTTCCAGGAAATTCAACATTTGTGATTGGATATCGCTCACCGCTTGCCAGCACTGTGTAATGTTGGATGCCGGTTGCCAGCCGATAATAACACCCCGGAGTGCATCGTAGAGGCCGACTTTGTCATAGAGGTAATCAAATTTCCCGTTGTGAAGATAATTCCGGTATTGATGCGGATTATAGACTTCCGCAATGAAAAGAATCGCCGGATACTTTTGTTTGATTTGAGGAATGGCCCACGCCCAAAATTCCACCGGAACCATTTCGGCCATGTCGCACCGGAATCCGTCAATCCCTTTGCCCGCCCAAAAAAGCAGGATATCCCGCATTTTTTTCCAGGTCGATGGAGTGGGGGAGAAGTGGGTTTTTCCGCCGTTGAGATAGTCGATACCGTAATTGAGTTTGACTGTTTCGTACCAGTCGTTGCGGCCCGGGTGCGCGGAAAAACAATCGTTTCCGGTAGCTTTCGCGGGAAATTCCCGGTAGGTATCTAATTCAAAAGTTTGTCCGGGAATGTAATAAAAATTGTTATCCGGGGCAAAAGTCGTTTGTTTATTGTCGGAAGCGCCCAAGTCTTCTATCCCTGCCGGTTTGGCCTCCGAATGATATTCACGCGCCACGTGGTTGGGTACAAAATCAATGAGGACTTTCAATCCGGCCCGGTGGGTGCGCTTTACCAATGCTTCAAATTCGGACATCCGGTTGGGGACATCTTCCGCCAAATCGGGGTCGATATTGTAATAATCCTTGACAGCGTAAGGCGAACCGGCTTTGCCTTTTACAATCGCCGGATGGTCTTTCCGGATGCCAAAGTCGGAATAATCCGTTTGCGTAGCATGCTCCAAAAGGCCGGTGTACCAGATATGGTTGAAACCCATTTTTTGGATTTCCTTCAACACCTTGCCGGTGAAAGCGGAAAGTTTGCCGCAGCCGTTTTCTGCTATACTTCCGTTGGGAATGGGGTGGGGGTTGCGATTTCCAAATAATCGCGGTAGCGCTTGATAGATTGTAATTCTTTCGTTGTTCATTTCATTAATGCTGTTTGAGCATGGTCGTATCCTATTTTGAATATTTTGCCGGCGCTCACCAAATCAAATGTTTTGAAATAAATCAAATCTTCCATTTCAATCAGGACATCGCAGAGTTGGCGGTCGAGCAGGGTATTGTTTTTTGACATATAGTGATAAGAACGTTCGGCGATTTGCATAATGCTTTGATTGTATTTTTTCGGAACCAGCGGACTGACGTTTACCCCGATTACCTTTTCACATTCGCCGCGTATCACGGAAACGGGGAAGTTTTTAAACAATCCGCCGTCCACATAACTTATCCCGTTGATTACGATCGGATTGAAAATGATGGGAATACTGCACGAAGCCATGATGGGTTCGATAAGCGGACCTTTTTCAAAAACAACGCTTTTGCCTTCGTCCAAGTTGGTTGTTACTACTTTCAGCGGAACAGGCAAGTCTTCAAAATTTTTGGAATGGAGATTTTTCTTCAGGAATTTACGGAAACCGGCCATGCCGAAGATGGCTATTTTGGGAATCTGTATTTCGGCAAATTCCCTGAAATCTTTTCCTACAAACAAATCGACAATTTCTTCGGGCGTGTAACCATCGGCATAGAGAACGCCGGCCAAGGCTCCGGCGCTTGTCCCGACGATGATTTCCGGTTTCAGGCCGGAATCTTCAATGGCTTTCAAGGCCCCGGGATGAGCAAACCCGCGGGCGCCGCCGCCGCTTAAGGCAAGTCCCAATTTATATTTTTTCTCTATTGATGAGGCCATACTGTTTCTTTTGAGAAGAAATGTAAAGGTAATGATATTTTTCGAGATACACTATTCTCTATCGAAAAGCTCTTACCTTCTGTTCGATTTCAGAGGGTGTTGCCTTGTATTTTTTAGCTACTTCCCGCCATTTTGCAACAGCATCCAACACTTCTTTTTTGATTTGGTTTGCACGTTCACCGGATAATAAATAATAGGAGGCAGTACTCATGACTAAATCCAAGTCTAACGAATTATCGTCTTCATTGATATTGAGTTTCAAGCCGGTTCCCGTTTCATTGGCATTGATATCAAATGCCGGAGACAATGTCCAACCCGTTTCCGTGTAGATAAATCCGTGGTTCCGCAGATGGTCGTCTGTATTCGAAACACAAACGGAAAACAAGATTCTTCGAAAAAGTTCTTCCAGATTGGCGGTTACATCCGTGCATTCCGATTTAATAAATTCAACCAATTCCAGATAACCGGCTCCACTATCGGCGTCATCCCCATCGGTATGTCCAAGTAAAGTCATTGCGGAAGCATAATGAATTCTTTTTTCGTTTCCGGTTCTGTCAAAACGTTGGGACAGATAAGTATGATAATTGGAATGGAGTTTTCGTACAATGGCATTAGGCACTGTGATTTTAGCTTGTAAAGCCAAATCATGAACAATCATTTCCCACAATCCCATGTCGTAATCGTCTTTTTGGCTGGGAAATTTGGCAATCCATAAATGGCCGGCGCTATCAATCACATCCGCTTTGGGACGCGCTCCTCCCAACGATGAGCCGGGAGCTATCAACTGGTTAATCCATTTGAGAGAAGCTTCATCCAACCGGTCGGCGTTTTTTTCGTATTGTTCCACTGCCCATTCAAGTTCCCGGAGTGAAGCCCAGGGAGGAGCGGCAAATGCTTTTTCATTATTTAAAAATTCGTCCTCTTCCTGTTCTTTGAACCGCAAACCACCCATGCGATGCCTGTCATGTACGCCCAACAAAAAATCAATCCCGGATAAAACTCGCGGTTCTGTTTTTTTGATTTTAGATAAAAGAATTTCCCGCCTTTTCATCAGCAATTGTCCCCAACGGTCGGGAGAAGCATCTTTAAAAATGCCAAAATTGTCGTTGGATGAATAGTGTAATCCCGGGAAAAGCGGAATTTCAGGGTCAATTGCAATACCCGATTTTATCCAATCCTTATCGTATTCAAACGAGTAAACCGTTTTTCCCCGCAAAGCAGAAAAATACAATTTTCCCACCAAACGGGGTGAATCAAATAAATGCCAATCTGCATATACTCCTATTTCTTTTTCTTTGCTCATAACCCTTTATTCAAATTCCGGTTCCAGCGAATTCCCTTTATCAATGACATGATCAATGGCAGTATCCCGCGGTTTCTTTTTGGGCGCCCGTTTCTTTACAATCAAACCGGCATCCTGGATTTGCCGGCCCAGCGGGTCTTTTTCGGCAATCAATACTAAATCTTCATCCAACCGTAGAATGGAAAGTACTTGGAGGTAATTGCCCAACGAAACCGATGGAGAGCCTTTTTCAATGTTGGTGACTGTAGAAATAGCCATTCCCGCCCGCTCGGCCATAGACCGAACCGAGAATTTCCGCCGCAAACGCGCCAACTTGATGTTTTCGCCCAATACGGCAAGTATATTTTTTTGTTTACGGTTATAAACGGTTTCCCTTGATTTCATAACAACTGATATTTCAGTACAAATTTAGGTATAATTATTGAAATATCATTCGTTAGAATAATTTTTTTTATTCCTTGGATGATGCTCCAGTATCTCGCTTCTCAAAAAATCCCGGTCCAGATGCGTATAAATCTCGGTCGTAGTGATTTTCTCGTGTCCCAGCATCGCCTGAATCGCCCGCAGATTGGCGCCCCCTTCCAATAAATGCGTGGCAAACGAATGGCGGAAGGTATGCGGACTGACATTCTTTCTGATCCCGGCCGATTCCGTATATACTTTTACCAAATGGAAAATCATTATCCTGGAAAGCGCTGTCCCTCTTCTGCTTAGAAACAATACATCTTCAAAACCTTTTTTCACGGGAATCAAATGCCGGTCTATTAAATACAGATTAATTTCTTTAATCGCCGTGGGGGAAATGGGAACCAAACGTTGTTTTCCTCCTTTTCCTTCCACTTTTATAAATCCTTCGTCGAGGTATAAATCCGAAAAACGCAATCCCGTCAATTCGGAAACCCGCAAGCCGCAACTGTATAAAGTTTCCAAAATGGCTTTGTTCCGTTGGCCTTCCGCCTGCGACAAATCAATAACGGCCATGATGCGGTTGATTTCGTCCAACGTAAGAAACTCCGGCAGCTTCATCCCGATTTTAGGTGATTCGAGCAATTCGGTCGGGTCGATTCGGATTAAATTTTCCAATAACAAATACCGGTAAAAAGATTTGATTCCCGAAATAATCCGTGCTTGCGAACGGGGATTGATGCCCATTTCGTGCAGCGAGATAATCAAGTCCTGCAAATCTTCCAATACCGCTTCCTGCGGATGTTTGCCTGCGTCCAGGAGATAATTCAGCAATTTATTCAAATCATCCAAATAAGCCTCCACCGAATGCGGCGAAAGCGACTTTTCCAGCAATAAATGCGTGCGGTAGGAGTGAACTAAAGAAGGAATATCTCCGTTTGTCATTTTAAGGAAGCGATAAAAAGTTAATTGCGAAAGCGTTATATAGTATCATATTTGAATTTACCCAACGGGCAATCTGAAAAATTACATCATGTAACTTGTCTTGTTCTGATATATTATAATCTGTACACATTTTATTTAGTGATTTCTTTGTTATCTGTAGGATAAGTAAAAGAGCAAATATTAGATTCTACTATTCCTTGAAAAAGTTTGCTGTCTTTGAGATTCCTGCGTTTTTTTTCTCTTTTGAATCGTTGCTCGAAATAATCATTCGGAGGAGAAAAATATTGTAACTTAAATTTATAATTCCCTTCTATCAAGGGGAGATTTCCTATAAATTGAGATATGCTGAAAGCTCTATTCTCATTAGCGGCTAACTTAACATACGAATAAGCATCATATTCTGCCGGTAGTTTATTCTGTGGCAATTCACTCCCTGGTAGCATATAATGAAGTAGTCTTGTCATCATATACTCAGGAAGTTTCCCATTGCCATCCATAATCCAAATAAAACATCGGGGAAACCAATGGCCATCTTTTGGAAAATCAGATTCAGTATATGATTCCATTCGAAAATGGAAATATTGTACATGATAAAACAATAAAGTATTTGGACTCTTGTTTGTTAATTTATAGGTAAAATACAAAGAATCATCTTGAACTCGAATACTCGAAGGAAACAATTCGATTGAAGCCTCCGGATTATCGTATTTCAAACTATCGAATTGAATTGAATCAGATAAAGATTGGATTTGCAATATGTCTTGTGTAGATGGAGTTGTGTTATTATCTTTTGATGATTGCGCACAAGCGCCAAACACTAACAGAAAAAACAGTATGAATTTAGTTTTACTTTCCATATATTTTCAATCCTTTTTAATACGACAAGCGATTTCTCGTTGCAATATAATATAAATTATTTAATTTTCCACCATCCGCTTGGTAATCTTTGTTTGGACCGCTTAAAGTTGACCGCAAGGTACTATTTCCTGAATTATCTACACTATATACCGAAATTTTATCACAATAGGATTCTGTACTTACGGAATAATTCAACATGCGGCGAAAGTGATTTTTCCAACAATAAATGCGTGCAGTAAGAGTGACCTATTGAATAATAATCACTAAATTTGTAGCCAAAGATAATAAACTTATACGAAAACAGCACAATGAAGATTCAAATCATCAACGGTCCCAACCTCAATCTCCTGGGCGTTCGCGAACCCGGAATTTACGGTGCATCCTCTTTTTTGACTTATTTGGATGAATTGAAAACCAAGTATCCCGAAATAGAATTCGCCTATTTTCAGTCCAATATCGAAGGCGAGATTATCAACCGGATTCACGAAACCGGATTTTCTTTCGACGGAATAATCCTGAACGCAGGTGCCTATACGCACACTTCGGTTGCCATTCACGATGCTATAAAAGCCGTGAATACGCCTGTGATAGAAGTACATATCTCCAATGTACATTCGCGGGAAGAATTCCGGCGCCAGTCCTTGATAGCAAGCGCCTGCAAGGGGGTTATCGCTGGATTCGGACTGGATTCGTACCGGCTGGCGGTGGAAGCGATAAAAAATTAGCTTCGACAGCATTACATATATTTTCGCATCTTTTCCATTATCATCCTTGCCGGCTCGCTGATTTCTATGGCTCTGTTTTTGAGATAGATTTCGGCATTTTTCCGGCCGTTTTTGCTATCCTGCTTTTCGATTTCCAAGGCTTTGATGGCAACGAAATAAGGTGCTAAAATACAATCATATTTAAATTCTTCCATTGTAGTAACTAACCAATGTCCATAACCTAATTTAATAGTTATAGCAGCAAATCGCCACCAATCCTCTTGTATTATCTGAGGCGACTTGAAATATTCATAAGAACATCCAAAATAATATTTTTCTCCAGATGTTGATGTTGCTGATGGCAATTCAGAATAAATATGTGGCAATGTCTGATTGAAACATAATTTTGCATTTCCTTCATTTCGTTTGTAAAGTTCAAAAAGAGCCTTATTAAGCCAATATTGTAAAATTTGCAAATTATCTTCTTTTCCTAAATCTATTTCTTTTTCTATAGAATTGAATAGCGTTTCTGCCTCTTCCAATTTTCCTAATATATCTCTATATAAATAAACTAACTGATATTTTGTATCAGAATATCCTTTTTTATTGATTGATAGACTCTTATTATAAGCTTCTTCTGCTTCATCATATTTTTCCAAATGATAATGATATAACTGTCCTAAAGAATACCATGCAGAAGCATCAATATCAAAAATATAGACATTTTCACCTAACGAAATAGCTTTTATCAATGCACTTTCAGCTTCATCGTATTTTCCTGATATAAAATAAATTTTACCTAAACAGTGCCAAATCATAAAATTATTTTCATCTAATGAAATAGCATCTTTCAATTCATTCTCTGCTTCATCAAAATTTTCATTCTCTAAATAGAATTGGAGTTTATCAAGCCAATCTTTCATATTTTGCAAAGATGCTTGCTCTTGTTTAAGGATGTCGTCAACTTCATTTCTCTCGTCAATCGTTTCGATAGAGTCAGAAACAATATTAATATGAGTGCTAATATCAGTATTATTTTTGAATGAATCTCTGATTATTGTTTTGTATGCTTTTTCTCTTAATGGCTTTTTTAATTTTTCATCTATTTTTGATTTTGCTAACGCAAGAGCCAATAGACTTTGCTTTATATCGGCACCCATCCATTTTTTCTTCAAAAACCGATTGGCAACCTCTGTAAGTTCTTCTCCATAATAACTTTCCAAAAACTTCGACAAACAATATATTTCCTGTTTTTGTCTTCGGGTACTCATTCGCATGATAAACCAGATATTGAAAAATCGTTCACTTATGAAGTACGCATTGCCTTTGGCGTGTTCGGCAGGAGTAGTTTCAATCCAACCCTCTTCTATCAGCCGTTTCAGTTGCGGTGAAAGTTGGTTGTTGGCATAACCCGATTGTTGGGATAATTTTTTCAAACTGATGGCGTCCCAATTTAAGGCAATGGTGGCAATGATTTTTTGCGATTGTTCTGATATTTCTTCGTATCGAGCTTTATACAAAGGCGTTATTTCATCCAATAATGCTTCCAAATCATCGTTAATCTCGGTAGAAAAACCGTTCACTATTAATTTGAATAACATAACGGCTGT
>JAISKT010000371.1 GCA_031261295.1 Candidatus Symbiothrix sp. | reverse complement strand
GCCATTACTTACCGCATGTCATACGATTTTGTACTGAAATCCGGTTTACTTTCCGAAGAAGAGAAAACACTGTTTCTCGGAGAGAATGCAAGAAAATTTTACCGTTTCGGTAATCTTATTGATTTACCATACATTAAAAACATGTCAGAATGAAAAAAAATAAATTTTTAGTTCCTTTAGCGCTGATTTTCAGCCTGTTTTTTATCTGGGCTATCAGCAGTAATTTATTGCCGACCATGATCCGGCAATTGATGAAAATGTTTGAACTGTCGCCTTTCATGGGGTCACTTACCGAATCATCGTATTGGATTGCCTATTTCATTTTTCCAATACCGATTGCCATGTTTATGAAACGGTATTCTTACAAGGCGGGCGTTATCTTTGGTTTGTTGATAGCAGCAGCGGGCGGATTGCTCTTTTTTCCGGCTGTAGCCATCCAACAATATTGGGCATATCTCATCGTGTTCTTTATTCTGGCAACTGGACTCTGTTTTTTAGAAACAGCGGCAAATCCATACGTTGCTGCTCTCGGCGACCCGGAAACAGCGCCGCGTCGCCTGAATTTGGCGCAGTCGTTCAACGGACTTGGCGCGTTTATAGCCGGTATGTTCCTGAGTAAATTGGTATTGAGCAACGACAGTTATACCCGCGACACCATTCCCGTCGATTATCCGGGAGGTTGGGAAGGTTTTCTAACCAACGAATCCAATGCTATGAAACTGCCTTACTTGATTTTGTCAAGCGTATTAGTAGTGATAGCCATTGTTTTTGTCTTTTCTCATCTGCCCAAAATCAAGGAAGGCGAACATGAAGAAGGCAACACATCCGGCGAAAAATTGATTGATTTCACTGTTTTCAAACGGGCGCATCTTCGTCGCGGAGTGATTGCACAATTTTTTTACAACGGCGGACAAACAGCCATTAACGCTATGTTTCTGGTTTACGCCTGTTCGTATGTGGGTTTAAAAGAGACGGATGTTGTCGAAGGTTTATCGTCTTTGTCGGCTTCAACCTGGTTCGGCATTTATTTGGGCGCTTTCTTACTCGGACGCTGGATAGGCACCTTGCTGATGGGAAAATTTAAACCGCAGAATATGTTGGTGGTTTATTCGATTATCAACATCGCGCTTTGCCTGCTGATTGTATGCGTAGGTGGCATGACAGGGCTGTATGCAATGGTTGGCGTTTCATTTTTCATGTCCATTATGTACCCGACTCAATTTTCATTGGCGTTGCAAGATTTGGGTGCGAAGACCAAGAGCGGTTCGGCATTCCTTGTAATGGCTATCGTCGGAAATGTTTTTTTGCCGCCTTTAACGGGTCACTTGCTTAAATCGTTCGGCGATTTTTATCATGTAGCGTACATTGTTCCGCTCGTATGCTTCATTGTTTGTGCGTATTACGGATGGAAAGGATATAAGATTAAAGATTAAAAACTATTATTTTAAGAATCTTAAGGCGCTTAAGATTCTTAAGATTCTTAAATTTTAAAAAAATGAAAGCAATACAAATCATACAAACCGAAGAAATAAAGGTGGTTAATATCGATAAACCGATAATCAAGCCGGGAGAGGTTTTGGTAAAAATAAATTACGTCGGATTTTGCGGATCCGACCTGAACACTTATTCCGGGAAAAACCCGATGGTGCAATTACCGGTGATTCCGGGACATGAAATCAGCGCAGAGATAGCTGAAATTGGCGCCGGCGTTCCTGAACATCTTCAGCAGGGATTGTTGTGCACCCTCAATCCTTACACGGCTTGCGGACATTGTCCTTCCTGCCGGAACGGACGTCCCAATGCCTGCCAATTCAATCAGACATTGGGTGTGCAACGGGATGGCGCCATGGCGGAATACCTTGCTGTTCCCTGGGAGAAAATCATTCCGGACAAGGATAACAAATTATCACCCAAAGAATTTGCCTTGATAGAGCCGATGAGCGTAGGTTTCCACGCGATAAGCAGAGGACAGGTAACCGATTTAGACATAGTAATGGTTATCGGATGCGGTATGATTGGCGTAGGAGCAATTGTCAGGGCTGCCTTGCGGGGCGCCAAAGTGATTGCTGTGGATGTGGACGACGCCAAACTGTCGCTCGCCCGACGTCTGGGCGCTACCTTCACCATCAATTCGCAAACAGAAGATGTGCACGAACGCCTGCAAAACATCACCGATAGTCAAGGTCCCGATGTGGTGATTGAAGCGGTGGGCGCACCACCTACTTATCAAATGGCTGTCAATGAAGTGGCATTCACCGGACGTGTCGTCTGCATCGGTTATGCCAAAACGGGAATAACCTTTGAAACAAAACTTTTCGTGCAAAAAGAATTGGATATTCGCGGCTCTCGCAATGCGATGCCCGAAGATTTCCGCGCGGTAATGGAATACCTGAAAAAAGGCATCTGTCCGATGGAGGAACTTATCAGCGGCATATATCCGCCGGAACAGGCACAAGAGGCTCTGGAAGGATGGAAAGCTCATCCGGGAAAGGTATTCAGGATATTAGTAGAATTTTAGGCACTGTGCTTTTCGTTTTTCTTTTTACTTACAACTTTTATTTGTACCTTTGCCGCTCTAAATTGAATATTTTAGTTTTATGTTATTTAATTCTCTCAGTTTTGCCATTTTCCTTCCCATTGTATTTCTCCTTTACTGGTTTATATTCAACAAAAATATAAAACTACAAAATCTTTTCTTGCTTGCAGCAAGCTATTTCTTTTATGCCTGGTGGGATTGGCGTTATTTGTCACTTGTCGTTCTTTGCTCATTAACCAACTATGCGGGCGGTTTATGGATGATGAAGGCCGATGAGCAAAAACGACGAAAAATGATTCTTACGGTTTGTTGTTTGATTTCATTTGGAGTATTGGGCCTTTTCAAGTATTATAATTTTTTTGTAACTTCTTTTGTTGACGCATTTTCAATGTTTGGCATTCATTTAGAAGCCCGGACATTGAATCTGATATTACCGGTTGGAATCAGTTTTTATACATTTCATACCTTGAGTTATACGATTGATGTCTATCGCCGAAAATTTGAACCGACGAAAGACCTTATCTCTTTTTTCCTTTTTGTAAGTATTTTTCCCTTGGCAATGGCAGGTCCGATTGAAAGGGCCACCAATTTACTTCCGCAAATATATAAACCGAGAACGTTCGATTATTCGATGGCGGCAGATGGAATGCGCCAAATTCTTTGGGGGCTTTTAAAAAAAATAGTCATCGCGGATAATTGCTCAACGTATGTAGATCTCGTATTTAATGATTATCAGGCACAGTCGGGCAGTACTTTGCTATTGGGCGCAATTTTATTTACATTTCAAATCTATGGAGATTTTTCCGGTTATTCGGATATGGCCTTGGGTATAGGTAAATTATTAGGTTTCAAATTTATACGCAATTTCAACTATCCTTATTTTTCCCGTGACATAGCCGAATTCTGGCGAAGATGGCATATTTCCCTAACCACCTGGTTTCGCGATTATATCTATATTCCTTTGGGAGGAAGCCGGGGCTCCAAATGGTTAAAAGTAAGAAATACCTTTATCATTTTCCTTGTCAGCGGTTTTTGGCATGGCGCCAACTGGACTTTCATTGCGTGGGGAGCCTATCATGCAGTCCTTTTCCTTCCGTTGATATTATCAGGTAAAAATCGGAAATACACCAACGTAGTAGCAGAAGAAAGAAAACTTCCGGATGTAAAAGAATTTTTCCAGATGGGAATCACCTTTTTCTTAGTGGTGATTGGTTGGATTTTATTCCGTTCGGATACAATTCATCAGGCGGTGTATTATACGCAACATATCTTTTCGTCTTCCATATTTACAGTACCGAATTTTTCTTTTCCCGGTTTTTATATTAAAAGCAGGTTAGCTCTTAGTACACTTATTTTTTCTCTTCCGGTTTTATTTATTACCGAATGGTTTCAACGGAAAAAAGAATATGGATTACAAATTGATAATGTGAAATCTACGTTTGTGAGATGGTGTGTATATATGGCTTTAATTTCAGGTACTTTCTATTTTTATCTCTATTTTGGCCAATCAACTACATTTATTTATTTTCAATTTTAGGATATGAAAAAGTTTATTATTAAAGCGGTAATAGCTTTCCTGCTCTCTGCTATTTTATGCTCGGTTATACCTTTTTATTTGTTGAAAACCTCCAAGTATGAAAAATATGTTTCCGGAAGAAAGACCTATATCTCTATAAGAAAAAGTAAAGAAGTAAGTCCACAGAAAAAACTTATACTCGGAGACAGTGTTGCCGAACAACTCTTTCCCAATGCAGAAAATGATAGTGCATTCATTTCATTAGCTTGTAATCAAGCCATAGAAGTGATCGGCCACTACTTATTGCTGAATAATTATCTGAATGCAGGGAATCAGGTAGATACGGTATATTTTATTTATCTTCCATTCAATTTTCAAAATAATTTAAATCAAGTCTATACATACCATAATTTTTTAAAACCTTTCTATAGCAATGAATATAAACCCTATTTTTCAAAAACAGCATTTGATCAGATAGAAAAAATTCCCTATACCTATTTAGTCCGGGAGCCACACATACTCACATCGAATTGGGCGCCTGAAATATCTTATACAGATTCAATTGATTATGATTTTTTATCTCCACTTTCAATTGAATATTTAGATCGGATAAAATTATTAGCTGAAAAGAATAATTTTGAATTAATCATTTTGCCACCTCCCTTGAATATACAAAATAAAAAATTCGTTGATACTTTGAATAAAGAAGAAATTTTTCACTATAACTTATCAACCGAATTCAAGGATTATTTTGAGAATATCATTTATGTAGAAGACTATTGTTTTTTTGATGGAATACACTTGAAAGAAGAATATATAAAACAATATTCCGATATATATAAAGAAAAATGGATACACTCTAAATGAGGCTTTTTATACAGCCTCATTTATTTTCTTCATGGTATTCTTCTTCTGTATTCACCGCCCAAATATTCTCTTTGGTTGTTTTATGATCTTTAATATTGCGAACCGTTTCTATCGCCGTTAGCATGGAATGATCCATATTGTTGTAGCGATGTTGGCCGTTTCTACCCATACAAAACAAATTTTCGATTGGGTCTAAAAAAGATTTTACTTTGTCTAATTCATAATAAGAGCCAAAATAAGAAGGATAGGCTTTCTTGATTTTTACTTGCACAGCATCCATGACATCTTCTTTGTCTATGATATCTATTTTGACAAGTTCATCAACAGCCATCTGTATAAAATCCTCTTTATTCATGTTCCACATTTCATCTCCTTCGGTACAAAAATACTCCAAGCCGATCCACATTGTATTTTTATAATCTTTTACCATATAAGGCGACCAATTGTTGAAGATTTGCAAACGGCCAATTTTTACATCCCGTTCCTGAATGTATATCCAGGTATCCGGAACCCGGTTTTCATACGTTTTGATTGGGGTCTTGTTTTTGATTTTCATTTTTTTCACCAACAATCCTACGGTAATAAAATCGCGATAAGGTAATTCGGAGGCAATCCGTTTTACATCCCCGGGAATTTCAACGCCTTCAATCGCAGCAATCAGATCTTTCACCGGCATGGATGAAAGCAAATAATCACACGGATAATTAATTAATTTTCCGTCTTTTTCATAATCAATTGATGTAACCCGGTTTTCTTGGATATGAATTTTTTTTACTTCACTCTGCATATAAATTTCACCCGAAGCTTGTTCTATTTCTTTGGCAACAATTTCCCACAATTGTCCGGGACCCAGTTTCGGATAAATGAATTGTTCTATCAAGGATGTTTCCACTTTAGCCTGATCCGCCTTGGAAGAAAATTTTTTAGACAACATATCTTTGATAACCGCAGAAACCGAAACGCCTTTTACGCGTTGGCTTCCCCAATCAGCGCCTAATTTGGAAGGGTGGATTCCCCAAACCTTTTCCGTATAATCTTCGAAAAACATTTGATATAATGTTTTCCCAAAATGATTGATGTAAAAATTTTCCAAGGTATCATTGGGCTTTTTATGAATTTGCGACGCCATATAACCCACTCCGGATTTCAGGGTTCGCCAAAGGCCCATATTGGTGAACGTTTCTAATTTGAGGGAAATCGGATAATCGAAAAACTTGCGCAGGAAAAAAATCCGGGATACTCTTTGCCGGATAAGGATGACCCGGTCTTCTTTTTCCGGATTTGGGCCGCCGGGATTGAACGATTTATCCTGATTATTCAAAAGGATATCATCAAATGCAGGTTTTCCCTGAACAGGCATCATCTGATTCCACCAATCCATAATTTCCCGGTTTTTAGAAAAGAAACGATGGCCTCCGATGTCCATCCGGTTTCCTTTGTACTGTACGGTTTGGGAGATTCCACCCATCGTTCCGGAGGCTTCAAACACAACCGGATGAACAGGCGTTTCTTTCAGGAGTTCGTAGGCTGCGGTAAGACCCGCCGGCCCTGCACCTATGATAGCTGCATTTGAATGAATATCAGATTTATCCATTTTAAAAATTAAAAAAATTTCGTAATACAATAAAACATGGGGTTGCAAAAGTACAACATTTTTCAGAAATAAAGAACTCTTTCCTTTTTTTTCGTATCTTTGCAAAAAATTTAGATATTATAGAGAACTTTTATCTTGCTTTTAACACATAAGAAATGATACGTAAATTGTTCATTGAGAACACAAACAATTGGTTGATTCAATTCATAAGATATTTTTTTGTTGGAGGTATAGCCGCAATTGTTAATTTTTTATTTTTATTTATTTTTACAGATATTTTTAATTTGTATTATTTACTGTCCAATGTTTTGGCTTTTATTTTCGGATTAATTACAAATTACGTATTGAGCAAGAAATTTGTTTTTCGGACAGACGTTGGTAATAAAAAAATAGAATTTTTAACTTATGGATTAATTGGAGTGATCGGCTTGATTTTTGATACCGGTTTGTTGTATTTTTTTACGAGTATTACCGGCCTTTATTACTTGGTTAGTAAAATCTTATCTACGGTTATTGTATTTATTTGGAATTTTACTGCACGAAAACTGATATACATATTATGGGAGAAAAAATAAAAAAACATCCGGTATTCTTACATTTATTTTCTATATCCGCCGGTATTATTCTGTTTTTTTGCAGTACTGTAAATGACTTGAATGAATCCAGCTATAACTGGCTCTCGGCAAGCGCCATTAAATTTACGAACAATTGGTTAAACGACGGCATAACAGCAGATAAATATACGATGTTGGAAAAGCCGCTGTCGATAGAATCACAAAACATTATGGAAAGAAATCCATACATTTCCTATCCGAATGGTACTATTCTGCTAACGTATGGAATCGCAAAGATATTCGGATACAAACAAATCGACATGGATTTTATAAAACCGTTCAGTACCGTTTTCTATCTCTTAGACGCTTTATTAATTGGCATTTTGATTTATTTGATATTGGTATATATCGTAAAACTGAAATCCAAATATGGGAAAATAATTCTCCCGCTCCTTTTATCTTGCTTATGGATTTGTTTCCCAAATAATGTTTATTTTTTGAAAAATGTTTTTTTTGCAGATCAATTAGTTTTGGTTTTTATTTATATGCTCCTGCTATTGGAATTATTGAAAAATTATGCTAATATAACCCGGTTAACACATCAACGCATCATTCATACGCTATTGTTTTTTACTATTTTGTGTGGAATGCTGGTGGAATATTATTTTTGGATTCAATTGTTCATTCTATGCCTGATCAATTTTATTGATTCGCGAATTAAAAAAGAGAAAGGAACGGACAGTCTGAAAAAGCTGTCCATTTATGTCATTCCTGCTTTATTGGCTATCGGTTTATTCATATTCCAACTCGTTCAAATTGACAATTGGGGGGATATTTTAGTAGGAAAGTTCACGGAAAGAACAGGACAATCCAACCTGATTGCAGGTAATTATATACTAAGAATTGGGTATCATGTCTATCAAACCTATCAATCGCTTGGGTTGTTACTCTTCCTTGCTTCGATCGTAGCATTGGTATTTTTATCGTTTATTGTATTAAAAAAAGAACGATTGCAGAATAAGGTACATGACAATCTTCTGAAATTTTCTTTTTTGATCATTCTTCCTGCCTATATTCAACTGATCGTTTTTATGAATCATTCTGCCGTCCATGAATTTCCTGTTTTGAAATTGGGATTGCCGTTTTTAATGGGCCTTATTTTGATTTCATACACGATTTATATGCTTAAGAAAAAATCCGAGCTTCATTTTATAGCATTAACAACGGTTTTAGTCACGGGGTATTTATTATTTAATCAATGGAATATAGCCCATTTTTATAATGAAAGAGTAAAATATGATGAAACAGCCTTCTTAAGGGGATTTGAACCGATAGTAGCAGAGATGAATAGTTACGAAACTGTTTTTTTCTCCTTTACCGACTCAATACCTATCAATCCGCCACTATCCATAGCACAAACCCAAAAAATGATTTACAAAATTGATAAATTAACCGATATTAATAACAAATTTCCGGATTTGGATGATGAAGCCGTAATAATGATTGTTGTAAACAAAAATGCAAAAAAAAGTAACCAAACAATTAACGAAGAACAATTAATAAAAGACCGTTCTAAACGAATGAAAGAAACGGATAGATATACTATATATAAACTTCCTAAATAGTTTTTATGATTTCTATAATAATTTGTTCAAAAAAAGGAGACATTTCGGATTTATTAAAATCAAACATTGAGGACACAATTGGTATTCCATACGAATTGATTGTTATTAACAATTCAACAAATAAATATTCAATTTTTGAGGCGTATAATGAAGGAATTAAAAAATCCTCTTTCCCGTTTTTATGTTTCATGCATGAAGATATTCAGTATTATACAAAAGATTGGGGAAAAAGTGTCATACAGCATTTACCAAATCCCCAAACAGGACTAATCGGTTTGGCAGGATCTTCTTATTTAATACCCATGCCGGCTCCCTGGTTCTACGCAAGGCCCTATATTTGCAATGTTTCATTTCAAAAAGATTGTCCTCCAATCTATCCGGTAGCGGAAGAAAAAGAAGTAGTCGGTGTGGATGGCGTTTGGTTTTGTTCAAGAAAAGATGTATTTAATGACATTTCTTTTGATACGGATTCTTTTCATAATTTCCATTTCTACGATCTGGATATATCCATGCAAATACATGAAAAAGGATACCATATTCATATCATACCCAATATACATATTGTACATGAATCTATGGGACGTCAGGATAGCTCATGGATACAATCTTCTTATATTTTTTACCACAAATGGAAAAAGGAATTAGCATTTGCAAATGTTAGCCCTGCTACCAAAAAAGAATTTTTAGTTGAAACAAAAGCGTTCAAAAATATATTGTGTCTTCACAAAACAAATAACTATCCCGTACCAAAGGAATTGTTAAAAATAGGATGGAAAAGATTGCGGTTGAATATTTTGACGGCGTATGCTTTGTATCTAATCAGTCGTTCGATACATCGATAAACCGGTTATTTATCTGATTTTAAATGGAGGATTAATAGATTCTTTAGTTCAACAGATTTTTCATTCGTGCCAAATTTTCTTGCAAATAAACCATTGGAAGCCATCATATTCGAGAAATCACTTGCATCCAAAAAGGCAGGTTTACCTCCTCGTCCGGAAATCCAATCGATATATCTTAAATTATCGTTGATAAGGTTATGAGCAAAGGGGGAATCCAGAAGAATTGTTTGAAAATACATTTCTTCAGCACAAAAAGTAAATTTCATACGGTCAAAAAGATGTTTATTTCCAGCAGTATAATCCATAACGTATTGCAAGGTCTTTCTACTTAAACTCCAATAAGTACTGCCACCATATAATTTAGGAAAATGAGGCGAATAAGCTCTTTTTAATCCAAGAATTTTTTGAATACGAATGATAAGATTGATGAGGCGACCCATTTTCTTGGCATTAAACAGGTCATAAAAATTGTAATACGCGATTCTATCCATACCGCCGTTTTCCGGCCAATCTTTTCTCGGCATTTCGGCAAAGTCGATATAATCTTTCGATTTATCTAAACTATTATGAAAGGATGACAATGATTTACAAGGATAATCCTCCCCGGTAATCAAATGGAAAAATGTATTTTCATCGTTTTTTAATGCCTCATTAGCCAATAACAAAATGGCTTTTAAATGATTTAAACCGCCCCAATTAATTGAATATTCATTATAAACAGATACTTTTTTATCTGTAATTCCTGTTAACGGTGTCAAATCAAGCTTACTTTTTTTATCAATATGAATATAAAATTCAAAATCGCTATCAAAATAATCTATAATCTGAATTATCTGATCAATATTTTTGTACGCCGTGATTAAAATCGCCTGTTTCATTATTCCGGACTAAAAATCTTTATACAAAAGGATTAAATCTTCTTTAATGGCATCCGAAGTAAACTGTTCTCTAACACGTTCAGAGGCATTTTTACCCAAGCGTGTCCTCAAAGCATTATCTTCCAATAATTTATTAATCGCTTCCGCCAAGGCCCCGACATTCCCATTTTCAGACTCCAAGCCGGTTTCTCCATTTATACTGACCCAATTTACTCCGGAATCCGGAATCGTGAAGGTTACTGCCGGAAGACCACAGTACATCGCTTCCGCCAAGGCAATGCCAAATGCTTCATTCCGCGTAATGGAAGGAAAGGCAAATACATCGGAGGCGTACAAATAATGCCGCAAAGCATCGTCACTCAATCGACCGATAAAGTGTATCGAGGATGAAGCGGTTGATCTGCTCTTTAATTCATCCGTCAAAGGGCCGCTTCCTGCAATCACAATGACGGCATCTTCTGAAATCAAAGGAGCCGCTTCAATCAAATATTTGATCCCTTTGTAAGGGACATGGCGACCAAAAGTAAAAATGATTTTTTTCCCTTTATATAAATTTCGAATCGCTGCAATCGCTTCCTCATCGCCTTCTTTTTTCTGCAATTTATCCGTATTTACGGTATTCGGGATAACCTGTAATTTATCTTTCCAGGCTTGCAATGCTTTTGAACCGGAAAGGTAAGTGGGGCTTGTCATAATAATTTTATCGGCACGCTTCAACAATCGCTTTTCAACCCACTGATAAAACAAATACAATCTATCTTGCGCTATAATATCCGAATGCCAATGAACAATCAGCTTCGTTTTTTTAGGAAGCAACATCAATACATACACGCTACTCAATGGATTGGGCGTATGAAAATGCACAATATCCGGATCGAATTCTTTAAAAATCCTTTTTAATTCCGTATAAAAAGAGAAAGAAATGGATTGGCTGAAAAGTTTTTTCCATACACTGCTGCGAGTAACCGGTATGCCTTCATAAATATCCCGCTGAGTCGTTTTTTGATTGTGAAAACAAATGACTTGATGTTGAAAATCCGGAAGCGCCGATACAATACTATGGCATACATCTTCTATTCCTCCGATATGGGGAGGGTAATAATTCGGTATATGTACTATTTTTTCACCTGCTGTTTTCATTTTTTACTTCCTCAAATAACGTTATCCAGCGTTCCATCACTTTATCCGCCTGATAATTCAAAGAAAATTCCCAGGCTGTTTTTCCCATTGTTTTCCGCAATTCTTCCGATTCAATTAAATAATTGATTTTAGCAGCCAACGTTTTTATATCTCCGGTTTTAACCAGGAAACCATTAACACCCTCTGTAATAATATCTTTCGGGCCGCACGGGGCATCAAAAGCTACCAACGGAAGTCCACACGACATGGCTTCTATCAAAACCATGGGAAGCGCTTCCAGATACCGGGAGGAGAAAAGCATCAGGGAGTGTTCCAAATACTGGACATAAATATCTTTGGACGGTTCATGAATTTTCACCACAGAACCCAAGTCATTCTTTTCAATCAACCGGAGTAAGTTTTCTTTTTCGTCACCACTGCCGTAAATGTTAAGTTCCCAGTCCGGGTGTTTTTCATGAACGAATTTCCATGATTCTATCAGCATATCAAATCCTTTTTCATATACCAAACGTCCCACGGCAATCGCTTTTTTAGGTTCACAAGTAGATAGGATTTCCGGAAAAAAGGATAGCAAATTAGGAATCACTTCAATATTATTCTTATTTTTCCACGAAGATTTTTCTTCTTCCGTCAATACGATAAGACGGGCGAGTCTTTTACATTTGTTTCTAAAATCGCGCGTTCTATATTTGGCAACTAAATTAGGAATAAAAGCAGACGAAAGTTTCCGTGCCATCAATTGGCGAAAATTCCCAGGGAAATGAAGTTCACCCAGTTTAATGCTACCGTCTTTCAGGTCATTGAGGTAATTAATATCCAAACCGCCAAGAGTGGATATGGTAAAATCCGGACGGATAGTACTTAATAATTCCGTCAGTTCTCTTTTGTATTGTTTTGTTTTTCGATAACGGGAAATACATTTTTCCAAGTAAGATTCTTTGCCAAAATTAACATAAGTACCAATATCCAAATGATATAGATGAACTTTTTCGGATATTGGGAAAAAAACAGGACGTCCTAACTGCTCGGTTGTAACAATCGAAACATCATGGCCCAGCTCTTCTGTTAAATAGTTTGCTTTCAGAATAGTCACCCGCTCCATTCCGCCCGGATTAAAAAGTCCGCCGGGAATCAGATAGACTATTTTTAACGGTTTATTTTTCATTTACCAAACAGTTTTTCAAATTTTCAATATACGTCTCCTTAGAAAAAAGCAGTTGCAATTGTTGTTTATCCGATTCAGGTAAAGAGCCGGCTAAGAACTCTTTATACAATTCATTTAATTTCAACCGAATGTCTTCCGGATCAAACGGATTAAAAAAATGAGAAGCATTGCAAATTTTTCCCATTTCCAAAACCCCTCCGTGATTCGATAAAAACAGGCCCAATCCGACAGAAGCTGCTTCTACAATGGATAGAGGTGCATTTTCATACCATAACGAAGGCAATACAAACACATCGTAATTCTGTAATTCAATAAATAAATCCGCTTGATTCAACTTGGCCTTGAGAAATATCTTATCCTGTAAGTTATATCGCCCGATAACATCTTGAATAGCAGCCAATTCTTCCCCTTCTCCTATGATTGTAAATGAATAATCAATTGTAGAATTGCGTAGCGCTTCTATAAAATTAACCAAGCCCTTTACCGGATCCAAACGGCCAAAATAAACTAATTTGAGTGTGCTATTTTTTTTATTTCGCGTTTCTTTCGGGTTGCTATTTAAAGCATAACATGAATTATAGACTCTCGTTGCTTCTATATGGGGATAGGTTTGTTTGATTTGATTCGTCAAAAAGTCACTTGGAGCAAGAATCAAATCAAATACTTCCTGTTTTTTCCCCATTGTATAAGCAGAAATCCATTGTCCTTTTTTCAAAAGACTATATACCAATCCTTTGGAGTCCAATCTTTTGGTAAGAAAGTTCCAAAAAGTGGGAGGTTCTTGAAAATTAATCATTTGGCCTTTTGAAAAATAACAATAGCCACGATTGGGACAAATCAGATGATAATCATGCGCATAGTAGATTATTTTACATTTATGGCGTTTTTTATACTTAACAAGAACATCTAAAATAGAGGGAGACAACGCACTGTTGTAATTATGTACGATAATAAAATCAAAGGAACGGTTGGCCAAAAAAGCGGCCAATTTTTTTTTGAAATGAAATGAGTATATATATGAAAACGGAGATATTTTTTTGTCGGATATCTGTTTGAATCCATAAAACAGTTCGACATTGAAATCTTTTTTTAGGATTTCAAATTGATCCCGGAAGACAGATTCAGCGCCTCCCCCTTCTAAATAATCATTAATCAGCAGAATATCCATTTTAATTTTCAACAAAATTTTATTTAATCACATCTATCAAGTCATTAGCCAATTTACGGGAAAATGCCTCTGCACCTTTTGTATTCAAATGCTGCGTATCATAAAAATAATCTTTGTTATAAGAGATGCTATCCTGTGAATAATCTAAGAATAGTATCTGATATTTTTGTGATAGATCCTGATAAAACGAAACAGCTTCATGCCTGTTTTTTATATATTCTTGACCTTCAATATATTGTGGTGCAAAAACGAAGATAATCTTAGTGTTTTTTTGGAGAACCTCTTTTACATAATCTTCAAACAATCCAAAAAGGGCAGGATCATAATGGGTTACATCCCCCTCTGTATTTTTGACTTTGAGGCGGTCAAAATCACCATCCCATATTTTATTCTGCGGTTCATATCCCTTATACATGGTAGATTTCTGATGAAAACCCAAAAACTCCATCATTCCATAAACAATTGCTTGTGGGCGATATACATACTTGAAGGGTAGATAATAATCAATCGATCTCAGATTGCCATATTGCAGAAGTAAATCTGAAACAATAGGTTCATCTAAATGGGGTAAAAAGGCTTCCTCCCGATGCATTCCGCTTGCCAAACTAATATTATCTACAGTCTGAATAATATAATCAGGCGCGTTATTATATTTCAGATAAATTTGATACAGGGCTACTTGAACCGGATAATTAATGCCTGCCATTCCAAGATTATAACTATCAACATTCAATATGGAATCTATAATAAAGGGCGAAATATCTCCCTTAGCTCTGGAATTCCCCATTATAAGAACATTCGAATGAATGTCTCCCTTCATATAATTATTAAGTGCAAAATAATCAAACTCTACTTTTTTCAAATTTGAATCGACAATGGCAGATATAATAGACCAAAGAATAACGACAAGTAAAATAAAAGAAAATATTTGAATCAAAAAGCGCTTCATGACAATTAAAATTGAAAATAAATAAATGATTGTTGATTACCTCCGAATGTTAACATCATAAATAGTAGAAATAAATATAAAATAATACGAAACACTTTCTGCTTCGGAACGATTTGTAAACCGTGTTGATTGCGTCTCTGTATCCATTCCATTACGAATAAAATAATCGTTGCAATAATAGAGATGTTCAAAATCAACCGCATATAATCTGTTTCCGGGACAATAAATAACGAGCTGGAAAAAATAATCTTCAAATATTCGATAGCATCTGTTATACTTTGCGCCCTGAAAAAAATCCAGGCAAACATACACAACAAAAATGTAAATAACATTTGGAAAAATTCCTTTACCGATGGAAAAAAGCGATCTTCAGCAACCACATTCAGATTTTTCCGGTTTTTTCCAACAATCAACAAGGGTAAAAAATAAATAGCATTCAAAGCTCCCCAAATAATGTAAGTCCAATTCGCACCATGCCATAAACCACTAAGTAAAAAGATAACAAAAGTATTCCTGATAACTTTCCATTTTACACACCGGCTACCTCCCAAAGGGATATATACATAATCTTTCAGCCAAGTAGTGAGTGAAATATGCCAGCGCCTCCAAAATTCGGCCATATCACGGGAAAAATAGGGAAATGCAAAATTTCGTGTCAAATTGAAACCAAACAAACGGGAACAACCAATGGCAATATCGGAATATCCGGAAAAATCGGCATAAATTTGAATAGAAAAGAAGAAAGCGCCAATAAGCAATAAACTTCCGGGATACATTTGATAATCATTAAAAATTTTATCCACTACCTGGGAACAATTATCGGCAACCACAATTTTCTTAAAAAAGCCCCACAGCATTTGACGCAATCCATCAACAGCTTTTGAATAATCAAAATCCCTTTTTACAAAAAACTGAGGTAAAAAATTAGTTGCCCGCTCAATCGGGCCGGCCATTACCTGCGGGAAAAAACTAACAAAAGCAGCAAACGAAACAAAATCCTTTGTCGCTCCTATTTTACGTTTATACACATCTATCAGATAACTCATCGTTTGAAAGATGTAAAAACTGATTCCAACCGGTAAAATAATATTCAACGTTCGGGAATGAACACTCCTGCCAAAAAATGAAAAAATGTCAACAAAACTTTCAATGAAAAAATTATAGTACTTGAAAAAGCCTAAAATACACAGGTTGATAATAATACCTATCCATAAAAAGAGTTTCCGTTTGGCTTCATTTTCTTGTTTGGATAAAACAAGAGCCATTGAATAATCCACGATTGTAGTAAATACAATCAAAAATAAAAAACGCCAATCCCAAAAGGCATAAAAAAAATAACTGGCTAAAAGAACCAATAAATTTTGCAATTTGAGATCCTTATTCGTAACAAACCAATAAAGAGAAAAAACAATCGGTAAAAAGATAGCAAAATCTATCGAATTAAATAACATATTAACTTTTTTCTAAAATTCAAATTTCCTGGGTTATTTCATTTTCTTCACTTTCTTCACTTTCTTTTCTATAATAATGCCTTATCAGATAGGTCATACCAAAGAAAAGAAGCAATACTTGCATTATATTCATAAAAGCTAATGCCGATCCTTTATATTCTAAAATAAATAGATATAAAAAGACTGCCAAAAAGAACATAAAATCCTCATAACCTTCTTTGGTTCTGCATAATCGACTTGTAATGGATAAGGGTTTTATAAAGTAAAGAAATTGATAAAATACAACACATAATAAGTAAAAAATTCCACCAAAAATAACATTCCGCATATAACCGGCATCCGTGTTCATGTAAAAACCATTCCCATTACGGGGAACGTATCTTCCCGTACCCTGCATAATTATCTCATCCGGAAGTTTAAAATAATGATCATGAATCATAACGTCTGTCGAACCTGTTGACATTTTTCCGGACAATTCATATTTATAATAAAATTCAAAAGCAAAAGGAAATATATGCTCTTCAAGAATAATCCGTTGCCTGGAAGGTAAAACAGTATATAATATAATACCTGAAAAAATCAGTATAGCAGCAGGCTTCAGAATCTTAAAAAAAAGAACAGTCGGATTTTTTATGAACATGATACCTAATACAAGAGAAACTATTAATCCGACAAACGCTGTTCTTCCGGAAAGGGCAGAGCCAAATACAAAGAGAAAAAACATAATATAGCCTTTATAACCGGTTATATATTTTTGATTTTTAATAAATAAAATCCGAATAAATGCGATAAAAGCAACTCCAAATCCAGCCGGAAGTTCAAAAAATATACTTCCTGAAAGTGCATATCCTCGAAAATAGACATTTAAGGAACTATTCAGTAATGTATCTCTTGTCTCTATCGGTTTAATGGAGATCATATAATCCCCAAAAGAAGGAATTATAAAAGCCATTAATTGAATGAAACCTTGCACCGCAAATGCAAGACAAACCAGATAAAGTGCATCTCCGAATACATCCGGTTCTTCTGTATCCTCCAGAAGGAAAGGAAGTGCATACACAAGAGCAAATAACATAATAAACTGAAATGCCAAAATTGACAGATAAATAAAATCAAATTCGGCATGAACGATTGTGACAAAAGCAAAAATACAGCAAAAAAGAAATAATCCAACAAATATAGTTATACTATATCTCCAGAAAAAATAAGTAAAAGGTATAGCTTTTCTTGTGAAAAGATAATAGATACTGCACAATAGAATAGATAAAAATGTCGTATCATATACTACCGGTATCCTGAATTTAAATATAATCAAGAATAAAATGATTACTTTTCCGATTAATTGCATTATTTTTTAAATTTTATTTCCAAATCGTATGATCATTGCGCCGGCAAAACAGTAACTTCAGGAGGCCTTTCATATAATTTTTAAGCATGAACAGATCCCAATACGAATGATTTAATTTCAGATATTTCAAAGATTCTTTTTTATATTTTCTCGCTAATATACAAAAAGTGATAGAATCTCTGCGAGCTAAAACTTTCCGGGATACATCCGGCGCCATCCGGCCTTTCCAGCTTTGAACCAACTCCCAAGTAGCAGTATATATTTTAAATGCATAAGTAGAGGCATTCTCTCCATGCCATCTATAATAGGCAAAATAATCATTCAGATAGGCAACCTTCCCTCTATATGCGATTTTAAGCCATAAATCAAAATCCTCAATGATCACATTTTCATCATAACCGCCGCATTTTTCCCAAGCCGCTCTCCTCATCATTATCGAGGCAGCCGGAATACAATTACTCTCGATAAGATCGTTAAAGGTTATGTATTTCACCGGCTCCGGAAAAGATTCAAAAATAGTCAAACCTTCAATGAGTTGGCTATTTTTATCTACCATATAGATTTTTCCGAACAAGAGATCGCAATCCGGATTTTCTTCCAAAAATTTTACCTGTTTTTCTATTTTATCTAATGCTAAAAAATCATCGGAAGCCGAACCACTAATATATTTCCCCCGGGCTATACCAATAGCCCGGTTCATCGTTTTGGCTACTCCTTGATTTTCCTGAAACTCCAATATAAAACCATATTGTTTCTGAAGCCGTTCAAGAATCGCACGCGAATTATCGGTCGATCCGTCGTCTATAACAATCAATTCTATATTTTTATAAGTCTGATTTACAATGCTTAAAATACATTCCTCAATATAAGCTGCATGATTATAGGAAGGCACAACCATTGAAACCAGCGGAGTATTTATATGTTTTTCTGTTTCAATCATTTATATTGATTTAATAACTCAATAACCTGATGTATTTCTCTTTTTTCCATCACCGGACTCATCGGAAGACTCAACACTTCCCGGTGTATTTTCTCCGTAACCGGAAAGCTCATCGTATTCCATTCTTTATAAGCCGCTTGCTTATGAGGCGGAATGGGATAATGGATCAACGTCTGAACGCCATTAGCCGTAAGATAAGATTGTAATCGCTCCCGGTCTTGCGTCCGGATTACAAATAAATGAAATACATGAGACTCTTTATTTTCAGGAAGTAAAGGTAAAATAATTTTTTCATTCTGTATATTTTCTACATAACAATTAGCAATTTCCCTCCTGATTTTATTTTCTATATCTATCTGTTTTAACTTTACGGTAAGAAATGCCGCCTGGATTTCATCCATACGACTATTTAATCCCTGATATTTATTTACATATTTTTCCTCAGAACCATAATTTGCTAAGGCTCTGACCACACGAGCCAGTTCGTCATCGTTCGTAGCAACAGCGCCTGCATCTCCTAAAGCGCCTAAGTTTTTTCCCGGATAAAAACTGTTTCCGGCAGCATCTCCTAAGTTGCCCGTTCTTTTCCTTGTTCCGTTATTGAAATAGTAAGCGCCTATCGCTTGCGCGTTATCTTCAATAATTTTCAAATGATATTTTTTTGCCAGTTTTTCCAATTCTTCCGACCAGCAAGTTTGTCCATATAAATGGACGACCATAATTGCTTTCGTTTTCGGAGTAATCGCTTGTTCGATCAAAGAAATATTTAAATTGTATGTTTGAATATCCGGTTCTACCAATACGGGCTTTAACCGGTTATCGGTAATTGCCAGTATTGTAGCAATATACGTATTGGCCGGTACAATCACTTCATCTCCTTCCTGCATAACTCCCAATTCAATATAAGCTTTCAGAATTAAGCGCAACGCATCCAAGCCATTGGCACAGGTTACGGTATGTTTACTTCCAACAAAATCGGAAAACCGCTGTTCAAAAGTTTTGACCCGTTCGCCCTGTAAAAACCAACCGGCATCAATCACTTCTCCGGCCACTTGCTTCAGCTCATTCGCATATTGAGCATTTATTTTTTGTAAATCAAGAAATTTAATCATACCTTTTTTATTTATAGCTGTATCCACCATTCACTTCTATAACACTTCCATTTATGTATTCATTATCAATAAGAAACAGGCAGGTATTAGACACTTCTTCTACGGTAGCAAATCTTTTTATTGCTGTATTTCTGAGAATATTATTTCGAATCTCGATTGGCTTGTCTTTTTGCCAATCCGTTTCGACAAAACCCGGAGCGATCGTATTGACGGTTATTTTTTTACCGGCAAAATATTTTACTAAATTTTTAGCCATGGCATGAATGGCCGATTTTGTTACTCCATATATTAGAGAAGTGGCATGTGGTAAATCACCTAATAGAGAACCGATAAAGATTATCCGGCCATTTTCACTAATCATCGGGGCTAAATCTCTAATCAAATAAAAATGAGAGTTCACATTCACCTGCATCACTTTTTCCCACTCCGCATTTGAAATATCTTTCAGGTCTTTCTTCAAGGTTATGCCCGTGTTCAAAACCAAACAGTCTAAACTCCCGGTATTCCTTTTTATAGTTTCAATAAATTGAGAAAAGACTTTGAGATCGGCTTGATCCGCTTTTTCTATTTTTATATTGGGACTAATCTTTTGAAATTCCAGGAAAGATGTTTGAGCTGCAATTTCATCATGAGCATAGTTTGTAAAAACAAAATACCCTCTTTTTAGCAAATCACAAACAATTTGTTTGCCAATGCCTTTTGTACCGCCGGTGACAATTGCATATTTCATTGCCTGATTATTTAATGATATCCGGATTCGAATGTTTGTCAATTTTCGTTTTCATATTCTGATAATTATTAACAATGCGTTGTTTCAATTCTGAAGAAGAAACCCCGTGTCCATAAGGGAAATAAAATACATCTATGCCTAAATTTTTTAAATAATCATATTTCCCGGTCCAATCATCACCTACGACAAAAGCATCTATATTTAATTTTTTGATAATATCCGTATGATCCAATGTTGTCTGAGGAATAACAATATCAGGATATTTCAACGATTCTACAATGGCATACCGTTCTTCAAAGGGGACAATCGGCGGCTCTTTATAAGACGCAACCAATTCGTCGGTGCTCACTCCGACAATTAATATATCCCCAAGTCCACGAGCATATTTAATCATTTTCAAATGATTTGAATGAAACATATCAAATGTTCCGGATGTATAAATTACTGTTTTAGATTTTAACATATCAACTATACATTAAATAGATTTTATCTTACATTTTTCTTTATCTCATCAAAAATATTCCGGGAGGCCGATTGATTATTCGGCGGAAGCAGATATTCTTGTCTAAATTTTTCCCGTTCTTCCTTCATCTCATCTTTACCGGCGATAACATTTTTAATGAAGTTTTCTATATCTTCTTCTGTCCTTGCATGATAATGTTCATTATATGCCATAACCCCGAACGGGTTCAACCGTTTTGTAATTGAATCATCTCTATCCGTCCGTAAAACCGGTTTATTCAGATATAAATATTCTATCAAAAAAGACCCGCTATCGTGGATCATCGCATCAGAAGTTAAAAATAAATCTTCATAACTGCCTTCTTCCAATTGCCCGGTTTCCAGTTCATTCCATAAATTGTAGTACTTATCCGTTTTCTCTTTTCCCCAATCCGGATGTTTATATAATTTTGACTTTAGGATAGGATGCGGTTTAAATGTCAGTTGAATGGAATTTTTATATTTTTCAACTAAACGAAGCATATAATCAGCATATACTAAAAAAGAAGAAAAGCTCAGAAATGATTTATCATCGTCAATGGTATGATGCGGCGCCCATATTATCTTCTTTAAGCCGGGATGTACTTTCCATGTATCTTTTGGAACATATTCCGTATCAAAAAAAATATCTGTTCCCGGATATCCTGTAACGCAAACATTTACTCCTTTATTATAGGCATAATCTATTGAAAATTGTTTGTGCATCTCCGTTTCTGCAAACAATTTCCATAATAAATTATGAAAATATTGATTATGAAACATTTCAAATAAATGACTATTTCCAAAATTATAAGGGACATAGCAGGTCGGTATTTCTTTATAGTTGGCAATATAATATTCATTTTTAGTTATATCATGCGGATTTGTAAAAAACACAATATCCGGTTGAAGATTTTTTTTGACATCAAACCATTCACCCGTTTGTTCATTGTATGTCCGTATCGTTTTATATCCTTTAGATTCAAAATAATCAACAGTTCGATTCATGTCACTTAACATATGTTCTTTTCCATATTCCATATAAGGACAAACGACAATGACAGGTTCAAATTGACTATCCATCAGCATCAATTGGAATACTTTATCTAATTTCCAAACGGAGAAGTAAAGAACAAAAAAAGCGATTTTTATTCTATCCTTTTCTCTTATTTTACTAAGCGCTTTTTCATGATTTTCCTGAACGTTGTTTATAACATAATCTAATGCTATATTCTTCATTATACTCCATATATAAGATGGAAATATTAATTTTAAGCGTCTTCTTATTTTACTTTTCTCCATATCTTCTTTAAAATTATATTCAACTCGCCAATTTCATCCATTTTAAAAAATAAGGCTAAGAAATAATATATTCCTCCTCCCACAATTATACAGGCAATTATTTTTATAAGATCTTGATGTATCATATTCGAAAGTAAGAACAAAACAATAGCCATGGGGCCGGAACAGAAAAAACTCCGTAACATATCTTTCATTTGGGCCATTGCTCCGTATCCAAATAGCTTTCCAGGCATATAGGCATTAACAAAAAATCCAATAATAGAATTAATAAAATGCCCGATGACAACTGCTTTCACTCCCATTGGAATCGTTATTATGAGGGTTATGATAGCTATCGGCAATTTACTTAAATTAATTTTCAAAAACAAATCCGATCGCCCGACCGCATTCAAAAGACTTATGTTTAATAAATTTATAGGAGAAAAAATCCGGGCAAAACACATCCATTGCATTAATATAACCGCCGGCATCCATTTCTCCGTCAAAAAATAGCGCACAAAAGGTTCAGAAATGATAACTAAACCGATCATGGCGGGAATTATAAGAAAACTGACCACCCGGATTAATCTTCGATAGATAGATAACAATAATTTCCGGTCATCCTGAACGGAGGTCATCACTGGATAAACCACGCTCTCCAAGGTAGAAGACACGGTTCCGGAAACGACAGTCGGCATCTGCAATCCTCTGTTATAATAACCTACCTGTGCCGACGAGAAATAACGCCCGATTAAAATGGAGTATAGATTATCCATAACGGCATCAATAAAAGCGGCTCCCAATAGTTTTGAACCAAAATTAAACAATTGATTAAAGGAAGATTTAGAAAAAACTAAAAGTGGTTTCCATTTAACTAAAATTTGTAATAAAATCAAGGTAATCAAGCTATTACTCAACGTTTGCGCAACTAATGCCCATACACCGGAACCAGCATAAGCCATCAAAATGCCAATTCCTCCACTAATAATAATGGAGGTAAGGTTAATTACGGCTTTCTTTTTAAAATTTAACGCTATTCTTAATTTTACATTTTGTACAGTTGCAAAAGAATTAATGATTAAGTTTAAAAATAAAATACGGATAATAGATATCAATTCAGGAGTATGATAAAAAGCCGATATAAAAGGAGCGGATATATAAAGGAGGATATAACATAAAAGGCTGATTAGTATATTAAAATAAAAAACCGTTGAAAAATCTTTCTCAGTTCTGTTTTTTTTCTGAATTAAGGCGTTTGGAAAACCACTATCAATAAACAAACCGGATACAGCAATAAATACCGTCAGCATTCCGATTAAGCCAAAATCGGAAGGAAGCAACAAGCGGGCCAATACAATTCCCAATACAAGTTGGATTAACTGTACTGAAAAACGTTCTATAAAACTCCAAAAAACGCCAACAGTTGTTTTATGTTTTAATGACTGTTCAGACATTCTATTTCAATTCTGTAGGTATCAAGAGCAATGCCCCGTCCCCCCATCATCTCTTTTTGCTGTATCAAACCTGTATTAAGAACCGTTCCGCCTTGTTCCGTAGAAATACCCCAACTGAAATATTTACGATTAGAATAAACCTCATTAATAAGCACATAATTAACATAATCAAGCGCTCCCCTGTTTCTTCCTTCTACGGAATTGGCCATATATTGCGTATGAACTACCTGATTATAATCATAGATCACAATTCCGGCTAACAATACGCCATGCAACCGCGCTTCATACAATTTAATGTGATCCGGAAAACTCTTTTGCAAATAATTTATCTCAGCAAGACTATGCACCGGCTTCACACCAAATTTGGATAAAACCGACGTTAGTAACTCCCAATAATCGGAAAAATCACTTGCTTCTACGACTTGCAAGCCATTCTTTTCACATTTGGAAACAGCCTGCCTTTTGGTTTCTGAAAATCGAAGCTTATTCTCTACGCACAAAACAGAAGAAATCTCCCGTTTAACCAATTTCGCATCCTGCCTGAACAAAGCATATAAATCTTCTTCGGCCGGATAACTATGAAATACAGAAGGAATTACTTTATAAGTAACAGACTCAAATCCGGAGGTCTTACAGTAGTCTCGCAATAATTCAAAAATTTCCAACACTTCAACAGCCCTTACTTCCTTATCCATAATCAACCCGCCGAATGTCAAACCTCCATGGGAAATAAGCGCTGCACCTTTCACATTAGCCGGTAAAACGGCTATTATTTTATTTTTTTTCAAAAAAAGGAGGGAATGATCCGTAAAGCGATCTTTATGATAATCCATATAATCACGGTAAAATAGGAAATTACCATTTTTTGAAAGGGGAATAAAATCATCCCATAATTTTTTATCCGACTCGCTATATCTCCTGATTTCTATCATCTTTAATATTCTTAATCAACTTTGCCGGACTGCCTCCAATCAAAGAATAAGGAGGGAAACTTCTATCGACAAACGAATTAGCTGCTACAACACAAAATTCTCCCAATTCAACTCCAGGCATAATTATTGCACTTGCCCCTATCCATGAATGATTCCCAATAACTACGGGGCCATTTATTAATGGATAATATTCCTGCATGAATGGACTTGCATTTGGCCCTGAATCAGCCATTATATTTACCCCTTGAGCAATTGAAACATTATTACCTATACTAATTTTAGCAGCAAAACCATTGATAATCGAAAACATACCAACATAAGATTCTCTACCTATTTCCAATAAATTATTTTCTGAACCAAAAATACTACAATATTTTGCAATTTTGACTTTATCACCAATGACCACATTATTGATAGAAGTTGTCGGATCAATCATAACATCTTTTCCCAATTGAATGTTACTTACTTTCATAAAAATAATATTTAATTAATGATGTAATAAATAAAATATCTTCCGTTGTCAAATTTTGGTGAACAGGAACAAAAAAAGCATTTTCTCCATAAAAAATACTGGCTTCAACGCCATTTTGTTGTAAAAAAACTTTCAGTCCGTCCAAATCCACATTCGATGATGTCGCACACATATAGACAGACGGAATCTCTGTTTCAGGATAAACAAATCGGCTTTCAAATCCCAATGGAGATAATTCGGCCTGGAATTGCGCGTGATTATCTTTCCGCTTTTGTTTCATTTGTCCGGCATCTTCCAGATAAAAAGACGTCCATTTTCCTAAAATATCCGTTATTTTCGAATTAGTTTTAAATTGATTTACGGAATAACGTCCGGTATTTATCTGCAATACGCCTCCAAATTGGACCGGGAAAAATTTTGACAGGCTATAAATAGTAAAATCACCATAAGCGCCGGTTTTCTGGTTGTCATCCGTAGAAAATAAACTCATCGCTTTATCTTCTATGATTGGTAAATTCAAATTCAAAATTTCATCCATCCGTTTATAGGCAACTCCAAATTCGTGATTCACCAATACTAATTTTGTTTTATCCGAAAGTTGCCGGCTCCAGTTGCATATCTTCTCTATTTCCCCTGTAACGCAACCACTTATATATTTATTTCCCGAAGAAGTTACAATATATACTTCATCCTCTTTGGAAAGATTATAGGTTGATAAGGCATTATAAAGGGCTGATCTCCCGTTTTCAAAAAAAACATGCCGGCCAAAATAACGATGGATTAATTCTTCGTCAACAGCCAAATTTGATTGGAGAATCCGGTAATTTTTACTCACCCATTGGGTAGAAAAAGGGCTAATATTGTAATGAGGGCCTCGAAACCGGTCCGGATTTATTACAAACTGATCATATAATTGCATTTATTTCCCTTCTTTAAATTGATGGTAATCCCGAATGTAATCATTTTCATCATATACATGAGAAGCCAATACCAAACAAACAGCCCCGGATGAAAAATTAGATAAATCCCGCCAAATCCCGGGTATAACATGCAGACCAAAATTAGGTCGATTCAAAGTCACGGTCTTCTTATTATGACCATCATCCAAAGTCACGTCAAAGCTACCACTCACTGCCACAATCAATTGCTGTAATTCCTTATGGGCATGTCCTCCCCTGACCTCTCCCCCCGGAATATCATACAAATAATAAACCCGGCGAACATCAAACGGCAAATCAATGGAGTTATTCAAGGCCGTAATATTACCGGCCCGATTGTGCGTTTTCGGTAAAGTAAATATCGTACAGTTATAGATAGTGGACTCTTTCATTGGTTTACTATTTTCTTAAATTCATCAAAATCCCGGATATAATCTTCTGCTTTATAAAACGTAGAAGCTAATACCAAACAAACCGCATTCGTGGAAAAATTTTCCATACTCCGCCATAACATCTTGGGCACATACAAACCCTTATAGGATCGATTCAATGAAAATCGTTTTTCCTCTTCTCCGGTATGCAAAATGACATCAAAACTTCCGGAAAGGGCAATGATAACTTCTTCTTGTTCATAAAAGGCATGACCGCCCCTTATTTCCCCGCCGGGAACATCATATATCCAATAGACCCGTTGGATGTCAAAATCTAAATGAACGCCTTTTTCAATAAAAGAAAGATTACCTCTTTCATCTAATATTTTAGGAATATCTACTAACATCATTGGGCAACACCTTCCGTACTTTCTTTCATAAATAATATTTTCACCGTTCGCAACATAATAAGCAAATCTTTCAAAACAGAATAATTGTTGATATAAATCAGGTCGTAACGCAATTTATCTTCAACACTTGTATTATATTTACCTTCAATTTGGGCTAAACCCGTTAAACCGGCTTTCACCGTCAACCGGTAATTATATTCAGGTATCATTTTTTCAAATTGTTCTACAAAAAAAGGACGTTCCGGCCGGGGACCTACAATGCTCATATCCCCTTTCAGGATATTAATTAATTGAGGAATTTCATCTAAGCGCAAAGCCCGTATAAATCGCCCGATTTTTGTAATGCGCGGATCGTGTTCGCCCGCCAACACCGGACCGGAAAGTTTTTCCGCATTCGGAATCATTGTCCTGAATTTAAGTATTTTAAAAGGCCTGTTTCCCTCCGTAAGTCTCTCTTGAGCATAAAATACCGGACCTCCATCCAATTTAACCAAAAGAGTTATTATCAAATTGACAGGAAGAGATATAATAAAAGCGATAGTGCCAAATATCAAATCAATCGCACGTTTTACGAAATGTTCTTCAGGAGAAAGTTCCATATTAGATATACGAAAAGTAGGAATATCATCTATTTTTGATAAAGAAGATGACATAATACTCAGGTCAAAATAGGTGGGTACAAAACAAACATCTTTTTTATATTTTATACAAAGGGGTAAAATCTGCCGTTTCATTTTTTGAGAAATATCCGAATTGATAAAAACTTCATCAACTGATTTTATTTTTGAAGAAAATGACTGATAGTCATCTTCAGAGCATTGATTTTCTATACAATAGAGATGAGAATATTTAGTAGTTATAGCTTCAGCCAATTGGGTACAATCATTTCCGATTAACGTAATTTTTTTCACTCCATGTATTTTACGGACAATAATCCATAAAGTAATACGCCATAACATTAAAAATATAAAATAAAAAAGAGCGCTGAGAAGAATTACACTACGGGGAAACGCAAAAACGCCAAATGTACTATCCCGTACAAAAAAACAAATTCCCATAATACCTACCATTAAAGAGATAGATACAAGAAACACAGTATAGATCAGGTCGGAAAGTCCTTTATGGGTAAAAGAGTATAACCCAAAAGCATACATTAAAACAAGATAAAATACACCAATAAAAGGAGTTATAATTTCAAAAGCACGAAAATTCGCTTGGAAATCTTCAAGGAAATTTATATGCTTTAATATAGAAAACGTAAAGATTATGCTTCCATAAATAATTAATAAATCAACAATAAGATAGAGTATTCTCTTCATAGTTATTTCTATTTTATAAGAGTTAAAAAGGCCTATATCTCACAATATAGACCTTTTTCTAACTTAAAATCTATAATTATCTTTCAACCATCACAACAACCCGGTTCCAATCATTTTGAGCAAACGGTTGTTCTTTATCACCTTTCCATTCAATAATCACGCGGTTAGCATTGATTCCTTGATATTTCAATGCGTCAGCTACAGCTTCAGCACGTTTCCGGCTTAATTTATAATTATATGAATTATTTCCTGTTAATTTATCGGCATAACCAATCAAAAGGATTTTACTTCCCGGATTTGCATTCAGATAAGCAACAGCTTCCCTTAGTTTTGTTTGTTCTGCTGCAGGAACGTCAGCCGAATTTAATGCAAAATAAATATAATTAGGGAATAATTTATCCGCACTAAAAGAAGGAGTAACAGTGTTGCTCTGTGGTTTATTCTTTTCCAAATCCGTCGTTTTCCGATCCAGTTTATCCAATAAATTTTGTTGACGTTCTAAAATCGATTGTTGATTTTCAATCAAAAAGCGATTTTCATTGATTTTGCCATTCAAATAATTCACTTCTTCCAACGTCAAAGCTTCTGTTACCGGAGTGAAATCTTTCCGGATGTTGAATTGAACACCCAACAACACATGTCCCATCATATCGATGACTCTATTTCCTTCATAACCATCAAATTCTGAACTTGTAACATTTGCTTGAGGTTCTAAATAGATAGAAAATTTAGGATTTAAATTGAAAGCGACACGTGCGCCTAATTTCCCTATCAGGCCCGCATGAGCAGGATTGGTAGGACTCTTCGTAGCATAGACAGCTCCCGCACCAATATAAGGTATAATATCTATTTTATTTTCTTTATAATAGCCGTTCCATAGATTCGTAAGATTCATCATCAAATCAATCGTAGCCGATCCATAATTGAAATCTTGCCAAAATCCATCATCCACTAATTTAATATCACCCCAAGGATTAGTCTGAGTTGCATCATAACCACGTGGATAATCGCCACGCCATCTGTCAAAATCATGAATATATTTTCCACCATGATTAGCTTGATAATTAAATCCCCTTAAAGCGCCGGCCATCAATTGCAAACGCGCTCCAAAATAAGGATTAAACCATTTCCCAACAGATATTTCTCCCGAATACCGAAGACGATCACTCAGGTCTCTATCGTTATCCTGTTCGCCTTGTAAAACACTGACACCACCGCCTAAAGAAATAAACCAATTATTCGTGGATTTACCTTTGACCTCTACTGTTTTCACTTCTGTCTGTTCAACAATATCTTGAGCAGAAAGAGAAAATACAAAGGCAGAGAAAATCACTGCACAGAGTAAACTAGTTATTTTTTTCATAATTTCTAATTTATTTTTTTTTAATTATTATTTATTCTTCTGAATCATAGCCGTAACCATAGCCGTAGCCGTAGCCATAACCATAGCCGTAACCGTAACGTCCTGCTTTCCCGTCACCAAATGCATTTAATATAAGATTTACATTTTTCAATCGCTTTTCCTCATAAATATTATTTACTAAGGAGATTGCCGACTTCGGTGTAAAATCTTTCCGCATAACAAAAAGAGAAGCATCGGAAACCCGACTTAACAAAAAGGCATCGGATACACTACCTACCGGAGAACTATCGATGATAATATAATCATACTTTTCCCGGAGAATAACAAACAATTGATCCAACGTTTTCTCTATCAATAGCTCATTCGGATTGGGCGGAACAATGCCCGAAACCAAAATATCCAAATTACTACCTTTTATATTTTTAAAGATCAGTTTATCCACATCGGTTTCTTCGCCTGTCAAATAGGATATTAAACCTGCTTGCTTAGGTAAGCCTAAATAAGTATTTATCTTCGGACGACGAATATCCAAACCAATAAGTAATGCTTTGTATTTCAATGAGAAAATCATCGCCAAATTGATAGCCACAAATGTTTTTCCCTCACCACTAATCGTAGAGGTAACCAATATTGATTTCTTTTCCGGATTATCCAAAATAAATTGCAAATTGGTTCGTAAAAGACGAAAGCGCTCTACAATAGCATTTGTCGCTCGGGAAGTGACCACCAAGGTGTCTTTACTTTTTGTGAAAGGAAGTGATACAATAACCGGAACATCTGAGAAACGACGAACTTCCTCTTCCGTGGAAAGTTTATAATTCATCATTTCACGAATAGCAATAAAAATGAATGGAAACAAAATCCCTGCTAATAAGCAAATCAGATAAATATACATCCTCATAGGAGAAATCTGTCCGGAAGTAAGAGGGGATTCCAACATTTTAGCGCTGGGGGCTGTCACTGCTAATGTTAGTTCAATTTCTTCCTTCCTTTTTAGCAAATCGCCATAAAGACTTGATTTAATAGTCTGTTGACGAATCAATTCTGCAAGTTCCCGTTCCCGAAGTGGAATTTCTTTCATTTCGGAACCATATATATCAATAAAATTGGTATATTCTTGCTTTTGCTTTTCCATTGAGTATTTCAAGGACTGAATACCGGACTGAATACCTTCTTTGAATGAAGCCAAGCGATCATCAATTCGCTTGATGATTGGCGTTTCCTGATTTGTATAAGTTAATAACCTTCCTTTTTCTAAAACTGCCTGATTATACTTCTCAATATCAGTAGATAAAGAGGTCGTCATTAATGGTCCAAGAGCTGTCGGTAATAATTGATCATTTTTCGCATTTTTATTTACCTCCTCTTCTAAATAAGACAGTAATAACATCTGCGTTTCCATCTCAAGCAATTTCTTATCATACCCATGATTTTCACCGGCATATAAGGAAAGATCCGTTTCAAGATCCGTAATATTATTATCTCTCCTGTATTCTTCTATTTCTTCCTCATAACCCAGCAAATCACCACCTAAATCCGTCAAACGGTCTGCAATAAAACGAGCGGCATTACGAGCGGCATTGTTTTTGTCATCCATTGCATCCCGATTGTATAGCTCAAGTAATTTTCTCAGGAAATCTTCACCTCTTTTACGATGGGTTTCTTTTAATGACAATTGAACTACAGTCGTATTTTTGTTTATCAGATCCATACTCAACAAGCCCATATAACGCCGGGCCACCCATAAAGGCGGAGTAATCTGAACATCCAGGGGGCTATCTTTTTTCAGTTTGGATTTTACATCCGCTAATAGAAGTATTTCGCCAACAGGTGTTGCCATAACAGCCGGAAAGGAAGAATATTCATTCGAAAACAGTTCGCTTCCATAACTACCGGTTATCTTAACGGTTTCATTATCTGTGAGTGAAATATGAAGATTTATTATACCTTTAAGTGAAGAAATAATCTTGGAATCCGTATAAATCTTTATCGGAGGTGAAAGATAGATTCGTGTATTAGCTCCATCATACAATTCCGTATGTTTAATTTTACCTTTAACAAGGTAACTAATGTAGATTCCTTGTTCTATAACCACATTTTCTATCAGGTTACGGGAATGAAGCACCTGCATTTCACCTTCCACATTACTATTGGATTCCAAAAAACCCATAGTTTCAAAAACGGAAAGTTCACTATTGCTTAAGCCACCCCGCTTACTATCTTTCAAAACGATACTCGTTTGCACATTATAAACAGGAGTCGCATAACGCAGATAGATATACCCTGCCAAAAGAAATACGATAATAGAAAGCAGAAACCATTGCCAGTGGAGAAGAAAACTCACTATAAACCACTGAAAATTGACTTCTTTTTCCTGATTTTTTGCTCTGCTATTCTTATTATTTTCCATTCTCTTTTTTATTTGGATTTAGCAACAGAAATAATAACACTTGTTACAGTGAATAACAAACCAAAAACAGAAACAATAAGAGAAGTTTCCCCACCAATAAAAGCAGATCGCGCCTTAATTGAATTCGGAACAACATAAATCTGATCATTCTGGTGAAGATAAAAATAAGGAGAAGAAGCTGTTTGTGCTTTACTAATATCCAATGTGACTATTTTCAGTTCCCCATTTGGCATTTCGCGAATCACTTCTATTTCATCGCGTTTACCATAAATAGTCATATCACCGGCTAAAGCCAAAGCTTCGAGGATATTGATACGATCTTTATTTATGTTATATTGCCCCGGACGATTTACTTCACCTATTACTGATATCTTAAAATTCAACAAACGTACAGTTACGATAGGATCTACTTTCAAATAGTCCCGGAGGGATTCTTTAAGGTATTTTTCCAATTCTTCTTGCGTATAACCGGCTACCTTCACTAAACCTAAAACAGGAAAATCAATTCGACCTTCCTTATCTATCATATACGTTTGCCGTCCCATACCTTGATTTACAATATCTTCACTATTATCGGTCGTGGCCGTAGGTTGAAGCGGTAAATTATAGTCGTATGCAACGGATTGCTCACCGACTACATTTACCACAATACCTAAAGCATCATCCGGTTGAAAACGAACTGTATTTTCCTTGGATAAAGTACGTAAATTGATTACGTCTCTCTTATCTTCTGTTTGAAGATAAGGGACTTTTTTGTAGGAAGTACAAGACGTTATACCCAATAACAGACAAAGTGAAAAAATCAAGGAATTAGGCTTCATATCCTCCTTTTTTGGCGTTTATCTTCTTCTTTGCTACTGCATAACCTCCAGCTAAAAGAGAAAGAATGGCTAAACCTTCTCCAATGGGTTCATCACTATTACCCGGATCACCTCCCGGTGTACTTGGAGGATCAGTACCATCATCATCACCATCATCAATTCTTAATGAACCATAAAAAGAATCCTGTTCAGTAGTAGCACTACTCCCCGAATTATAAATTCCCTGAGCATAAATATTTCCGCTAAAAATAGACAGTGAAAACATTACAACAAATATAAAAAATAACCTTCTTTTCATTTAATTTATTTTATTTTTTTAAAATTTGACTTTTTTATTTTATTAATTATCTGATTCGAATTGGTCTATCGAACTTCTAACCCCTCTTTATGAGGGCTTAGAAGTTCGATAGCATTGAAATTAAAATATCTCTACTCCTTTTGAATTCAATATGCCAAAATTATGAATCGTTCCTTTGTTAAGAGTCTGTTCAACAGTCAATACTGTACTGGTATCAATTATTAGTGTACCCTCATTATCAATAGTATCTACTTCATAAGATCCTGAAGCGACTGTAAATTGTACATCTTCAGGAATAAATACATAACTCTTATTAGATGGACATTTTCCAGACAACCAACTATCCACATTGTTCCAACCGGTGTCATTTAACGCCACATTTGCACCCCAAACTCTTATATAATAGGTTGAAATAGTTCCTGTGGAAGTAGCCTCAAAGGTATAATCTCCATCTGTAAAGAAGTTGTGACTGAAAGTATCATCATCCAATTTTCTCAGTTCAATAGCAGTCGCAATAGAAGCCGATATTCCACCTTCCTCAGGTATACTGTATTTTAATGTATGTTGATTACCCGTTTTCTTTACAGATATTCTCAAGGGAATATCTGTAAAATAATCGCTATAAGGCCTCTGATCTCGAAATAACGGACGATCATTTGCACTTAGGGTCCATATTTCATTATCCATTGCTAATGCATCATAACGAGATTCATAATTTGCAGTACAACCATCTTTTTGCCTCATAAAAATATAACATTCAGCATATGTACCTTGATCATCCAAATAAGTAATTCCAATCTTATCTAAAAGTCCCTCTTCTTTGAAGTAAGGAGTTGCTTGAAGATTTCCCAAGAAAAAAATACAACCAATTACTATTACAAAAAACTGCTTCATGAACTTAATTTCTTTATCTATTTAAAACTTTTAATACAGTATTCTTTTCTCCCTTTACATTCACAATGTAAACACCTTTTTCCTTTAAGGACATTGAATATTCACTACCTTGAGCAATGCCGGATGCAATGGTTCTACCTGCTAAATCCAATATTTGAACGTTGTCTCCACTCTTCAAATTTTTAACAGTTAATACAGCATTATCAGCATAAGCATATACTTTAGAAGCATCACCCAACGATCCAATAGAAGTTGCTGTTTTATTTATATAAAGAACAAAACGGTCGGAAGTATTAAAAACATCATCTACATAGAAAGAGTAGGTTTGAGATAAAAGATCCGTTTCCTGATTATTTTCCTTATCTAACAGGACAACACTATTTACTGAATTATTTTCATCAGTTAATTCAAAAGTATATTGTCCCTGAAAAGGAGCAGACACCCCTAATATAACTTCTTTTTCACCAGTACGCAAAAGAGCATTTCTAAATAATGGTACATTCTCTACTACAGAGTATATTTGAAGTTCATCATCATAAACCGGTTTAAAAGCATCTTCTGAAACTAAATAAGTATCTTTATATTTATCTCCTAACACTATATAATTTACATCAGAAACATTTTCATCATTTATAAGCGTTAAACTTAAAATATCATTCGCAGTTCTTTCAGAAGAACGGAAGTGATGAGCATCTAATGTAATTCCCTCTTTTTTATAAGTAAAAGAGCCATTGTCACTTATTTGAACAAAGAATGGAGTATAAGGAGAATGGATTGTTGATAAAGTTCTCGGTTTATATTTTTCTACCGATCCTCCTTCTACATCCATATAATATATAGTTTCATTCCAATCAAGATCTGTAGTCATCTGCGCCAAATTAAAATTAGAAGTATTAAGCCCTCCAATATAATTCCATCCCCTTCCTTCTTGATAATACCCTACTAAATCCTCATTAGCATGTTTAAAATCAGTCACAGGTACACTTTTATTAGCATAAGTAAACAAAGAAGAATTTGAATAAGTTGCCAATGCTTTAGCCGGAAATTCTAACTCAGGTAGTTGAGATAATACTCGATACCCCTTTCCTGCTTTTAGATAAGTTTCAGCAGCCGGTACACGTTTCCAGTTGCCTACTGTAGCATCACCATTATTTGCTCTTGCATCCGAATCATATTCATATACCCAATAATTTGTTCTATACTTAGCAGCAGTAGATCCTGTAGTTTGAATATCAGCTATATTTACATCGAAAGGGAAAGATACGGAATACCAAAACGTAGCAACAGGAAATTCTTTCCGTACTCTTATTTTCGATGCATCGCCACTATAATTAACCGTCGTCTTATTTACTAATAAACCATCAGAGCCGGTGCCTGTAATTGTACCTGATGCTCCTGTCCAACCATTACTACCATTAGAGTAAAAAATGATACCTTCATCTCCCAAATTCAATGTTCCTTCATTAACAATAACACCTTTTGCATGTGGAGCATTTGCCGACTTTACATTTACAGTGCCCGCAGATTTTACATTGCCACCAGTAGCAACTTTCACATTTCCATAAACCACCACCGGCGCAGTCTGTCCGAAAGACAAACCCGTAAGCATGATGGCCGATAACAAAATTGTAACTAATCTTTTCATTATTCTATTATTTTTTAATTATTATTCTACTTATTTTTTAATTATTACTTGTGTAAATTTCAAACACATCCTTTAGACTTGATTTAATACTTTTGGTTTAAAATCAAATCGGATTTCAACATGGCCCGCCTTATCTCCATGCTATCCGTCACATCCACATTGTATTCGGATAAGTCCGGAATCACCAATTCCACTCCCGCCGGTATATTTATCGGAGAAGTGAGCTTCTTTTGATTGGCATCATATATATATACCCAAAAAATCGAATTCCCGTAATGTTGCTCAGCCAAAGCCGGAAGGTTTATGCCGGTAGCCGGTTGTTCCGGATCCACTTGTTCTTCCTTTTTATTCTGGAAAAGAATACTCGTCAAAACGATTACAACCGCAATAAAAGCAACCAACGCCAACATCATCCCTACAATGTTCTTCTTATCCGCTTTCTTTTTTTTATTATCCTGAGGTACAATAATATCTCCTTTTTGAGCTATTTTCCGGACGGGAGCGCTTTGGCGTTTCACTTCCGCTACCGGTTTTACCGGAATCGTTTTCTCCGGTTCTTTCCACTCCTTAACCGCCTCTATTTTCGGTTTTTCAACTATCTCCGGTTCCTTGACAGGTTCAATCTTCGTTTCTTCAACAACCGGTTCTTTGATTATTTCTACCGGAATGTCTTCTTTTTTAGGAACGACAAGTGTTGCTGCTGTTTCTACTTCCGGTTTTCCACCTCCACTCAACTGCTTCCGGAGAACGGAAGAAAGAGTAAATGAAACACGAAAACTTCCATCCTCTTTTTTCAGCGGTTGAAAAACGCCTAATCGGGGGAAAGAAACTTCTTTTCCTTCTTTCAAAGGAGTAGAAATAGCATCATATAAAACAGGCAGATGATTTTTATCTTTTTTATCAGATTCGGCAACAAGTTGTTTCATCAACGAGTCTTGAGCGCCCGCTGATTTAAACAAAACCGTTTGCCTTCCTGAAAGGGACTTTGGTTCTAAATATCCAAAATCAGGGATTACTACCTTCTCCCCTTTCAAGAGAGCGTCTATTATGATCGATTCCGGAATTTCTTCCGATATTTTATCATCAAATAGGCCGTTTCTAATCTTTTCAAAGTGTTTATTCATCAATTATGTAAGTTAAGAGATAAAAAAACTAACGGGAAGAGATAAAATCAATCTCTTTCTCTACAAATGGAATATCTTCTTCTTGAATCCGGGATAACAGTTCCGTCAAAGAAGTTTTCATCGGTTGCAGATACAAGTTTTTATAATCTTCATAAATTTCTTCCATCAAACCATTCTCTTCGTACAGGTCAGAAATACTATCTTCATATCTCTGAATCAACCCTTTAAACTCACCCTCTAACCCTGAGAGTAAAGATGAAAATTGCTCTAACACTTGTTTCTGGTGAGCAAATGATGTTTGTTTTGCCATATTTTTATTCTAATAAAAGATTATTTTTCAGTAAAAGCTAAATTACACCTTATAAAACTCAGCAAAGGTACATCCATTTATATAATTCACGCTCATAAATCTTTGCCTATTTGACATAGATTTTTACCTTAGCCATCATATAAGATTACTTATCGTATATTTATCCGCAATTTCGGTCGGGGGAAACCCAAATTGAGTCTTACAAAAATTAGCAAAATGCTGATAAGATGAAAAATTATACTCAGTAGCAATCTCTTGTAATGATTTTATTCCGTGTTTAATATCTCGCAATATTTGTTCCGCTTTTTGTTTTTGCATCCATTTATAGGGGGATTCATTAAAATAGCGTCGAAATTTCTTAATAAACCCTGAAGTCGAATAATTCGCTAAACCAGCCAATTCTTTCACATTCTTTACCTGCTGATAATTATTCAGGATAAATCCCTTGAACTGGATATTCTCACTTATAATACTATACAAAAAGCGTGCCAAATCTTGTTTTGTATAATATGCAAATAACAGCAGAAACAATTCATGTCTTTTTAGATCCAAAAAATAATAAGAACCCAAACCGTCTTTGATACATTGTTCCAATAATGTAAGATAAGATTTAAGCGTCTTTTTAACCGGAAGCTTTGCTACCTTATCTTGATTATCCGGAGATATATCTAACAGCTCATCTATCAATATTTGTTCGGAATATAAAGATTCCACATAAAATACACAACTTACCAAGTGTATTTGTTCTAATGCTTCTACTTCATACTTACAATTAACCGGAATGATAAACATTTCCTGCGAATAAATAGTGCAAGCTTCTAAACCACTGATTACAAAACGAATACTACCTTTAGTGACAAAGAAAATAGTTGTTTCCAATGACGTATTTCCCTCCCAACAATATCCCTTCGGTAAATCAAAGCTTTTCCAAACATTCTGAAACTTTGATTCTAACGTCAAATTTTCTAAAAGGTTTTTCTCCTTATTTATTTTCATGCATATTTAGAAAATAAATTACTCTCTCATTTTTTTAGTTGTGCAAAGATACGGATTTCTTTTTGAATTAAACAAATTTTTACTACATTTTAACAAAAATAATTATAACCCGTAATTATTCAGGTCCTGTAAATACTAATTTAGAGTACTTGTCTTTGCAAGCGCAATGAAACAAACGACAATGGCGATTAACGGCTTATCATGAGATTTCTCGCTACGCTCGAAATGACGGTACTCACGGGAGGTAACGGGAGGAAGGGATTGGCGCGGCTTCGCCGCGCCAATCCCTTCCTCCCCAATCATAAAAAACGCGCCGTCATTCCGACCGAAGGGAGGAATCTCATGATGACCGTTAAGCACCATTCTTGCAAATTTCAACAATTAACTGTTTAACGGTCATCATGGGATTGCGGGTCAAGCCCGCAATGACAAAAAAGGAAGTAGTAACTACGGCCCGTATTTTATTGTCCGAGGAAGTTTTTTATGGATCCTTGGTAGGGTTCTCCCAACAGCAACTTGTATTCTTTGGCAAAATTATCGAAAGCGGTCTTGGCCAAGCCTTTCTTGCCCATTATACAGAGTGCATTACATTTAATCAGCAAGGCTTCTTCATTAATAGGATCAATTTTCAGGATGCAGTCGGCTATTTTTAACCGGATATCCTGGTTGGTATATAACGAATTTTTACTGTTATTGGCCACGTGCATCAAAGCGTCAATAACCGAATTTGAAAAATCAGTCTTGAAATTATCGACCCATTCCAATTGAATATTCGGAAGAAGCACCCCGGAATTGAGCAGTTCCAAAAGGCGCAGCAAATCTTCTTTCTTCGTAATTTCTTCTTTCTGGATTTTTTGAATCAACCGCAATACCTCTTTGTAATCCAAAAAGATACTGTCAGGTAAGGTAATGGTCCAATAGCTGTTTTCATTGGTCACATCAATCTCCCCGACTTCTTGCAAGAGCACCCGCAATTTTCGTACATTCACACTCCGGTTGTTTCTTGCGGCTTCTTCCGACTTGTCAAACCACAAAAGTTCCTGCAACTTCGACGAAGAAATACCTTTGTTATTCTTCAAGGTATAAAGCACAATCAATACCAGGATATATTTCAAAGTCGGCGTAAAATCGCCTGTCATATTTTTCCCGTTCTTATTAAAAACCTGGAAACCACCCAGGAATAAAATGGATTTAGTCTTAAAATCATAAAAAGATTTCACCTCCTGCACTTCCCTTGTTTTCAATTCTTTTTCCTCCCGGTCTGTTTTCTCCGGATCGGAAAGTGCATTTGCCGCCTTTTTATTGTTCGACATTAATTTCCTTCCGAAAATAAACAACAGTATCAACAGGCAAAAACTTCCTGCAAAAAGGTAAATAATGGTTTTATCGGAAGATTTAATGTTGCTTTGCAGTACATCCTTTGATTGAAGCGGCGGAAAATTCAAAGTGTACAAGTGTGTTTTCGATGTTTTTTGATCTTCCGAATAAGACGCTACCGCAATTAATTTGGACAAACTTGGCGAAAAATATAAATCACAGAAAGACGTAATGTCCCTGAAATAAAACTCAATCGTATCGGCCAGCATTGTGACTTTCCGGGTACGGAGATCAATCTTTTCTAAAGAAATCGCAGAAGAATATTTATTGTTCGGATAAGCCAACACATAAAAAGCGGAATCATTTTCAGCCATTACCAGGCTGTTGGAATAGACATTTCCTTCATCATCCTCTTTATCTATATCAAATAGATATTTCACTTTATTGGTTTTCAAATCCACCTCAAACAAATCGGAGAAATTCTTGGGAGACAATTCCTGCCGGCCCATTTCGGCGCCCCGTCCTCCCAGGATATACACTTTATCGCCCGTCCGGTTGCCGCCCATCGCCGCCAGGTAACGGGGAGTGATGGTATGTGAAAAATCAAAAGCGCTGCGTTCCCCGGTTTTCAAATTGATCCGGAAAAAATCGCTGTTGTATTTATAATGGCCGTATCCTCCAAACAGATACAAGGAAGAATCAACGCGGGAAATGTAGCGGTTATGATGCGCATGGTCGGCTTCTTCTTCAAAATCCGTGTAATCCGTCCACGTATTCCCGGTAAAGTTATATGAATTAATCTTACCGGAACTGAAACCATAATAGTGCAACTTGCCCGAAAGCGGATCAAACAATAAACGATTGTAAAATTCAGGGGGCGGCGTTATCCTTGTATCCGAAAAAATCTCCGTAGAATCGGTTTCCAAAGTATATTTTATCAATTCGGTATGGCTAAGGATATAGATCGTATTGTGTATGGAATCAAACGTTATTTGAGGAAAAACTCCCGCATCGAATCCGGCTATTTTTTTCCAATAAATATGGTTATCCATCAGCCAATACGGATTATGAGCAACGGCCGGCGCATTCTTCAATTCATCGTAAACGACACCTTCCCCATGCTTGTTCAAAGCCCAGTGATGAATGAGCCGGTCATTATGGCTTATTCGAATATCCTTTAAAATAAAGGGAGAAACATCATTTGCCAGAAAATTTTTAAATTCACATTGTCCAAAACTGATATTAAGCGATTTAAGACTATTTATATCATGCGGACAATCGACTATTTCGTCATTGAAACGAAGGGATATATTATTTTGCCGCTTGTCAAACAATAGCGTCACATGATTCCACTTTTCAAGGAAAGGAATATTCTTAAGCTGGAAATCCTGATTATTGATAACAAAGAAAAGATTCGATTCGTTATTAATAATAAGGTCAAAATTTTCATCCTTATTGGAAATGATCCGGAAGATATAACCGAATTTAATCCGTTCGTTCCTCAGGAAAATATCAAATTCTACTGTAAAATTCTCCTGGGCATTCAATTTATACGGTTCTCCATTGTTTAAAACCAACGAAGTCCGCTTATCAATGTTATGGTCATGAGAATAAAAATACAAACCGGTCTGCGGGGATTGCCCATAAGCCAAATTTGCAACCATAAAAATGAATACAGCAAGAACTATATTTTTTGTGGATTTCATTTAAATCAAAATTACCTTGCAAATGTAGTGCAAAATTTTGGCTCAATCAAATGAATAGTAAAAATTATTAAAATGACGAAACAGTTGTTTTATTGTATGACAATTATTTTCTTCGATACGACCCCGTTTTCGGTGAATAGCCGCAAAATGTATATTCCTCCGGACAAGCCGGATGTAGCTATCCGGATTTGATTATAACCCGGATGAACCGGCGTTTCCGATTTTTTCACCACAGCTCCTTTTATGTCAACTAACTGCGCGGACAAATTGAAATCTTTTGAGGCGGAATAATTGATATTCAACACCTCTTTCACCGGATTGTTATAAGTGAAAAAGGTCGTTTCCGGCGCTTTAATGCTTGTACCCGGATCTACCCAAGGATCTACGCCCACATACAATGTGTCTGATAACAAGCTCAGATTTCCCCATTCGTCCTTAATCTTTACTGTGTATTTCCCTGCCTGGGCGATTCTCCGGGTGGAATTGGCCGTAAAATTAGTCGATCCGTTCCAACTGTATGTGTATTTGTTATCATCGCTGTTGCTTTTCATTACTTTCGCTTCAAAAGTGCTGCCTTTTGCCATTCCTTCGGGATCCATTACCCGGATGACCGGTTTGGTATTCCGCAACCGTTCGCCTTTTTCTTCGTTGGTCATTCCCAGGTTGATATTCACCCACGAATTTCGCGACATCGTCCATTCACTCAGGAACTGTACATGTCCCTTGTAAGTGGTGGGCGTCCTCCTACCCTCTCCATCGCTGACAAAATCAAGCAATATCTGCGGAAACCGTTCAAATTCCCGATCCAAAACGCCGGATTCGTCCAATTGCGTATAGTTGGCTTGCAGTATTTCCGGTATCCGGTTGAAAAGCGGCTCCATTTCTTCGTACCGCTGATTAAATTTTTCCGCGTAACGTGGATCCTGATACAAGCGGCCAAACCACCGGTGCGTCTTCACCCAATTGCCGTCTTCGGTATAAACGCCTGAATTACCGAACGAAAGGTCAAAGTCCCAGGGAGCGCTCATATCCAATTTCCCGTTCCGGTCTTTTTGGACAAAAACACTGGCGTGAAACAAGTTGTCGCAACCTTTGGAAAGTTCGTGCAGAATAGTCCAGTCGATGAAACTGTTTTCGTTGATGTATTTTTGGTAACCATTGTTCGGGTCTTTATAATCGTGCCCTTCCAGAACGCTTCCAAATTCATCCAGATAGCTTTTAATCCAGGTTCTTTGTTCCTGGGTTACATTTTTGGCTTTGGGATATTTGAAAACGAAATTGATATCGTACGGACCGGTTTTAATTTGCGTGGCAATCTCAATCGGCGTGCTTTTATGGCCGTCCGCCGGAGAGGATTCCAGGATGTAGCCTCCGGTAAGGTCGGTCGATGTGGCATCCAATTTTTTAATGTCAATCCGGTTTTTGTCCCTTTGGATTTTTTCCGTTAGAGCATACAGCCCGCGATAGTCGTCGTTTATCCACACTTCGACATAGCGATTGTCGGGCGTCCACGGGATTCCGTCCAGGTACTGTCCCAAATACGAAGCCAATTGGAAACGCATCAGGCTCCGGTCGTTCCAGAAGGCCAGCAAGCACCATTCATCTCCTTCAGGCATTCCCAACAGGACAGACGGATTTTCGGTCGCCCAATCGTCTGCTACCAAATCAATGTTATAAGGCCGTTTATCGTGATGCCAGGAAGTATTTCCCCGCCCGTCAATCAGGATTTTACCGGTGTAAAAATCGGAACCGGAATAAGTGGAAGAAGCCGAATTTTTGACCGTCATGCTGCCGTTCACTTTGCCTGCATAATCGTCGTTGGCTTTTTCGTTCTTGATGTCCCAGATTTGCTTTCCATCCGCCAAGGTAATATGTATTTCGGCTATCCCTTTGGGTGAAAAAAGGATTTCTTCATTATTCTGAGCAAAGGTGAATACCGAACACAAGGTTCCTATTCCCAAAAGAATTGTTTTTAGTTTCATTGTAATATTTTTGTTGAGAGAGTCTAAAAGTTTGTCATTGCGGGCTTGACCCGCAATCCCCTAAAAATCGTTAATTGTTATTATTTAAAATGACTATCCGCAATAATACCCCCTAAATTTGTGTTCCCTTTTGTCCTGCAAGGACAATACTTTATTAACCGTAGGTGTAGCGAAGCGCAACCTACGGAAAAGGACCGGCTTACGATAAGGGTTGCCTTTGTATCCGTAGGTTGCGCTTCGCTACACCTACGGTTAATAAAATGTCGCCTCTGCGAGGCTTTAGGGGTATTATTGCGGATAGTCATTTTTTTAATATTGTACATCATTAGAGTTTAACGAACATCTTGGGATTGCGGGTCAAGCCCGCAATGACAGAAGTCTTTTCGACCAGCCTCATTTAATTAATGATTATTTTTGATTTGTAATTTTTAGTTCCTGAATGAAGCGACAGTATATAAATGCCTTTTTGAACCGGAACGGTCAATGTATTTTCGTTTGTTCCCCATTTTCCCTTCATCACAGTGACACCGGCGGCATTTACCAATTGATAATCCACCGCAACTTTATCTGAATTTAAATCAATTGTTATCTGCGCTCCGCTTTTGACCGGATTGGGATAAATCCGGAAATCCGTATTTTTTACGGGCGGAATGCCTGTGGGCGTTTCGTAATAAATTTCTTTTCCTTCCGGCGCTTCATTTCCTTCCACGAGGCAATTGACAAGATTACCGCCTCTGCCGACATAGACTCCGCCGCCACGGGAGGTGGATGTATTGTTTTTAACGATGCAATTCTCCAAAATTCCGTTTCCACTGAGGAATACGCCGCCACCGGCAAAGTAGATGCCGTCCGGCTGTTCGGGAGTCGTAAACGGATGAATCGCGCCGGCAGTATGCCTGACGTATTTCAGTGCGGGATGCAGATAACCGCTGTTAAAATAATACGCCCAAGCCAAGGCATTCCCGGCATGGGAACTTGTCCAATAGCCTTCAGTTACGTTTTTCCCCAAGTTTTTCAATTGGGCTTTCACTCCCGCATCATAGACTTCCTGTAATTCGCCTGCCGAAGGCAAATACCAATCCGTATAACCGCCCGTAGTCAACGTATCGCACCAATACGCCGCATAATTCCCATTCAACGGATAATCTTCTTGGGAAAAATCCGGACTGTGGTCGCCCAAAACGCTTAAAATCGTTTCCGAATGAGCCAGCCCGGCCAAATCGGTTCCGGCGCTTTCCTTCGTCCCGTCAACCGGAAGCCCGGAGATAGCTTCCTCATAACCACCCCATTGCTTTCCGGATTCTTCCACGCTAAACATCATCCCCGCCCCAGTCGCCGAATCATATTTATACAGGATACCGGCTATTTTAGCATCGCCTGTCGTGGAATAAATGACATTTCCGATCTTAAATTCAACGGAGGGATTGCCGTTTTGTATCACAAATCCTTCCCAAGTGGTCGGAACGGTGAACGGAGCATATTGCGTAAGCACCCGTTGCTCCCCTTTTCCGTCCAAAATACTTTGCTTGGCCGGATCGGTGGTATCCATTACGTTGTTGCGTTCGGTAGGATTATCTCTATTGGCTGTATATCCGCCCATTACCGTAACACCTTCTTTCATGACAAAGCCGCCGTAATACGTTCCGGCTGCGACATAGACTATATCGCCGGCTACCGCTTTCTCAACCGCTTCCCGCAAATCGTTGGTGGCCCAGCTCCAGGAATTGCCGCTCAGCCCCGGAATGCCGTCCGGCTTGACGTAATATTTTTTTTGTGCGAAACAAGAAAGTGTCAGCACAAGAAATAATATATTAATTGCTGTTTTTTTCATAACTGTATTAATCTAATTTTGTACCTATAATATAGGTCGTACCGGCAGTCGTTTCAAACGAGATTGTATGGTCATCAATAATAACCGGAGTAATTATTTCTCCCGTACCTTTCGCAACAGCATAGTTTTTAATGCCGGGATATTTAACCTTGCAATTTTGCCCCGAATTGGAAACTATTTTCACTGAACCCAATGTTTTATCAGACCAATTGGCCGAGATTTCAAAATTCCCCCGCACTTTCAGTCCGTCAAAGCTTCCCGCATTCCAGGTATCCGGCAGAGCGGGTAACAATTCGATCGATTCGCCCTGGCTTTGCACCAGCATTTCGGTCATACCGGCCGTAGCCCCGAAGTTGCCGTCTATCTGGAAAGGCGGATGCGTATCAAACAAATTCGTAAGCGTGGACTCTTTCAACAGTTCTTCAAGCATTTTATGCGAATGATTGCCGTCCCGCAACCGCGCCCAGAAATTGATTTTCCACGCTTTACTCCAGCCCGTACCGCCGTCTCCGCGTGTATTCAGCGTTTTCTTCATGGCTTCGACATACAAATCGTCTTGCGGACTTTTCCCGGCTACAATTTGTGAACCCGGATGCAGCCAGAACAGGTGATTCGCATGCCTGTGGCCACCATCGCCGGTGATGTCTATTTGCAATTCGTCTTTCCATTCCATGAATTGACCGGCCAAACCGATTTGAGGCCCGGCTAATCTGCCTTTGGCCGCCTTGATTTCATTCAATTCCGGGGTATTCTTATTCAAAGCTTTACTTGCTTTGATCACCATATCAAACAATTCGGTGATAATCGCCTGGTCGCAGGAAGCGCCCAAGGAATAAGGGCCGTGTTCGGGTGAATAAGACGGATTGGCGACCAGCGTACCGTCTCGCGAATCCCGCCACAAATTGTCCACCCAAAACAAAGCGGCATCCAACAGTATCGGATAATATTCTTCCAGGAAAGCTTTATCCTGATTAAATTGATAATATTCCCAAATATCCTGGCACATCCAGGCGGCGCCCGCCGGGAAATAAAAACCTTCGTACCAAGTGCCCGGACCCGTATTGCCCCATACATTATTTTCGTGATGAATGACCCAACCCCTTACCGGACTGCCGTCGGGTTTGCAATAATAGTAACCGGCGGTATATTTTCCCCGCGGGACAAGACTCTTGACATATTCAAATACCGGCCAGTGACATTCGGCCAAATTGGTTTGTTCGGCCAACCAATAATTCATCTGGAGATTGATATTGGTATGATAATCCGCCGACCAGGGGGGCGCCAATCCTTCGGCCCAAATCCCTTGCAGATTGGCGGGTAAACCGTTTTTACGGGAAGAAGAAATCAACAAATACCGTCCGTATTGGTAATACAATTGTTCCAGATATAAATTTTCGGCAGTCGTATTCGTATTGTTCTTGTAACCGGCCAATAATTGATTGGTTGTTTTGTTATTGGTATTCAGCGCATTGGTCAGTGACAAAGACATCCGGTCGTACAATGCTTTATAATCAGTGGTGTGATTGGCCAACAGCTGCGCGTATGTTTTTGGAACCGCTTGATTAATGATTCCCTGAACTGTAGTCAGCGGACTCGTTGCAGAAAAATAATTAAACGTGGCATCCATACACTGCTGGTAATTGGTAGCCGCCGAAGAAAGAATCAGGATTTCATTGGCATTTTCAACTGTAATTTTATTTCCGGAAACGGTCATTGTACCGCCCGCCGGGATGACTTTTACTTCTTGCGCAAACTTCAATCCGTTGGCGGTCTGGTCGGAAGGCCGGCCCTGCAAGGTAATGACGCCGTTTTCTACACTGATCGTACCGGCCGCCTGGGGAGTCGTGAGCCAGATATTCCGGGAAAGGGCGCCGGGTTTATCGGCCGCCAAACGAATCACCATCACCTTGTCGGGATAACTGATAAAATAGTCCCGCGTATAATTCGTTCCGTCCATTGTATAACTTACGGAAGCGGCGGCATTATCCACATCCAATTCGCGGGAATAATTTGTATAAACCGGAAAACCGGCTATATTCGCGTTTTCCAACGCAATCTCGCTCAATTGCGGTGAAGTATTGGCCGTAAAAGAAGAAGTGATTTCAAATTTAAAATATTTATAGGTAACCGTTTGCGCCAGATTAAATTGGAGACTTTGCGTCCGTTCCGGGAAAGTGACGTTGGTTCTTGTTTCAATAAGTGTGTACGCATTTCCATCGTTGGAACCGTAGAGATTCCACGATTTGGGGTCGCGAGCCTGCATATCTCCGCCGGAAGTCAGGGTATAAGCGGAAACGGGAAAAGCATCTTTGTACTCCCAAGTTATATAACAGGGAAATCCTTTGAAACCGGCATCGGCATACCACTTGGTATTGAGGCTATTATCAAAAAGAGCGGGAAACTGTTCGCCCGCATTATTCGGATTGTTGCAATCGCCTGAGATATTGACAATTTCAGGAATAGTCACCGAAGTGTATGAAATATTCAGGTTGCTCAGCGACTGGTACGCACCGAAATCGGTTTTATCGCCCATCAAGTTATTTATATATGATTTCAGCGTAGCATTTTCCGCCGGATAATTAGTGGCTACCACCTTTCCGGCAGCATCTATGTACGCGGAATTGTTTTCCGTGAACAGCGTCATTTTTTCCTGAAGGGCCGTCCGGGCGCTTTGGAGGTTCTGTTTGACCATTGCAGCCGTATGAGCGTGACCGCCGTTGTAGTTCGGATTTTTCCCCGGGCCACCCGACCAAAGCGAATGTTCGTTGATTTGGATGACATCGGTAGCGACATCGCCAAAAACCATAGCGCCGATATTCCCGTTTCCCAGCGGCAGCGCTTCCGCTTCCCACTCGCCGGCCGGAAAATCATATTGTAATTTCAACGGCGGAAGATTTTGTCCGATTGACTGAAAGCTTAAAAAGCAAAAACCGAAGCAAACCCAAAAAGAAAGAATGTGTTTTTTCATGATCATAAAATAAATTACTTTGGGGGCAAAAATAATATCTTTTACTTAATATAATCTTAATTTAGGCTTAATTCTAAAAAAATAGTATGATTATACTTAAATACTGCAATTTTTCATTTTTATTTTGTAATTTTGTTGCTAACACATCATTTTTATAATTATAAAGACTACTCTGATGAACAAAAAATTATTCTTAATTGTCTGGGCATTCCTTTTCAGCGCTATGCTGGGAATGGCAAAACCCCGTTCGGCAACAGAAGCCACATCGGTCGCAACCAATTTTTTGAGCGAGAAAACGGTATTGAAAAGTCCATCTACTCAACCACCGGTAACATTGACCTTGGCTTATACAGCCAAGAGTACGCTGCAAAGTCCTTCGGAGGAAGCTCTGTTTTATGTATTTAACCAGGGAAAAAACCGGGGATTTATAATTGTTTCGGCAGACGACCGGGCCAAAGGTATTTTGGGTTATTCCGATGAAGGAAGTTTTGACTTCAATCAATTGCCGGATAACTTCAAGTATTGGCTTTCGTTTTACGAATCGGAATTGAAACAATTGGCTGATATGCCGGAAACCATACTGTTGGATACTGAGTATTTGAATCGAAGCTCAAGTTCCGTGACATTTGCGAATGCCATTGCTCCGCTCGTTAAAACCAAATGGGATCAAGGCGCTCCCTACAATAATTTATGTCCGGTGGTAAGTAGCACGCGAACAGTTACCGGTTGTGTGGCCACAGCCATGGCTCAGGTAATGAAATATTGGAATTATCCGGAATACGGGACAGGATCGCATAGTTATACCTCCAAAACACGCGGATTCAATCTGTCTGCTGATTTTGGAAACACCTCATACGAATGGGATAATATGACTAATACCTATTCTTCATCAAGCACAGACATTCAAAATGCAGCTGTTGCTACGTTGATGTATCACTGTGGCGTTTCGGTAGATATGGATTATAATGTTTCATCTGCCGGTGGTAGCGGAGCTAATTCGTTGGCTGTCGCTGCTGCTTTAAGAAATTATTTTAGTTATGATGCAGGGGTTAATGCCTATACAAGAGATTTTTATGTTTATTCGGACTGGGTAAATATCATTAAAACCGAATTAAATGCCAATCGTCCGGTTTTTTATAGCGGACATGGTTCCGGCGGTGGACATGCTTTTGTGTGTGACGGATACGACGGGGATGATTTGTTCCATATCAATTGGGGTTGGGGAGGTTCTTCCAACGGCTACTTTGAGCTTTCGGCATTAAGCCCGTCTGCTTTGGGAATCGGTGGCGGAAGCGGCGGATACAACACCAGCCAAAGTATTATTGCGGGTATTCAGCCACCCACCGGATCATCTACTGTGCCTTCCATAAAATTAGGATTCAGTTCTTTATTGGCAAGTAAAACTACGCTTGCTTCGCCGACGGAAAGTTTTGATTTAACAATATCTCATTTGGAAAATATCGGTAGTGTAGCATTTACAGGATATTTGGGAACAGCCTTGTGTGATTTGGATGATTCCATTATTGATTATGACGTGGCAGGTAGTCTCGGCCCATTACCTCCCGGCAGTTATTATCCGGAACTTGGATTGACCGGCATCTCGCTTCCTGCCGGTTTATTTCCGGGGACATACAAGCTATACCTGGCATACAGCGTTGCTCCTGAATTAGATAAGGCTATACTTATAGAAGGAAAAGAAGGATCTGCTTCCTACCTGCTCATAACCGTATCCGGTACAAATCAGGTGACGATTTCCGAACCTGCCGATATCCTGCCCAATCTGGTATTAGAGGGTTTAAGTGCTGTCGGTAATTTGTACCAAAATAAAACCGGACAATTTGAAGCAATCGTAACCAATAACGGAAACGGCGAATATAACTCCAATCTGGTTATTCAGTTAGGTTCTCAATTGGTGGCTAACGATCCGGTAATTATTCCTGCCGGAGAAACTAAAACCATTGGTTTTTCGGATTCAATAAAATTAGCCCCAAATACATATATATTATCAGTTAAGTACGATCCGAATAACAATCGGAATTCATTTACAGCAACAGAAGCGTCCGTACTTGGATCTACTACATCCATAGCGGTACAGGCAACGCCGACAACAGCCCCTAATCTGATACTGCTATCCGGCCCTACATTTCCAAATTCGACTACTCAGGTGGACAAAGAAAATCCCCAATTAACTGCTCGTATCAGAAATACAGGAGGATTTTTTGAAGACGATGTGCTTACCTTTGTTTTTTCTAAATCAGGAACCGGCGGTTCTTTAACTTATTTTGGTTATCAAACTGTATTGATTGATCAAAATGAAGAAAAAGATATTGTCTTTAATACTCCAATCAATTTAGAGACAGATGATTATATAGTAGCCGTATTTTGGTATAACAGTGGATGGACACAACTCGGAAATGCATTATACATTACTTTAGTCGAATCTCCCGCTCTTTCAAATGATGGAAGCTTGCAGAGTCTTACCGTAAGTGACGGAACATTAACACCTGCATTCGATCCTGCTACAATTAATTATACGGTAAACGTACCAAACAGCGTCACAACTATTACGGTTACCGGTACAGCTAATCATGTCAATGCGACAGTAAACGGCAACGGAGAGAAAACATTGACTGTTGGAACCAATCCGATAGCCATAAGTACTATCGCAGAAGACCGCAGTACAACGCAAACTTATACGGTGACAGTCAAGCGCGACCCCTTAACCGCAACCTGGGCAGGCGGAACATCCGACTGGAATTTACCGGCCAACTGGCAAGAAGGGGTTGTTCCCGGCTCTTCAACCGATGTCGTGATTCGGGCGTCAGCTGCCAAGTTCCCGGTATTGGAAGACGGCAATACTTACGCTGCAAAGAACATTACGATTGAAGCAGGCGCCGAATTGGGCCGTCAGGACTTGCTCACTTACCAAAAAGCGTTTGTGCAATACAATTTCGACAATACCTTCAGAAACCGCTGGAATATGGTCTCTGTTCCTTTGCAAGAAGTACATAGCGGTGATTTTACATTTGGAGGTTATCCCCGATCCTATCTTTATACATTCAAAACGGCAGGCAAAGCCGAGTGGGATTTTGTTTCTACAAATACAACGAAATTGAAAGCCGGAGACGCGTTCCTGATATGGTTGGACGATGAAAATATTGTGCCCGATTACGGATTGGGAAAATCGAACGGCATTCTCGAACTTCCGTTCTTTGAAAATGCTTCCGTGCATGCCAATGTACATCATACACACGAATATACAGCCGGAGCAGGCGCTAATGATAAGGTTGGAACCAGCCAATTTTTCAATTTCAAAAGTAACGGAACCGGATTTGAAAGAACAACCACTCATTCGGAAGTCGATCGAACGACAGCTGCTCACAAGTTAGCGGCTTCTCCTGTAAATGAAGATCTGCTCTTCGTACAAGATGATGATGATTCGTTTATTGCTATGGTTGGCAATCCATTTATGTCCACGATTGATTTTGATTTATTGCATGGCAATAATGATAATGCTACCAAGATAAAACAAAATTATCAAATAATGACCGGTGAAGCAGGCGGTTTGGTGGGTTATAATCCGGTTGGCTCTTTTGGTTCAGGCGCTTCGGAGACAGGTATGGATCAATATATTGCTCCCATGCAGTCGTTTTTTGTTGAAAAAAATACCGGGAGCGGTCAATTAATCTTTGATCTTCCTTCCATTTCAGCAGCAGCTACTGGTAAGGGGACATGGAAAGCCGGTGAAAATACCGTAGATAAATTGAATATCATGGCAAGTAATTCCACTGCTTCCGTGCTGACTTTCATTGCGAACCGCGAAGAAGGCCAAGATGTTTTGGGTAGTATGGACGCCCGCAAATTGCTGATGGAAGCGGACAAAATCCCGGATATTTACACCTTAAAAGAAACCGGAAAAGGCAGTGTAGCCGTCGGAGCGAATATTATCAACAACGATAACCTGTTGATACCGATAGGCCTCTTTACCTCTTACGAGGGAAAAATGACGTTCACTTTCAATGGAATGGATACTTATCATGCGGCTATCCGGTTTATGGATACCCGGGAAAACAAAGAAATCGAATTAACCGGGTTGCCTTCGTATGAATACAGTTTCGATTATGTACCGGCATTCAATAGCAGGATTGAAGTGTTACCGGCCGATAACCGTTTCTTCATCCAATTGACTCCGGCGGCGCCTACGGGATTGAACACACTTTCGGATAAGGCAATGATTTACAGTAAAGACCATACGATTTATGCGGCTACCGGTTCATCCGATGTCATCCGCCAAATATGGATTTACAATACGCAGGGAACGTTGGTTTATGCCAATAAAAAGGTCGATGCACCTGCTTATTCCATCACCCGCGACACAAACATCCCTGAAGTTTGTATCGTAAAATTGGTTACAGACAAGGGAGTGAAAAACGCCAAAGTAAGGATCAAATAAGTATTAATTGCTAAAAAGTAAAACAAATGAAACGAATATTAAGATATAAGACACTCTTTCTCAGCGCTTTTATTTTGTTATTTTCAACGATAAATGCGGTTTCGGAAGAAGAAAAGTTTGGCGATCCGTTTGCCCGGGCCAATGCGGGTAAGGGTGTTCAAAGGGTTAGTCCTCCTAATAATGGACAAGGAGGTACAGGTGAAGAGTCTGACCCTATTGGCGATGCCATTCCCCTACTCTGCATTTTGGGATTTGTTTACGGGATGTATGTATTCAAAAGGAAAACAGTATCCCAACAGGAGGATTAAATAATAATTGACACGACAAAAATGGGGGGCTTAAAAAAAGCTCCCCATTTTTTTGTTGAAGGATGTAACTATTCCATCAAAATATTTTCATAAAAATGTTCCGTGCAGTTTTATTGCACGGAAGAAGCATAGTTTTGGTTATAACTACTCAGCCCCCGCTAAATACTAATTTAGCGCATTTAATCGCGGAGCGATTGCATTATTGTAGCACATAATAATTACGACCTGCACCGTCAACCGCGGAGCGGTTGCATAACATAGAGACGTGATTAATTGCGTCTCTACAACCCGAATGCAACATCTCCGATGTTGTGGGTGGATATTGTGGATTTGTATCTACAATAATGTAATCGCTCCGCGATTGGCGTCTTTGCAGTAAATTTGTGCCGATATAGAGGGCAATGCCCAAACGACGGCAAACCGGATTTCCTGCTTTCTCCTCCAACCACCAATTCGGCAGATTATACCTGGTCTATTTTTTATTCCATGGGAAATGGATCTTTTGAAAAAACAACTTGCCAAAGTGCAAATAATTATTCAGGTGCAAAATTCTTTCTTCAAGATGTAAATGGCGATGGTTTAACCGATTTGATAAAAACGCATCCCGATCTATTTCTAGCTTACATTACCGGTAATGGTATTATTCCCTATCTTTCCGATGGCAATTCAAATACAAGTTATACCAATAATTCCATCATCCTTCCCACCAATGCGGTAATACACAAACAGGGGCTTGGATTTCGTGGATTTACAGAAATTATAGAAATAGATAACCGGAACAGGAGTACGTCACGGATTTATGATCCATTCAATTTTGGAGTACTTGAAAGTGAAGATTCTCCTGTTGCAAGTAATTCTTATACTTATTCGGTAAATGTAGCATCCAATAAGATTGCCAAAATTAACAGGACCGGTAGCAGTTCTCAGGATTTGTTGAAAAATACAAAAGATACACTACATTAATGGCAATCAAGTGTCTTATGAAACTTTTGCTTATAATACGAAAGGAAATAATACACAACATGGAATTAAAAGTTATTCATCTTCCAATATATTGGCTACAACGTATGAAGATGACAGTTACGGCCGGCAAACAGCAATTGTTGATCCCAGCGCTGGGCGTGAGACTTTTACTTACGATTCGGCAGGAAATTTACTCACACAAACAGATGCCAATGGTAAAACGAATACCATGGGGTATGATTCTTATAACCGGCTTATCTCCAAAGCTTGTCCCGAATTTACGACAAGGTACCGATACAATGCGGATAATCAATTAGCTGCGGACAGTATCAATTCAAATTTATTTAAATCCTATACTTATGATACCTACGGCCGTTTATTGATGGCAAAAGAAACAGTGGCGGCCAATAAGTATTTACAAAAAAGCCAGGGCTATAACAGTAATGGGCAGGTGTCGTATGTATCTTATACAACCGCCGGCGGAGCAGCTACTACGGAAAATTACAGCTATGCCAATGGTTATTTGACGGAAATAAAATTGAGCGGAGTAAAATCCATCTGGAAACTAAATTCGGAAAATGCTTTCGGACAACCGACAGAAATAGAGCATGGCCCTGTCACCCGGAATTATACATACAATACCTATGGTTTTCCAACCGGGGAAAAAGCAAAGTCAACCGCCTCCGGAACATTCTTTGATTATACTTACAGTTTCGATTCGTCAAAAGGCAACTTGACTTACAGGAAAGACAATAAGAACAATAAACAGGAAAATTTCACTTACGACAATTTAAACCGTTTACTCACTTACAATGGGGGAGGCGCGTCTTATGATGTGAAAGGAAATATCACTCAAAAATCGGAAGTAGGAACTTTCGCCTACAATACAGCCGGAAAGCCGTATGCCATCTCAGGAGTAAGCGGCAGCAATATCGCTAACCTGATACCTGCCCAGAACCAAACGATTACTTATACCTCATTCAAGCGTCCGGCAACGATTTCGGGAAATGGCTATAAAGCCACGCTTACCTACAATGGTTCGGGTGAAAGGATAAAAATGGTGATGGAAAAAAACAATATTATCCAATATACCCGTTATTATATAGGTGGACAGTACGAGCTGGATGAAAAAGCGGATGGAAGCACCCAACAACGCTTGTATCTCGGCGGAGATGCAACTTCAGCTACGACAGTTTACATGCGAAGTAGCGGCGGATGGTATGAAAATTATATTTGCCGGGATTATTTGGGCAGTATTGTTAATTTAGCAGACGGCACAGGCGCCGCCAATAACCCGAGAAGTTATGATGCCTGGGGAAGGTTGAGATCTCCCAGTAGCTTCAATCTATTTGCACCTGGCGCCGACATAGGGTTTTACATGCTAAATCGCGGCTATACCGGCCACGAACACTTGCCGGAATTTGGATTGATCAATATGAATGCTCGGCTGTATGATCCGGCAGTGGGACGATTCCTTAGTCCTGACCCGTTTGTGCAGGCGCCAAATTTCAGCCAAAGTTTCAACCGGTATTCGTATGCGTTAAATAATCCGTTAAGGTACATTGACCCTTCAGGCGAGTATTGGTTAATAGATGATTTAATTGCTGCCCTCATTGGAGGGACGGTCAATTTGGTTATCAATATCGTCCAAGGCAATGTTCATAGTTTCGCTCAGGGGGCTTCATATTTTGGAGTAGGAGCTGTCGGGGGTGTTTTGACGATATATATAGGCCCATGGGGTGGCGGGGCGGTTATGGGAGCCGGCAATAGCCTTGTCAGTCAGGGATTTGGTAATGACGGCAAATGGAATTGGGACAATGTTTCCGCTCAGCAATTACTCTTTGACGGAATTATGGGTGGCCTTGGAGGAGGATTAGGCTCCAGTTTAGGTGGAGTGCTATCACCTTATGTAAGTAACATTACTTCCAGTTTAGGTGGCCAGGCAATACAGCAAGCAGCAACTCAAGCCATTACAGGATCAGCCACCGGATTTGCATTGGGAACCGGATTTGCATTAATGAATGGTGAAAATTTCGGAGATGCATTAAAAGCAGGAGGACAAGGCGCTTTAACAGGATTTGCTGTAGGTACTGTAACCGGCATGGCAAGTGGCATGCGAGCTGCATATAAAGCCGGTGAAAATCCATGGAACGGAAAATCAACAAGACCTACTCAAACTCACCATTTTGCCACAGATAAAAATTCACAATATACTCCTGAAATGGAAGAAATTGCAAGCAAATATGGTTTGGATTTGGATGGCGACTGGAATAAACAGGCGATGCCCCACCAAGGAAGACATCCAAATGAATACCATAAATGGGTATTAGACAATATGCGAACAATTAGCAATACTCCTGGAATGAATCAGCAACAATTCATTAAAGCGTTCGATCTAAAGATAAGACAACCGGTAATAAATAATCCGAATATGTTACGAAAATTTTATTGGAAATGAAAAAAAAGAAATTCTACCGGTTTTTATTAAAATACAATAAAAATCATGGAGTCCTTTTTGCTCCGAAAGGCACAGACATTCGATTTGGAGTAGAGGTAGAACCGGTTGTAAATTGGGAAAATATTGAATTCACATTAAAAGGCGGAGTATATCTGCCTTTTATGAATTCAAATACGACAGCTTATTTTGCCAACGAAGAATTAAAGAATTTAATTCAAGAAATTATTCCGGCTGATTATCCTTTAGAATTTTATCCAATTAAAACAAAGAGTGAGGAATACGGAAATAAAATCTATTATTTGATCCATTTCAAAGTTATATTTGATGTGATTGATACCGAAAACTCTGTATGGGTCGTTGACAGTATAGCCAAGCCGTGGATTGATTATGAAAAAGCTAAAGATTTGGATTTCTTTAATGCATCAAATGCTATTAATGAGATAATGGTATCTGATCTAATGAAAAGAATGATGCAAAAGAACAAATTGGATATTGGAATTGAATTCAAGGAAGTCCCATATATTTCATAATGTAGATAATTTAAAAAATAATTTTTAATATGAAAAAGATATTTATAACAGTAATTGTGATCGGATGTATTGCCGTAAGTTCTTGTACGACTTATTATATTCCTGTTGATAGTTTTAAACAGCAATTTGCCGGAATAGATTCAACTAAATTCAAAGAAGTTACAGTGAAAGGCCCTGTATATGAAAGATACCAATATTTGGCAAATCCGATTACAACCATTCAATGTATAGACAAAAAGGGTAATCCGCATCAGTTGACAAACAGCCCTTCCATTGAAACCCGTTTTACTCACGGGCATAAAAACAAAAAGACAATCTTTTATTTTGACAGGATCTATGTTGACGCTAATTCTGTCGCCAGTATTGAATCAAGATTTATAGAATCAATCAGAGCATCCATTCCGCTTGATAGCATTACAAAGATTGAAGTACAAGACGGGCATAAGAAATTTTCGTATATTAAATGATTTTTTTTGCATCAAAATCACTTATTTGATATTCCGGTAAAATTGCATTTTAATGCAGCTAATCGCGGAGCGATTGCATTATTGTAGATACAAATAAATCACAATATCCACCACAACATCGGAGATGTTGCATTCGGATGGTAGAGACGCGATTAATCGCGTCTCTACGTTATGTAACCACTCCGCGGTTAAGGGAAGGCGAGGGATTTCAAACATTCTACAATAATGCAACGCCTCCGGCGTTAGGCCACGCTAAATTATTATTTATAATGCGGTTTTCTCTTATCCGGCATACGATATATTAAAAAAATCATGTATTTTTGCGAAATAATAAAATTGATTTATACAAAAACAGATAGTATTTTTATAAGATATTGAAAGAAGGCGTTTAACTTGTATTCTGGTTTTCGGAACTTAGACAATTTCAAAACTACCAAGAGTAA